>NZ_JBNCLD010000006.1:0-66241 GCF_049844505.1 Micromonospora sp. DT229 | reverse complement strand
CGACCCCGGCCCGGGTGGGGCAAACGGGGGGCCACCGGGGGGGGGGGGCACAGTGGGTCGGGGGCGGCGGGTCACACCGGGCGCCCCTCGACGAGATCATGATCAGGGCTGGGGTCGGTCGACCTTTCCGCGCCAGGCGCCGGTCTCCTGCCCGCGCCGCTCGATGAACTGCTTGAACCGTTGCAGGTCACCCTTGGCCCGCCGGTCGACCACGCCGAGCTTGTCCCCGGCCTGCTCGATCACACCGTGCGGGTCGAACTCCAGTTGCAGGCTGACCCGGCTGCTGTGCTCGTCCAGCCGGTGGAAGGTCACCACCCCGGCGTGCTGGGTGCCGCCGGTCGAGCGCCAGGCCACCCGCTCGTCGGGCAGCTGCTCGGTGATCTCGGCGTCGAACTCCCGCTTGACCCCGGCGATCTCGACCGTCCAGTGGGTCATCGTGTCGGACATCTGCCGTACGGACTCCACGCCCTCCATGAAGTGGGGGAACTCCTCGAACTGAGTCCACTGGTCGTACGCCGTCCGCACCGGGACGGCCACGTCGACATGTTCGGTTACGCCACTCATCAGCATCCCTCCCTGCGCCGGCGAGGGCGGTGGACCTGGGTGGCCCGCCTCACCAGCGCGTCGTCTCGTTCTTGTGCCCCAGCGCCGCCCAGACCTCGGACACGGTCTGGTACCGGGTGCCCTCCGGCAGCCGCTCCAGTGCGGCGAGCACGTCGTCGGGTGCCTCGTTCTCCCGCGCGTTGGCGAGCAGGGCGGCCCGGTCGCCGGGCAGGGCGGTCATCGTGATGAATCGCCCTAGCCGGCTGCGTGCCTCGACGTCCTCGGAGGTCATCCCCTGCGGGGTGCCGCTGCGCTGGTCACCGCCCACGGCGGTGGTCGTCTCCGGCTGATCCTCGCCGGCCGGTTCCGGTACCCGGGTCTCGTCGACCCGCGAGCCACCGGTCCCCGGCCCTTGGACCAGGCCGTTGACCTCCTGGCTCATCTGGTCGTCAACCCTGGGTGCGTGCTTGCTGTTGCCGCGATCCATGTCTTCTGCGCTACCCGGCAGGGCGGGTGGTAAACCCGGCAAGCGGTCACGAACCGGCCGGGGACCGTGGGGGCAGCACCGGTTCGGTGGGGTCCCCGGCACCGGACTGGAGCACCCGACCGCGCTGGAGTTCGGCGTTGATCTGGACCCCGAGCATCAGCGCGGAGTTGGACAGGTAGAGCCAGACCAGGAAGGCGATGACCGCCCCGAGGCTGCCGTAGGTGGCGTCGTAGGAGCCGAAGTTCGCCACGTACAGGCCGAAGCCGAAGGAGGCCAGCATCCAGGCCAGCAGGGCCACCGCGCCGCCGGGGGTCAGCCAGCGGAACCGGGGCTGACGCACGTTCGGGGCCACCCAGAACAGCAGGGACATCAGCAGCATGGCGATCATCGCCAGGGCCGGCCACTTGGCCACCGCCCAGGCGGTGCGGGCCGCCCCGCCGGCACCGATCAGGTCGCCGACCGCGTCTGCCACCGGGCCGCTGACGATCAGACCGGCGGCGACCGTGGCCAGCATGATCAGCGACAGGGCGGCCAGCCCGATCTGCATCGGACGCAGCCGCCACACCGGCCGCCCTTCGGCCACGCCGTAGATCGCGTTCGAGGCCCGGGTGAAGGAGGCGATGAAGTTCGAGGCCGACCAGAGGGCGCCCAACAGGCCGAAGCTCAGCAGGACCCCGGCGGAACTGTTCTGGTCCACCACCGCCCGGACCACCCCGACGAAACCCTCGTTGCCCACCACCGCACCGGCACCCACCCCCCGGGCCAGGTCCAACACGGTGTCGACGGTGCGTTCGCCGTCGGAGACGAGACCGACCAGGGCGACCACCACCACGGTGGAGGGGAAGAGGGCGAGTACCCCGTAGTAGGTGAGGGCGGCGGCCCAGTCCGTGCAGTTGTCCCGCAGGTAGTTGCGGCCGCTGCGGAGCAGCACCCCACGCCAGGTCGACAGGTGCAACTGGCGGATCCGACGGGGCAGCGGCGAGGTCGAGGGCTCGGCCGGCGGGAGGTCGGGGTTCGTCGTGGTCATCACCGCTCCTAGCCGTACGCGACCCAGGCCCGGCCGGTACCCGGTGCGAAACGGCGACAAACCGCCGCCCCGGTTTACCGGCGACACCGACGGGAAGGCGAGTCGGAACGCCATCCGACGAAGGAGGACCGAGATGCCCGGGCGCGAGGTACTGCCCAGCACGCTGCGGCGCTCCCCGGAGAAGGCCCAGCGCACCTGGGAGAAGACACACGATTCCGCGGTGCAGACCTACGGCGAGGGGCAGCGGGCGCACCGTACCGCCTTCGCCGCCGTCAAGCACCAGTTCGAGAAGGTGGGCGACCACTGGGAGCCGAAGGGCCGCAAGGGTCCGAGCGACCGACAGGCCGAAGGCGGGGGTCCCGAGCGCCGCGCACCCACCGCCGGCGGGGTGGACGCCAACGCACCCAAGGAGCACCTCCTTGAGGTGGCCCGCAGACTGGACGTACGGGGCCGGTCCAGCATGGCCAAGCCGGAACTGGTCAAGGCCATCGAGAAGGCCAACGACCGGCAGACCCGCAAGGCCCGCGGCGACTGATCCGGCGGTAGGCCCCTCGGGTGCGGTTCCGGTCGCAGGCGGTGCCTGGCTGACCGGGACCGCACCCTCACCAGTGACCGCCGCCCGGGGCCTGGAGGTGCACCGCCTTCATGGCGGTGAACTCGTCGAGCAGCTCCGGCCCGTAACCGAAGCCCTGGCCGCTGCCCCGACGCGGATGGGCGGCACCGGCCGGAGCCCCGCCGAAGACCGCGTTGACCTTCACCGTGCCCACCGGCAACTCCCGCCAGGCCCGCTGGGCGTGACTCATCGACCTGGTCAGCACCGTGGCGGCCAGCCCGTACGGCGAGTCGGCGGCACAGCGCAGCGCCTCGCTGAACGAGTCGACCACCACCACCGGGGCCACCGGCCCGAAGGTCTCCTCCCGGACCAGGGTGAAATCGTGCCGACAGTTGTCGACCACCGTGGCCGGATAGTAGGCGCCGGGCCCCTCGGGCAGGGTGCCGCCGACCCGGATCCGGGCCCCCTCGGCAGCCGCCGCGGTGACCTGCCCGTGCACCTGGTCCCGGTGGCGTCGGTCGACAAGTGGACCGAGGTCGGTCCGGGGGTCACGACCCGGCCCCACCCGCAGGGCGGCGGCCCGCTTCACCAGGGCGTCGACGAAGTCCTCCGCGATGTCCCGGTGGGCGTAGATCCGCTCCACCGCCACGCAGATCTGTCCCGCGTTGGCGAAGGCCCCCTGGGCCGCCTGCTCGGCCGCCCAGACCGGGTCGACCTCGGCATCGACGATCAGCGGGTCGCTGCCGCCGTTCTCCAACAGCACCTTGGCGCCACCGGCAGCGGCAGCCGCGGCGATCGCCCGGCCGGTGGCGGTGGAGCCGACATGCGCCACCACGTCCACCTCGGCGGCGGCCAGCGCGGCCCCCGTGGTCGGCCCGCCGGTGAGCAGCGACAGCACCCCGGCCGGCAGTGCGGCGTCCAGGGCCCGGGCCAGCAGCCACCCGGTGGCCGGAGTCCGTTCGCTCGGCTTGTGCAGCACCACGTTTCCGGTGACCAGGGCCGCCCCCAGCAGCCCACAGGCCACCGCCACGGGATCGTTCCAGGGGGTGAGGACGGCGACCACCCCGCGCGGCTCGGGGGCCATGAAGTCCAGGGCGGCGGGATCGCCGTGCAGGGTACGGCCGCCACGCGCCGGGGCCAGTTCGGCGTACTGGCGCAGGGTGGCGATGCCGGCCTCGACCCCGCCGCGGGCATCGGCCAGGGGCTTGCCCATCTCGGCGGTGGTGGCCCGGGCCAGGTCGTCGGCCGCCTCGGCCACCGCCTCGGCGGCCCGCAGCAGGGCTGCGGCCCGCTCCGCCGCCGGGGTGGCGGCCCACTGCGGCGCCATCTCACGGGCCGCCGCCACGGCCTTGTCGACCTCGTCGGCGGTAGCGATCGGCGCGGTGCTCACCCGATTGCCGTCCGAGGGGTCGCACACCACGAATTCGCCGTCGTCCCCGCCGGCCCCCCACACCCCACCGATCAGCTGCGTAACGGTGTACATGGGCGCTGCATGCCCCTGGTCGCGCCCGGCAAACGTTTCGCCCGGTTGGCCGCAGGGTAGCGTCCCTGGATGATTTCGCCGGGTTCCACCGGGGCCGAACGCGCCGACGCCCTCGTCATCGGAGCAGGACACAACGGGCTGGTCGCCGCCAACCTGCTGGCCGACGCCGGCTGGGAGGTGCTGGTCCTGGAGGCCACCCAGGTGCCCGGCGGTGCGGTGCGCTCGGCCGAGGTCACCGCACCGGGTTACCTGAGTGACCTCTACAGCTCCTTCTATCCGCTGGGCTACGTCTCCCCGGTGCTGCGGGAGCTGGAGCTGTCCCGCCACGGGCTGGCCTGGCGACACGCCCCGGACGTGCTGGCGCACCTGTTCCCCGACGGGCGGGCGGCACTGCTCAACCGGGATCCGGCGGTCACGGCCGCCTCCCTGGAGGAGTTCGCGCCCGGTGACGGGCAGCGCTGGCTGACCGCGTACGACCAGTGGCGGCAGGTGGCCGATCCGATGATCGGCCTGATCACCAGGCCCTTCCCGCCGGTGCGCGGCGGGTTGGACCTGCTGCGTCGGTTGCGGGTCGGCGGTTCGCTGCGGCTGGCCCGTCGCATGGTGCTACCGGTACGCCGCCTCGGCGCGGAACTGTTCGCCGGTGCCGGCGGTACCGCGTTGCTGGCCGGCTGTGCCCTGCACACCGACCTGTCCCCCGAGGAGGCCGGCTCCGGGGTGTACGGCTGGCTGCTGGCGATGCTCGGGCAGCAGGTCGGCTGGCCGGTGCCGGTGGGCGGGGCCCAGAAGATCACCGACGCCCTGGTGGCCCGGTTGACCGAGCGGGGTGGCCGGATCCACTACGGGGCCCGGGCCGACCGGGTGCTTATCGCCCGGGGCCGGGCGGTGGGGGTACGCACGGCCGGTGGACGCCTCTGGCGGGCCCGGCGGGCGGTGCTGGCCGACGTGCCCGCCCCCGCGCTCTACCTGGACCTGGTCGGTGCCGCCGCGCTACCGCCTACGTTGGTGGCCGACCTGGAGCACTTCCGCTGGGACGGCTCCACCCTGAAGGTCGACTGGGCGCTGTCCGGCCCGATGCCGTGGCGCAACCGTGAGCTGGCCACCGTCGGCACGGTGCACCTGGGCGCGGATCTCGACGGGCTGACCGGGTACTCCGCCGCCCTGGCCCGGGGTGAACTGCCCCGTGATCCGTTCCTGTTGCTCGGGCAGATGTCCGTGGCCGACCCCAGCCACTCCCCGCCGGGCACCGAGTCCCTCTGGTCGTACACCCATCTGCCGTTCCGTCGGGACTGGCGGGCCGAGGAACTGATGACCCATGTCGAGCGGATGGAGGCCGTGCTGGAGGACGCCGCCCCCGGCTTCCGGAGCTTGGTCGTCGGCCGGCATGTGGCCGGGCCGGCCGAGTTGGAGCAGGCCAATCCCAGTCTGGTCGGTGGGGCCCTGGGCGGTGGCACGGCCGCGCCGTACCAGCAACTGTTCCTGCGCCCGGTCCCCGGTCTGGGCCGGGCGGACACTCCGGTCGACCGGCTCTTCCTGGCCAGTTCGTCGGCTCATCCCGGTGGCGGGGTGCACGGCGCACCGGGCGCGAACGCCGCCCGCGCCGCCCTGGCCCGCGACGGCGTCCTCACCGGCGAGGTCTACCACCGGGCGGTACGCACCGCGCACCGTGCCATCTACCGCTGAACGCCGGTGCCTCAGCGGTCGATGTGACGATGCCGGGTACGCAGCTTGAACGGCATCAGGGCGCTTTCGATCTTGGTGGCGGTGGTCATCTTCGAGGCGCCGTCCCGCCGCTCCTCGAACCGGATCGGCACCTCCAGGATGGTGTGCCCCAGCTTGGTGGCCAGGTAGTGCATCTCCACCTGGAAGCTGTAGCCGTTGGACTGCACCCGCTCCAGACCGATGTCGCGCAACGCGTCCGCCCGCCAGATCTTGAACCCGGCGGTCAGGTCCCGGATCCGTACCCGCAGCAGGGTGTGCACGTAGAGGTTGGCCCAGCCGCTGAGGGCCCGGCGGTACAACGGCCAGTTCTCGTCCAGCTCGCCACCGGGGACGTACCGCGACCCGATCACCACCCCGGCCTGGGTGGAGAGCAGGGCACCCAGCATGCCGGGCAGCGCCTCCGGGGGGTGCGACAGGTCGGCGTCCATCTGGGCGACGTACTCCGCGCCGCTCTCCAGGGCCCGCCCGATCCCGTCCACGTAGGCCCGCCCGAGACCCTCCTTGCCGGGTCGGTGCAGCACCTCGATGCGCTCGGGATGCTCGATGGCCAGCTTGTCGGCCACCTCGCCGGTGCCGTCCGGCGAGTTGTCGTCAGCGACCAGCACCTTCAGCCCGGGCAGTGGCAGAGCGAGGAGCCGCTCGACCAGGGTCGGCAGGTTGCCGGCCTCGTTGTAGGTCGGCACCACGACAGTCAGGCGCACGTCCCGCCACGGCGAGGGTAACTGGACGGGTTCGATCATGGGGGACATCCTCAATCTGCGAACAGGGTCCTTCAGAGAGTAGCCAGTTGCCCCTTCCGGGGCGAAATGGCTCCCCCGCCCGTTCTCCACGGCTACGCCGACGTGGGCTTCCGTCCGCAGAGCGGTCAGTTCTTCTGCCGCCGCGCGATGTCGGAGAGCCGGTTGAGGGTCTCCCGGTTGCGCAGGTGCAACACCAGATCGTTGAGTTTGGTGCGGATCCAGCGCAGCGGACCGGCGGCGAAGTCCTCGCCGAGGGACACCCGGGTCGCCTGGGGTCCGACCGGTTCCAGGGTGAACACCACCACGGCCTCACCGGCGGGCCAGAGCTTCACCCGCAGCACCAGCCTGCGTTCCGGCTCACACTCCAGCACCACGGAGGAGTCCTCCAGGGAGAAGGGCCAGGGCCCGGCCCGATGGTGCAGGCGGGTGCCGACCGCCGGCCAGCCGTCGTCCACGTCCCGCATGTGGGCGGTGCCGACGACCCAGTCGCTGTAGGTCCAGCCGTCCGCGAGAACCGCCCAGACCTGCCCGACCGGGGCCTCGATCACCCGCTGCACGATCGCCATCGGTTCTCCCTACCCAGCCGGCCGGGCCGGCTAACGGCAGGTGGGTTAGCTTCTCCGGGGCGACGGGTAAGGCCACCGCTGGCGGCGTCATCGGGCCGCCGACGCGCCGGCAGTCGTCCGCCGCGTCGCGATCGACGTTTACTCCTCGGGGCGCCGGGAACCCGCCGCCCGTGCGAGGGGACCATGGGCAACCGGATCAGCGCAGGCCAGCCGAGGTGCCGGCCGGCGCGGGACCGGCCGGTCGCGGGTCCCTGCTGTTCGACGCGGTGCTGCTGGACCGCGACGGCACCCTGATCGAGGACGTGCCGTACAACGGCGATCCGGACAAGGTCCGGGCCATGCCCGGCGCCCGCACGGCGCTGGACCGGCTGCGGGCCGCCGGTCTGCGACTCGCCGTGGTGACCAACCAGTCCGGGCTGGCCCGGGGCCTGTTCACCGAGGGGCAACTGGAGCGGGTGCACGACCGGGTTGAGGAGCTGTTGGGGCCCTTCGACAGTTGGCAGGTGTGCCCGCACGACGACGGGGACGCCTGCGTCTGCCGCAAACCGGCCCCGGGTCTGGTGTACGCCGCAGCCGAGGCCCTGGGCACCGTGCCGGCCCGCTGCGTGCTGATCGGTGACATCGGACGGGACGTCACCGCGGCCCTGGCCGCCGGGGCGGCCGGTGTCCTGGTGCCCACCCCGGTCACCCGGGCCGAGGAGATCGCCGCGGCCCCCTGGGTGGCCGACGACCTGCCCTCGGCGGTCGGCGAGATCCTGCGCCGCCAGCAGGCCCTGCGACCCGCCCTCGCCGGGGCCCCGGCCGACCGGGGACGGACCGTGCTTGTGGTGCGGTCGGACTCGGCGGGCGACGTGCTGGTGACCGGGCCGGGAATCCGGGCGGTAGCCGCCGGTGCCGACCGGGTGGTGCTGCTCTGCGGCCCACGCGGACGGGCCGCCGCCGACCTGCTGCCGGGCATCGACGAGGTGGTGGAGCACCGGTTGCCGTGGATCGACCCGGCACCCGCACCGGTCGACCCGGCGGAGATGACCGCCCTGGTGGCCCGGCTGGCCGCCGTCGGCGCCGACGAGGCGGTGATCTTCACCTCCTTCCACCAGTCGCCGTTGCCGTTGGCCCTGCTGCTGCGGATGGCCGGGGTGGCCCGGATCGCCGCGATCAGCGACGACTACCCCGGAGCCCTGCTGGACGTGCGGCACCGGGTACCGCCCGGGGTGCCGGAGGCCGAACGCGCCCTGTCCCTGGCCGCCGCGGCGGGCTATCCGCTGCCCCCCGACGACCAGCCCCGACTGCGGTTGCGTCCGGCCCCACCGCCTCCACCCGAGGCCGGTGCGCCCGGGTACGTGGTGCTGCACCCCGGATCGGCGGCCCAGGCCCGAGGCTGCCCACCGGAGGTGGCCGAGCGGATCTGCCGGCACCTGGTCCACGCCGGGCACCGGGTGGTGGTCACCGGGGACGCCCAGGAACGCGACCTGACCGCCCGGGTGGCCGGTGCCCACGCGGTGGACCTGGGCGGGCGGACCGGGCTGGCCGAACTGTCCGGGGTGGTCGCGGCGGCCGGGGCGGTCGTGGTGGGCAACACCGGCCCGGCGCACCTGGCCGCCGCCCACGAGGTGCCGGTGGTCAGCCTCTTCGCCCCCACGGTCCCCTTCGGACAGTGGGGCCCCTGGCGGGTGCCGACCGTACGCCTGGGCGACGCCACCGCGCCCTGCCGCGACACCCGGGCCGCGCGCTGCCCGGTACCCGGACACCCCTGCCTGAGCCAGGTGGAACCGGACGCGGTCCTGGCCGCCCTGCGGTTGCTGGACGTGCCCGTCACCAGCAGCGGGAACAGCCGATGAACATCCTGCTCTGGCACGTGCACGGCTCCTGGACCACCTCCTTCGTGCACGGCAAACACCGGTACCTGGTACCGGCCACCCCGGACCGGGGGCCGTACGGCCTGGGTCGGGCCCGCACCTACACCTGGCCGGACAGCGCGGCCGAGGTGAGCCCGGAGCAGTTGCGTAGCGCCGAGGTGGACCTCGTCATCCTGCAACGCCCGGAGGAACTGGACCTGGCGACGCAGTGGCTCGGCCGCCGGCCCGGCCGGGACCTGCCGGCGATCTACGTGGAGCACAACACCCCCAAGGACGGCGACGTCCCGCACAGCCGCCACCCCATGGCCGACCGGGACGACCTGCTGATCGCGCACGTGACCGCGTTCAACGAACTCTTCTGGGACACCGGGGCCACCCGGACCACGGTCATCGACCACGGCATCGTGCCACCGGCGGTGGAGTACACCGGTGAACTGGACCGGCTGGCCGTGGTGATCAACGAGCCGGTACGCCGGTGGCGGGTCACCGGGACCGACCTGCTGCCCCGGTTCGCCGAGATCGCCCCGCTGGACGTGTTCGGCATGAAGGTGGCCGGGCTGGCCGACCACCTGGGGCTGCCCGCCGACCGGCTGACCAGCCACGACGACGTGCCGCAGCACCGGATGCACGCCGAGTTGGCGCGCCGCCGGGCGTACCTGCACCTGTGCCGGTGGACCTCGCTGGGGCTGAGCCTGATCGAGGCGATGAGCATCGGTATGCCGGTGGTGGCGCTGGCCACCACGGAGGCGGTGATGGCGGTGCCGCCGCAGGCCGGGGCGCTCTCCACCCGGGTGGACACCCTGCTGGCCGCCGCCGGCCGGTTCGTCGCCCAGCCGCAGCAGGCCCGCCGGGTGGGCCGGGTGGCCCGCGCCGTCGCCCGGGAGCGCTACGGCCTCGACCGTTTCCTCGCCGACTGGGACCGGCTGCTGGAGGAGGAAGTATGCGGATAGCGATGATCTCGGAGCACGCCAGCCCGCTAGCCATCCTGGGCGGCGAGGACGCCGGTGGTCAGAACACCCATGTCGCGGAGCTGTCCGCCGCGCTGGTCGCCGCCGGGCACGAGGTGCGGGTCTACACCCGGCGCGACGCGGTCGACCTGCCGGTGACCGTACGCACCGCGGACGGCTACGAGGTGGTGCACGTACCGGCCGGGCCGGCCGAACCGGTGGTCAAGGACGCCCTGCTGCCGCACATGCGCCCCTTCGGGGCCTGGCTGGTGGAGCAGTGGCGCGGCGGGGACTGGACCCCCGAGGTGATCCACGCGCACTTCTGGATGAGCGGACTGGCCGCCCTCCAGGCCGGTCGGGCCACCGGCATCCCGGTGGTGCAGACGTACCACGCCCTGGGCACGGTCAAGCGCCGCCACCAGGGGGTGCAGGACACCAGCCCGGCCCGCCGCATCGGCTACGAACTCCAGCTCGGCCGCGCCGTCGACCGGGTCGTCGCGCAGTGCCGGGACGAGGTCGGTGAGCTGGTCCGGATGGGCGTGCCCCGCTCGGCGATGACCGTCATCCCGTCCGGGGTGAACCTGGGCACCTTCGCCCCGCTGGGCCCGGCCGCCGAGCGGGAACCCGTCCGGCCCCGGATCCTCACGGTCGGACGACTGGTGGAACGCAAGGGGTTCCAGACCGTGGTGCGGGCCATGGCCCACGTACCCGAGGCGGAGTGTGTGGTCGTGGGTGGGCCACCGGCCGGGTTGCTGGAGGCCGACCCGTACGCCCGGCGGTTGCGGGCCCTGGCCGGCAGCTGCGAGGTGGCCGACCGGGTCCGGTTGGTGGGGGCGGTGCCCCGGGAGGAGATGGGCCGCTGGTACCGGTCGGCGGACATCCTGGTCGCCGCCCCCTGGTACGAGCCCTTCGGCCTGACCCCGCTGGAGGCGATGGCCTGCGGGGTGCCCGTGGTGGCCACCGCCGTCGGGGGTCTGCGCGACACCGTGGTCGACGGGGTGACCGGGGATCTGGTGCCGGCCCGGGATCCCCGGGCGCTGGGCGAGGCGCTGCGGCGGCTGCTCGACGACCGGATCCGCCGGTTCGCCTACGCGGGCGCGGCCCGGGCCCGGGCCCGGCAGCACTACTCCTGGACGGTGACCGCCCAGCGGCTGGCCGAGGTGTACGCCGAGGTGGTCGCCGTACGTCGGCCGACCCGGGTGGTGGCCTGATGCCGGCGGCCACCCTGTTGGAGCGGCACCTGGCCAACCTGGCGGTGGCCCTGCCGCCGTACCGACGCTGCGAGCCGCTGCTCGCCCGGTGGGGGGCCACCCTGGCCCGGCGGCTCACCGACGGCGGTCGGCTGCTGGTGGCCGGCAACGGCGGCAGCGCCGCCGAAGCCCAACACCTGACGGCCGAACTGGTCGGCAAGTTGCGTGAGGACCGGCAGCCCCTGTCGGCGATCGCCCTGCACGCCGAGACCTCGGCGTTGACCGCGATCGGCAACGACTACGGCTACGACGAGGTCTTCGCCCGCCAGGTCCGCGCCCACGGGCGGCCGGAGGACGTCCTGCTGCTGCTGTCCACCAGCGGCGGCAGCGGCAACCTGCTGGCCGCCGCCCGGGCCGGGCGGGAGACCGGGCTGCGCTGCTGGGCCTTCACCGGCCCGGCCCCGAACCCCCTGGCCGAGGTGTGCCACGAGGTGCTGGCCGTGGAGTCGCCGGACAGCCAGGTCGTGCAGGAACTGCACCTGGTCTCCAGCCACCTGCTCTGCGAGTACGTCGAACAGGCGCTGCCGGACTGCCTGCCGGAGACGGAGCCGGTCGCACCGGCGGTGGGTCCGGTCCGGACCGGTGTCGAGGTGGTGCTGGACGGCGACGTCGGGCGACCGGTCGAGGCGTGAGGAGGCAATCGTGACAGGACCCGTGGTGGTGCTCGGCGACACCCTGCTCGACCGCGACGTCGAGGGCGTGGTGAACCGGCTCTGTCCGGACTCCCCGGTGCCGGTCCTCGACGAGATCACCCACCTGGACCGGCCGGGCGGGGCGGGTCTGGCCGCCGTCTTCGCGGCGGCCCAGGGCGCCGAGGTGGTGCTGATCACCGCGCTGGCGGAAGACGCCGGTGCGGCCCGCCTCGGGGTGTTGCTGGCCGCCGCCGGGGTGCAGGTGTATCCGTTGCGGCTGACCGGAGCCACCCCGGAGAAGATTCGGCTGCGGGCCGGTGGGCGGGTGCTGCTGCGCCACGACCGGGGTGGTGGCGCCGGCGAGCCGGGGGAGCCCGCGGCGGCTGTGCTGCGGGTGATCGAACGCGCCTCCGTGGTGCTGGTCAGCGACTACGGCCGGGGGGTGGCCCGGCAACCAGCGCTGCGGGCGGCCCTGGCGGCGACCCGGGCCCCGGTGGTCTGGGATCCGCACCCGCGTGGACCGGCGGCCGTGCCCGGGGTGCACCTGGCCACCCCGAACGAGGCCGAGGTGCGGCATCTGGTGGAGGCACCGGTCGGGGCGACCCGGTTGGCCACCGCCGCCGAGGGGGCCGAGCGGCTGCGGCAGCGGTGGCGTTCGGGCGCGGTCGCGGTGACCCTGGGGGCCGAGGGCGCCCTGCTCAGTCAGGCCGACTCCACCCCCCTGATGGTGCCCGCTCCGGTCGCCGCCGAGGGGGACACCTGCGGTGCGGGAGATCGTTTCGCGGCCACCGCCAGCCTGGCCCTGGCCGGTGGGGCGGTGGTCTCCGAGGCGGTCCGGGAGGCCGTCACCGAGGCCTCGGCGTACGTGGCCGACGGGGGAGTGGCCACCGCACTGCCACCGCCGGTCCGGCGGGCCCCGCAGCCGGTGCACGCCCCGGCCGCGGAGGACCGGGTGGGGGTGGCCGCGGCCGCCGCCGTGGTGGCCCGGGTCCGGGCCGCCGGGGGCACCGTGGTCGCCACCGGCGGCTGCTTCGACCTGCTGCACGCCGGTCACCTGGCCACCCTCCAGGCCGCCCGGCAACTCGGCGACTGCCTGGTGGTGTGCCTGAACTCCGACGCCAGCGTCACCGGGCTCAAGGGCCCGCAGCGGCCGGTCATCGGGCAGGTCGACCGGGCTCGGCTGCTGGCCGCGTTGAGCTGCGTCGACGCGGTGGTGATCTTCGAGGAGTCGACCCCGGCTGCGGCCCTGTCCTGGCTGCGACCGGACATCTGGGTCAAGGGTGGCGACTACGCCACCGGTGGGGCCGAGGCCCTGCCCGAGGCGGAGATCCTGCGCCGCTGGGGCGGCCACAGCGTGGTGGTGCCCTACCTGGACGGACGCTCCACCACCGGACTGATCGCGGCCACCCGGTCCACCGGAGCACTGGCATGAGCACCCCGGAGATCGGCCGGACGGTACTGGTCACCGGCGGTTCCAGCGGCCTGGGCGCGGCCGTGGTCGCCGCGGTGGCCCGATCCGGCGGCCGACCCCTCGTGCTCGACCGGCAGGCACCCGCCGACGGGGTGCCGTGGATCGAATGCGACCTGGCCGACACCCGGGGCGCGGAGCAGGCCACCCGTCGGCTGGTCGAGCGGACCGGGGGACTGGACGCGGTGGTCACCGCGGCGGGCATCGACGTGCCCGGTCGACTGGCCGAGGTGCCCGGCGAGACCTGGGATCGGATCGTGGCGGTGGATCTGCTGGCCACCGCCGCGGTGATCCGGGCGGCGTTGCCCTTCCTGACGGCCTCCCGGGGCCACATCGTCACGGTGGCCTCCACCCTGGGGCTGAAGGCGGTCAGCGACGCCACCGCGTACTGCGCGGCGAAGTTCGGGGTGGTCGGGTTCACCCGGGCGCTCGCCGCCGAGTTGGCCGGGACGGTGGGGGTGACCCTGCTGATCCCGGGTGGGATGCGGACGGCCTTCTTCGACGATCGGGACCCGCAGTACCGGCCCGGACCGGACGCGATCCTCAACGAGCCGGGGGACACCGCCGCCGCGATCATGTTCGCGTTGTCCCAGCCCGCCGGCTGCGCGGTACGCGAGCTGGTGGTCTGCGCCGAGCAGGAGACCTCCTACCCGTGATCCTGGCCCTGCGTGCCCTGGGCGTCGGTGACCTGGCCACGGCGGTCCCGGCGCTGCGGGGGTTGCGGGCGGCGTACCCCGATTCGGAACTGGTGCTGGCCGCGCCGGCCTGGTTGGCGCCGCTGGTCGAGCTGGTCGGCGGGGTCGACCGGTTGCTGCCGACCGCCGGGCTGAGGCGGCTGGACCGACCCGGGGCGGCGGTCGAGGTGGCGGTGAACCTGCACGGCCGGGGCCCGGACTCGCACCGGCTGCTGGCCACCGTGGACCCCGGTCGGTTGTTCGCCTTCGCCAACCCCGAGGCGGGGCAGCTCGACGGGCCGGGGTGGGACGACGACGAGCACGAGGTGGTGCGGTGGTGCCGCCTGCTGGCGGGCTACGGCATCGCGGCCGACCCCACGGATCTGGATCTGCGTCGGCCGCCGCCGTCGAACCTGGCCGGTGTGACCGTGCTGCATCCCGGGTCCAAGGTGCCGGCCAAGCGGTGGCCGCCCGACCGGTACTCGGCCCTGGCCCGGCGGCTGACCGAGCAGGGACACCGGGTGGTGCTGACCGGCAGTGCCCGGGAACGCCCCACGGTGGCCCGGATCGCGGCGCGGGCCGGCCTGTCCCCGGAGGCGGTGCTGGCCGGGGGCACCGACCTCGCCGGGCTGGCGGCCCTGGTGGCCGACGCCCGCCTGGTGGTCAGCGGGGACACCGGGGTGGCGCACCTGGCCACCGGTTACCGCACCCCCTCGGTGGTGCTCTTCGGCCCGGTCCCGCCCAGCCGGTGGGGGCCGCCGCCGGAGCGGCGACGGCACCGGGTGCTTTGGGTCGGGCCGGGGGCATGGCCGGACTGGGACGGGGTAGGTAGTCACCCTACGATGGCCGCGCTCGATCTCGACCGGGTGCTGGGGGCCGTCGACGGGGTGGAACGGGCGGTGCGTGCGGACCGTGCGGTTGCGGCGTAGCGATCCGGGTCGGCCGGGGTACGGACGCCGCCGGCGCGGCCAGGGCTGGTCGTACCTGGGACCGGACGGGACCCCGGTGGGCGACCCCGACGAGCTGGCCCGGTTGCGGTCGCTGGTCATTCCGCCGGCCTGGCGGCAGGTCTGGATCTCGCCGTACCCCAACGGGCACATCCAGGCCACCGGGATCGACGCCGCCGGCCGCAAGCAGTACCTCTACCACCCTCTCTGGCGTCAGCGTCAGGATCAGGCGAAGTTCGACCATGTGCTGGAGGTGGCCCGTCGGCTGCCGGTGCTGCGGGAGCGGGTGGGCCGGGATCTGGCCGGGCGGGGGCTGCGCCGGGAACGGGTGCTGGCCACGGTGACCCGGCTGCTGGACATGGGCACCTTCCGGGTCGGCGGGGACCAGTACGCCGCCGGTGAGGACCCGACCTTCGGGGTGGCCACCCTGCGCCCGGAGCACGCCCGGCTGCGGCAGGGTTGTGTGGTCTTCGCCTTCCCCGCCAAGGGGGGTGTGGAGCAGGTGCGGTCGGTCTCCGACCCGGAGCTGTGCCAGGTGCTGGTCGACCTGCGTAGGCGGCGCCGCTCGGCCCAGCGGCTGTTCGGCTACTGGGACGGGCGGGACTGGCGGGACGTGCGGGCCGACGAGGTCAACGACTATCTGCGTGCGGCCAGCGGCGGGGAGATGACCGCCAAGGACTTCCGGACCTGGCACGCGACCGTGCGGGCGGCCACCGAACTGGCCGCGCTCGGGGCACCCCGGTCGGTGACGGCCCGTCGTCGGGCGGTGGCCGGGGTGATGCGGGAGGTGGCCCAGCTGCTGGGCAACACCCCGACGGTGGCCCGTACCTCCTATGTGGATCCCCGGGTGGTCGACCTGTTCCACGACGGGGTGCTGGCGCCGGTACGCCCGGACACCCCTCGTGACCAGGCCGAGCGGGCGGTGTTGACCCTGTTGGAGCGGGCCTGAGGGGGCCTGCTCAGGCCGGGCCCGAGGCGCGGTTGCGGATCAGCACCTCGACCCCGTCGAGCATCCGTTCCAGGCCGAAGCGCCAGTCCTCGTCGGGGTGCTCCTCCTCGTCGAAGGTCTCGGCCAGCAGTTCGTGGATGGCGGGGTACGGGCCGGGGGCGGTGAGCACGGCCAGGTGGCGCCAGTAGCGCAGGCCCACCTCCTCGGGGGTCTGCCCGGACCGGGCGGCGGCCTCGGCGAGATCCACACTGATCATGGCCCAGCTGCGCGCGTACCCGCTGACCAGCATGATGGTGGAGATCCGCTCGGTGGCCCGCAGCCCGGTGCCGCGCAGGGCGATCAGCCCGTACTCGAACCAGCGGACCTGGTTCGGGTTGATCGGCGGACCACTGATCGCCACGTGTCGCATCCAGGGCTGTCGGCGCAGCGCCACGAGGTTGCCCTCACCCCAGCGGGCCAGGGCGGATCGCCAACCCTCCTCGGGGCCGCGAGGTGGTGGCGGCGGGCCGAAGGCGGTGTCGACCATGAGGTCGAGCAGGTCGTGTTTGGTCGGCACGTACCGGTACAGCGACATGGTCGACACCCCCAGCTCGCTGGCGACCCGGCTCATCGACACCGCGGGCAGCCCTTCGGCCTGCGCGACCTGGATGCCGGTGGCGACCACCTGTTCCAGGCTGAGACTGCGCTTGGGGCCCCGACTGGACCGGTCGCGCAGCCCCCACGCGAGCGCGATGTTCTCGGGCAGTTCGACCTCGCCCACCCCACCTCCCAGTAACGGCTTGACCGCCATCCTATCTTCTGCGTACGGTCTACGCATTAAAGCGTATGCCATACGCAGATTAACGGAGGTGGATCATGGCCAACGGACCCCCGGCGGTGGAACTGGACGACCTGCGCAAGACCTACGGCAGGCTCGTGGTGCTGGACGGGCTGACCATGCGGGTGGACACCGGCGGAGTGCACGCCCTGCTGGGCCCCAACGGGGCGGGCAAGACCACCACGGTGCGGATCCTGGCCACCCTGACCCGCCCGGACAGCGGTACCGCCCGGGTGGCCGGGCACGACGTGCGGCGTAGCCGTCGGCAGGTCCGGCGGGTGATCAGCCTCGCCGGCCAGCACGCCGCCCTGGACGACGGGCAGACCGGGGTGGAGAACCTGACCATGCTGGCCCGGTTGACCGGGCTCTCCGGGCCCGCCGCCCGCCGTCGGGCCGCCACCCTGCTGGAACGGTTCGATCTCGTCGAGGCCGCCGGTCGGCGGGTGCGGACCTACTCCGGGGGGATGCGCCGTCGGCTCGACCTGGCGGCCAGCCTGGTCGGCACCCCGTCGGTGATCTTCCTGGACGAGCCGACCACCGGGCTGGACCCCCGCAGTCGACAGGGCCTGTGGGAGGTGATCGGCGAACTGGCCCAGGCCGGGGTCACCGTGCTGCTGACCACCCAGTACCTGGAGGAGGCGGACCGGCTGGCCGACCGGATCACCGTGCTGCACCAGGGCCGGCTGGCCGCCGAAGGCACGGCCACCGAACTCAAGCGACGGTTCGGGGCCCAGCGACTGGAGCTGATCTGGCGGGACCCGGCCGGTTTCGCGCAGGTGGCGCAGCGCCTCGGTGGCCGGGTCCTGCGCCAGGACCCGGCCCGGCTGGCCCTGGCGGTCAGCACCGACGGCAGCGCGCCGCAGGTACGCCGACTTCTCGACGAGATCGACCCGGACCGGCACGGGGTGGTCCGGTTCACCGTCCGGGAGGCGACCCTGGACGACGTCTTCCTGACCCTCACCGGCCGACCGGCCGCCGCACGACCGGAGGTGACCCGTGTCTGAGCTGGCGCTGCGGGGTGCCCAGACCGGGGTGATGATCGGCCGCTGCGTCCGACTCTCCCGACGCAACATCGATGCCCTGCTCACCTCGCTGGTGCTGCCGGTGCTGCTGATGCTGCTCTTCGTCTACCTCTTCGGCGGGGCGATCGACACCGGCTCGGCCTACGTGACCTATGTCGTACCCGGGGTGCTGCTGCTCTGCGCCGGGTTCGGCGCGGCGGGCACCGCGGTGAGCGTCACCACCGACCTGACCGAGGGGATGATCGAGCGGCTGCGCACGATGGACGTGGGAGCCACCTCGATCCTCGCCGGGCACGTGGTGGCCAGCGTGGCCCGCAACCTGGTGGCCACCACCCTGGTGCTGACGGTGGCCGTGGCCATCGGGTTCCGGCCGGCCGTCGCGCCGTCGCGCTGGCTGGCCGCCGCCGGGCTGCTGGTGTTGTTCCTGCTCGCGGTCTCCTGGGTGTCCGCGGCCTTCGGTCTGCTGGCCCGGACCCCGGAGGCGGCCAACGGCTACACCTTCCTGGTGATGTTCCTGCCGTACCCGAGCAGCGCCTTCGTGCCGGTGGAGACCATGCCCGGTTGGCTGCGCGGCTTCGCGGAGCACCAGCCGATCACCCCGGTCATCGAGTCCCTGCGCGGGCTGCTGCTGGGCACCCCGGTCGGATCGGCACCGGCCCAGGCGGTGGCCTGGTCCCTCGGCATCCTGACCCTCGGGGTGGTGCTCTCGGCGGTGCTGTTCCGCCGACGGGTCGGCTGACCTAACAGGTACGGCGGCGCCGACCGGTGCCGCCGTACCCTCAGGTCAGTCGTTGAGGACCTGCGCCAGCCGGTCGCGGAAGCGGCGCTCCGAGGCGCTGACCACGCTGCCGCCCAAGCCCAGGACCCCGCCGCTGCTGGCCGCGCCGACCACCTGGTCGGCGATCTCCACCAGCCAGTGCCGGTACGCGCCGGCCGCACCCTCGTCGACCTTGGCCGCCAACAGCTCCATGGCCTCCTTGGCGCGGGCCAGGACGTCCTCGGCGTAGGTGCGCGGGTCGGCGGGGGCGATGGCGGGCAGTTCCTCGCCGGCCTCCGGGTCGCCCACCCGGGTCACCAGCTCACCGGCGACCGCCGCCACCAGGGGACTGGCCGACTCCCGGCCGGCGGAGATGCTCTCCAGCCCGGCGGCGCTCTCGGCCATGGTCGCCTTGGTGCCGTCGGACTCGGCGGCACTCGCCGCGGTGAGCACCGACTGCGGCAGACCGACGAGCAGCCCCCATTCGTCGTCGGTGAAACCGAAACCGGTGTACGCCGGCTGTTCGATCATGTGCCTCTCCCGCTCGTCGTCGGTCTTCTCCTCGGCCGGACCCGGGCGGGTGCGGCCGGCGGTCGGCCCAGGTTAGTCCAGCGACAGCAGCCCTTGTTCGGACACCACGCTGACCGACAGGGTCTTGTACCCGACCTCGTCGAACAGCACCGTCATCCGGCCCTCCTCGTAGCTGAGCACCAGGCCCGGCCCCCACTCCGGATGCCGGACCTGGCTGTGCACCGGGAAGGGACCCACCGCACCGTCGTCGGCGGCACTGGTGCCGGCGTGGCAGTTGTCGCAGTGCCCGCAGATCTCGCTCATCTGCTCCCCGAAGTACGCCAGCAGGGTCTGTCCACGGCAGGCGCTGGTCTCGGCGAAGGCACGCATCATGTCGGTACGCGAGCGGGTCAGGTTCTGTTGCCGTTCGGCCTCGGCCAGGGCGGCCTCGGCGGCCTCCACGGGGGTGGGGGAGTAGCGGGGTGCCCCGATCCGCTGCCCCGCCCGGGGTTGGGCGGCACCCACCTGCTCCAGCAACGCCAGGTACTGACCGAGCTTGCGGGGCCCCAGGCCGGTGCTCTCGCGCAGCTCCTTACGGGTGCTCGGGCCACTGCGCAGCAACGCGGCCAGGTCGCGCAGCTCGGTGGGGTCCGGCAGGCCACCGCTGAAGTACCGCTGCAACCCGACGTCCTCGGCCTGCCACAGCAGCAGGAGCCGGGCGGGCTGGCCGTCGCGTCCCGCGCGACCGATCTCCTGGAAGTAGCTGTCCGGCGAGTCGGGCAGCGCCATGTGCACCACCCAGGCGATGTTGGGCTTGTCGATACCCATGCCGAACGCCGAGGTGGCCACCATGATCGGCACCTGGTCGGCGAGGAAGGCCTCGTGCAGGCGGGCCCGGGCACCTCCGGACATCCCGCCGTGGTAGTACTGCGCCGGGAAGCCGGCCGAGGTCAGTCGCTCGGCCAACTCCTCGGCGGCGCGCCGGGTGGGCACGTAGATGATGCCGGGCCGCTCGTCCTGCTCCAGCAGGGCGATCAGCCGCCGCCACCGGTAGTCCTCGGTCGGGCAGTGCGCCACCTCGAGGAAGAGGTTCGGCCGGTCCAACCCGGACACCACGATCTCCGGCTCGCGTAGCCGGAGCCGGGCGACGATGTCCTCGCGTACCGGTGGGGAGGCGGTCGCGGTCAGCGCCACCACCGGCGGGCGGCCCAGGCCCTCGATGAGCTGGCCCAGGGCCAGGTAGTCCGGGCGGAAGTCGTGTCCCCAGGCGGAGATGCAGTGCGCCTCGTCGATGGCGACCAGGGCGGGCTTCAGCTCGCGCACCTCGGCCAGTCGCTGGGGGTTGGCCAACTGCTCCGGGGTGATGAACAGGAACTCGGCCCGGCCGTCGCGGATCTCGGCGATCGCCTCGGCCTGCTGGCCGGGTGTCTCGTCCGAGCTGATCCGCACCGCCCGCAGCTCCGGTCGCCGGCGTTCGTTGAGGGCGGCGATCTGGTCCTGTTGCAGGGCCAGCAGCGGCGAGATCACCACGGTGGGGCCGGGGATCAGGCTGGCCGGGATCTGGTAGATCGCCGACTTGCCGGCGCCGGTGGGCAGGACCACCAGGGCGTCGCGGCGCTTCATCACGGCCCGCATGGCGGCGAGCTGGTTGGGCCGCAGGGTGCTCCAACCGAACAGGCTGCGAGCCGCGCGGCGCAACGACATCGAGTGCGTGGTCAGTTTCATCGAGGGCCGCAGGTACCCGGGCGGCCTGATGCCGAAACCGGACCACCTCCCGGGTCGGACCACCTCAGCGGCGGCTCAGCGCCGGAACATCGCCCGGATCGCCAGCAGCAACAGCAGGCCGCCGACCACCAGGCCGAGCAGGCGTACGCCGGGAATGTCGGCCGGGCTGGTCGCGTCGCTCAGCAGCAACTCCATCCCCGCACTCTCGCCGGGCAGGGCCCCCAAGGCAACTGTAAGGTTTATTGACTATTCTCGGGTGCGAGTGTGACCATGGCTGCACCGTCGGGTGGCGGTACGAAGTGGAGGAGAGCAGGCATGAGGGCGTCCAACGGAAACCTGGCGGCGCTGGCGAACGCGGTGCTGCAGCCCGGTTTCGTCGGGACGGTCCCGCCCGACTGGGTCCGTCGCCTCCTCGGCGAAGGGCTCGGATCGGTGGTCCTGTTCAGCCGTAATGTCGTCGACCCGGCCCAGGTGAGCGCGCTGACCGCCGCCCTGCGGGCGGAACGGCCGGAGGTGATCGTCGCGATCGACGAGGAGGCCGGCGACGTCACCCGGATCGAGTGGGTGCGGGGCAGTTCCCGACCTGGCAACCTGGCCCTCGGCATGGTGGACGACCCGGCGCTCACCGAGGAGGTGGCCCGTGATCTCGGCGCCGAACTGGCCGCCGCCGGAGTGACCCTGAACTACGCCCCGGACGCCGACGTGAACTCCAATCCGGACAATCCGGTGATCGGGGTGCGCTCCTTCGGCGCCGACGCCGCCCTGGTGTCCCGGCACACCACCGCCTGGGTACGCGGCCTGCAGTCCAGCGGGGTCGCCGCCTGCGCCAAGCACTTCCCGGGCCACGGCGACACCCATGTCGACTCCCACCACGACCTGCCCCGGATCACCGCCGACCGGGCCCGCCTGGACGCCGTCGAGCTGGCCCCCTTCCGGGCCGCCGTCGCCGCGGGGGTGCAGGCGGTGATGACCGGTCACCTGCTGGTGCCGGCGCTGGATCCGCAACTCCCGGCCACCCTGAGCAGTCGGATCCTCGGTGGTCTGCTCCGCGAGGAGTTGGGCTTCCAGGGGGTGGTGGTGACCGACGGGATGGAGATGCGGGCGGTGTCCGGCCAGTACGGCCTGCCCGGGGCGGTGGTCCGCGCCCTGGCCGCCGGTGCGGACGCGATCTGTGTCGGCGGCGAGCACGCCGACGAGCAGGTCGTCGATCAGATGCGGGAGGCCATCGTCGCCGCGGTCGTCGCCGGGGAACTGCCGGAGGAACGCCTGGCCGAGGCGGCCAAGCGGGTCGGCCAACTGGCCGCCTGGACCCTGGCCGCCCGAACCGGGTCGGTCGGCGGCCGGGCCGGGTCGGTCGAGGGCGGGTTCGAGGGGGCGGGTTCGAGGGTCGGACTGGCCGCCGCCCGACGGGCGGTCCGGGTCACCCGGACCGATGGGCAGCGGGCCCTGCCCCTGGTCGGCGCCGCGCATGTGGTGGAGTTCGCCCCACCGCACCACCTGGCGATCGGAACGGCCACCCCCTGGGGGGTGGCCGCCCCCCTGGCCGAACTGCTGCCGGGCACCACCGCAGTCCGCTACACCGAGGAGGCCACCCCGGCCGATCCGAGCGCCGGGGCCGCCGGCCGTCCCCTGGTCCTGGTGGTGCGGGACCTGCACCGGCACTCCTGGATGCGGGCCGCGGTCGACCGGGCCCTGGCCACCCGACCCGACGCGGTGGTGGTGGAACTGGGGGTCCCCGCCCTGGTCACCGGGCCGGTGCACATCGCCACCCACGGCGCCACCCGGGCCTGCGGGCGGGCCGCGGCCGAGGTGCTCAGCGGGGCCGCCGACACCCCCGGCTGGTGACCGGCTCGCGCACCGACGGGGATTCGCGGGCCTCTCGTACCCTGGGCGGCGTGATGAACCGACCCTCCGCCGGTAAGACTTCCCCCACCTCCCTCGGTAAGCTCGCCGGTCTGCTGGCCGGGCTGGCCCTGAGCACCGCCCTGCTGGCCGGTTGCAGCTCGGAAGGGGCCAGCACCGACTGCGGGCTGGACGCCTGCACGGTGACCTTCGACCGTGGGGTCGAGGCCAACGCCAACATTCTCGGTGTCGAGGCCAAGCTGGTCGGCGTGCAGAACGACCAGGTCACCCTGGACATCGCCGGTGAGCAGTTGACCCTGACGGTCGGCCAGCAGGCCACCGAGGTCGGTGGTCTGGCGGTCACCTTGGACAGCGTCACCGATTCCCAGGTCGCGGTGCGAATCTCCCGCAACCCGGGCTGACGGTCACGACGGGCGGCGGCACCACGTTTGGAAATCTTCGGGTTCGGTGATTGAGGGCCTATGTCTCTCACCCGGAACGCCGAAGCCACCGCCGCCCGTACGGCCGACAGCCGGTGGCTGGAACTACTCGCCCGGGCCGGTTTCATCGGCTACGGGATCGTCCACCTGTTGTTCGGCTGGCTGGTCCTCCAGCTCGCGTTCGGCAAGTCTGCCGACGACGGCGACCAGTCCGGCGCGCTGCGCACCCTGGCGGCGCAACCCATGGGCAAGTTTGTCGTCGTCGCGATCGCCGTCGGCATGCTGGCCATGGCGATCTGGCAGGCCCTGGAGGCGGCCGTCGGGCACCACGCCGCACAGGGCAACGACCGGACCAAGGAGCGGGTCGTCTCCGCCGCCCGGACGGTCATCTACCTCTGGCTGGCCTGGACGGCCTGGAAGGTCTTCTCCAACGCCAACTCCGACAGCGCCTCCCAGCAGGAGGAGCTCACCGCGCGGATGATGGAGTCCACCGGTGGCCGCTGGCTGGTCGGCCTGGCCGGCCTGGTCCTCGCCGGGGTCGGCGTGGGCATGGCCATCTACGGGGCCAAGAAGAAGTTCATGAAGCGGCTCAAGACCGGCGAGATGGACGCCCGGACCACCCAGCTCGCCCGTCGTCTCGGCATGGCCGGCTACATCTCCCGGGGCAGCGCCTTCGCGGTCACCGGTCTGCTGGTCGTGCTGGCTGCGGTCAACTACGACCCGGAGAAGGCCCGAGGGCTCGACGCCGCCCTGCGTACGCTGCGTGACCAGCCCTTCGGCACCATCCTGCTGATCCTGATCGGCCTCGGCATCGCCGCCTTCGGCGTCTACTGCTTCCTCCAGTCCCGCTACCGCAAGGTCTGATCCTCCGGCCGGCCACCGCCTCCCAGCGGTGGCCGGCGGCGGCGATCCGAGGCACGATAGCCCCTTTGTGCGGATCTTGCCGTCGGCTCGGAGGAGGAGCAACACGTGCACAGCTACCTGGTAACGGTCGTCGCCGCGCTCGCCGCGGCGGCGACCGCCGTCGTCGTCGTGGAGGTGGTGCATCGGCTGATCAAACGGTGGGGCCGCCGTTCGGTGCTGCTTACCGAGTTGGCCGAGCACGCCCACCGGGCCGCCCAGGTGGCCGCGACCGTGCTGGCGGTGCAGTTCGCCATCCGCTTCAGCACCGGGTACGCCGTCGGCACCGCCGGGCGCCAGGTGATCCTGCATCTGCTGGTGCTCACGGTCATCGCTGCCACCGCCTGGCTGGTCGCCTCCCTGCTGGTGGTGTTCGAGGACACCGCCCTGGCCCGGTTCCGGGTCGACGTGCCGGACAACCGCCAGGCCCGCCGGGTGCGTACCCAGGTGGTCATGCTCCGCCGGGTCACCATCGTGGTGATCGTGATCCTCACGGTCGGCGTGATGCTGATGACCTTCCCGGCCGTACGCGGCATCGGCGCCGGTGTGCTGACCAGTGCCGGGGTGGTCGGTATCGTCGCCGCCCTGGCCGCCCAGAGCCTGCTCGGCAACCTCTTCGCCGGGCTGCAACTGGCCTTCAGCGACGCGGTCCGCCTCGACGACGTGGTGGTGGTCGAGGGGGAGTGGGGCCGCATCGAGGAGCTGACCCTCACCTACGTGGTCGTGCAGATCTGGGACGACCGGCGGCTGATCCTGCCCACCTCCTACTTCATCAACACCCCGTTCCAGAACTGGACCCGCACCGAGGCCGCCGTGCTGGGCACGGCCGAGTTCGAGGTCGACTGGTCGGTTCCGGTGCAGGCCATGCGGGAGGAACTGCGTCGCCTGGTGGAGGGCACCGAGCTGTGGGACGGTCGGGTCTGCGTACTCCAGGTGACGGACGCCACCGGCGGCATGATCAAGATTCGGGCGTTGGTGAGCGCCGGCAGTGCCGGGGCCCTGTGGGACCTGCGCTGCCTGGTCCGGGAACACCTGGTGGCGTGGGTACGCGACCACCGGCCCACCGCGATGCCCCGACTGCGCGCCGAGGTCGGCGACGGCACCGGCACCCTGCCCTGGCAGTGGGTACGACCCGCGCGGGCGCCCCGCCGCCACGCCGAGGTGCCGGACGATGCGCGCCTGTTCGGCGGCAGTGACGACGGCGAGGCCCGCAGCGAGGCCTTCGTCGGCCCGGAGGAACCCGCGCAGGCCCGCCACTGACCCCCGGGCCCACGGGCGTGGCTCGCCTGCTGATCGGGGCAGAAGAACCGCCCTGATCGGGGAGAAACCGCCGCCCGCCGGGGTTTGTCGTCGGGTTTTCCGGGGACCTGCTGCGGGACGCTTCTGTCCCATCTCTCGGTGTCTGCGCCGCGCGGTAAGTCGACCATCCGCAGGCAGGATTGACCGGCGCCGAGTTCGGGCACACAGCGCGAAGATGAACGAGAGGGGGACAGCATGGCCGACGTGGCGAACATCCGGGCATCCCACAACGGGAGGACATCCCACAACGGGAGGACACCCCACAATGGGGGCGAACCGTCCACCGCCGAGTTGGTCCAGCGGGCGACCGAGCAGGTCTCCCGCCTGGTACGCGACGAACTGACGCTGGCCCGCGCCGAGGTGACGGAGAAGGGCAAGCGGGCCGGCATCGGAGTCGGTCTGCTCGCCGGGGGCGGCGTGTTCGCGTTCTTCGGTCTCGCCGCGCTGATCACCACCGCGATCCTGCTGCTGGCCCTGGTGCTGCCGGCGTGGGCCGCCGCCCTGATCGTGGGGGTGGCCATGTTCCCGATCGCCGGGGTGCTCGCCCTGATCGGACGACGGCAGGTTCGTCGGGCGGTGCCGCCGGTGCCGCAGGCGACCGTGCGCAGCCTGCGCGCCGACGTCGACGTGGTCAGCGCCGCGGTCCGGGACAGGGGGCGGGCATGACACGCAACGGCACCGGCGACACCGAGGCGCTGCGGGAGGAGATCCAGCGCACCCGGGTCGAGCTGGGCGAGACGATGGAGGCGCTGGCCGCCAAGGCCGACATCAAGAAGCGGCTGAGGTCCTCTGCGGACCAGACCCGGGAACGGGTACGGGACCAGGCCGCGGTGACGGTGGCGCGGATGCGCGCGCAGACCGGGATGCGGCGCGACGCCGCGACGGGTGATGCCCGCAGCGGTCCGGCCCCCTTCCTGGCGCTGGCCGCCGGAGCGGTCGTCGCCGCGGTGATTCTGGCCATCATCCAGGGGAGGCGTGGATGAGTAACAAAATCGGCAAAGCGGCCTACCGGCCGGTCGGCGTGCTGATGGGGCTGGCCGCCGGTGCGCTCGCGGGTGTCATCTTTCGTCAGGTGTGGAAGATGACCGCTGGGGACGGTGAGGCGCCCAACCCCACCGACGAGGACCGCCGGTGGGCCGAGATCCTGGCCGCCGCCGCCTTGCAGGGTGCCATCTTCTCGGTGGTACGGGCCGCTGTGGACCGGGGCGGAGCGGTCGGGGTACGCCGGTTGACCGGCAGTTGGCCCGATTAGACCCGCCCGGTAAGGGGCCCTTCGACTCGTGCGCGGCCACCACCCAGTGGGACTGACCTATCCGTCAGGTCACATGTCGGAGAATTTCGTCCGGTAGGCTGTGCAGAGTTTTTGCGTACGTGGTTTGCTATTCCACGCTGTTGAGAGATGGCGTGGGTTGAGAGAAGTCTCCTTCACCGGGGGCCGCCTCAGGCACCGCTGCTCGAAAACGGCCAACCGGCCGCACGGCGTGCTTGGCCGCCAGTTTTAGAAGGAGATACACATGGCGCAGGGTACCGTGAAGTGGTTCAACGCTGACAAGGGCTTCGGCTTCATCACCGTCGATGGCGGGGGTGCTGACGTGTTCGTCCACTTCTCGGCAATCCAGTCCAGCGGCTACCGCTCGCTGGAGGAGAACCAGCGGGTGGAGTTCGAGATCGCCCAGGGCCAGAAGGGTCCGCAGGCCGAGCAGGTCCGCCCCCTCTGACAACACCGGTCGGCGGCTGCCGGCCAGTGGCGCGGCCGCCCCAGACATCGGTGTGAAGCCCCGCGTTCCTACCGGACGCGGGGCTTTTCCGTGCGCGGGGCTTTCCGTGCCCGGCCGGGGAATCCACCCCCGACCGGGCCCACCGCATCCGGTACCCGACCACAAGGTCCGGTACCGAGTGCGGGTCAGCGGCGGTTGCGGGCCCGTACCCCCAGCCAGAGTAGGACCAGCCCGGACACCATCAGCACCGGGCCGATCACGGCCCAGATCCGGTGACCGGTCATCACACTGTCCTCGACGTAGCCCAGCCCCTGCACCGTGCAGGCCGCGCCGAGGACCACCCCCAGCAGGCCGAGGGTCAGCCGGAACCAGCCGCTCATCACGACCTGCTTGTCCTCGGGCCGGTCGGTGACCCCGCCGGCCGGTTCGTTCACCATCGGTGATGCACCTGCGGTCGGATCAGCTCGTCGTAGACCGCGGTCACCTCGGCCAGTTCCGATGTCGACAGTGGGGGCTGACCGGCCGCGGCGACATTGGCGCGGGCCTGTGCCCCGTCCCGGGCCCCGGGGATCACCACGGTGACCCCCGGCTGGTCGAGCACCCAGCGCAGGGCGAACTGGGCCATCGTCCGGCCGTCGCCGACCAGGGGGGCCAGCCGGCGTACGGCGGCCAGGCCGGTGGCGAAGTCGACACCGGAGAAGGTCTCCCCGACATCGAAGGCCTCCCCGTGCCGGTTGAACGACCGGTGGTCGTCCGCGGCGAAGGTGGTGTGCTCGTCGTAGCGGCCGGAGAGCAGCCCACTGGCCAGCGGAACGCGGGCGATGATGCCGACCCCGGCGCTCGCGGCGGCCGGCAGCACCCGTTCGATCGGCTTGTGGCGCAGCGCGTTGAGGATGATCTGAACGCTGGCCACCCCCGGCCGGGCGATCGCGGTCAGGGCCTCCTCGCAGGTCTCCACACTGACCCCGTACGCGGCGATGCGCTTCTCCTCGACCAGGGTGTCGAGGGCGTCGAAGACCGCGTCGTCGGCGAAGACCACCGTCGGTGGGCAGTGCAACTGCACCAGATCCAGAGTGTCCATTCCGAGGTTCGCCCGGGACCGGTCGGTCCAGGCCCGGAAATTGTCCAGGGTGTACGCCTCGGGGGTCTGCGGTACCCGGCGGCCCATCTTGGTGGCCACCGTCAGTACGGCCTCCGGGTGGGCCGCGCGGAACCGCCCGATCAGCTGCTCGCTGCGCCCGTCGCCGTACACGTCGGCGGTGTCCAGGAAGGTGACCCCGGCCTCGACGGCGGCGCTGAGCACCGCCATCGCGTCGTCCTCGCTGACCGTGCCCCAGTCGGCGCCGAGCTGCCAGGCGCCCAGGCCCACCACGCCGGCCTGCCGGCCGAGTCGGGGGAAGGTGCGTTGCTCCATGGGGCGAGCCTAGTGGCCACGGTTGCCTCCGGCCGGGTCGGGCCGTACTCTAACAAGACGTACGTACGGTTTTTATTTTGGGAGGTCGGGATGTGGGACCCGAAGACCTATCTGCGCTACCGCGACGAGCGCTCCCGGCCCTTTCATGACCTGCTCGCCCGGGTGGCCGCCGACCGGCCCCACACGGTGGTCGACCTAGGCTGCGGTCCGGGTTCCCTGACCGCCACCCTCGCCGCCCGCTGGCCGGACAGCCGGATCATCGGGCTGGACTCCTCGGCCGAGATGATCGCCCAGGCCGCCGCCCTGGACACCCCGGTCACCTTCGAGGTGGCCGACCTGCGGGACTGGCACCCCGACCCGAGCACCGAGGTGGTGGTCAGCAACGCCGCCCTTCAGTGGGTGCCCGGTCACCGGGACCTGCTCACCAGGTGGGCCGGTGAGCTACCGCCCGGTGCCTGGCTGGCCGTGCAGATGCCGGGCAACTTCACCGCCGGATCGCACCGCGCGCTGCGCGAGGTCGCCGCAGACCCGGCCTGGCAGGCCGACCTGCTTCCGTTGCTGCGCGCCGAACCGGTCGCCGAACTGGTCGACTACGCCGAGTCGCTGGTCGATGCCGACTGTGCGGTGGACGCCTGGGAGACTGTCTATGTGCACCTGCTGGCGGCCCCGCCCGACGCGGACCATCCGGTGTTGACCTGGATGGAGGGCACCGCCCTGCGTCCGGTCCGGGCCGCGCTGGACCCGGCCCGCTGGTCGGCCTTCCGGGCCGCCCTGGGGGTACGCCTGACCGAGGCGTACCCGGTGCGGCAGGGGCAGGTGTACTTCCCGTTCCGCCGGATCTTCGTCGTCGCCCGAACCGGCGCCAGCGCCCAGGAGAGTCTGTGACCGATCTGCCCACCTTCATCGCCGGACTGCCCAAGGTGGAGCTGCACGTGCACCACGTCGGCTCCGCCCTGCCCCGGATCGTGGCCGAGTTGGCCGCCCGGCACGAGGGACGCACCCCGGTCCCGGCGGATCCGCAACTGCTGGCCGACTACTTCGTGTTCCGTGACTTCGCGCACTTCATCGAGCTGTACCTCAGCGTCGTGGATCTGATCCGCGACCAGGAGGACGTCTGGATCCTCACCCACGAGGTGGCCCGCGAGTTGGCCCGCCAGCAGGTCCGCTACGCCGAGCTGACGGTGACGCCGTACTCGCACGTGCGCCGGGGGATCCCCGCTGCGGCTTTCTGCGAGGCCATCGAGGACGCCCGCAAGCGGGCCGCCGCCGACTTCGGCATCGAGCTGCGCTGGTGCTTCGACATCCCGGGAGAGGCCGGCCTGGCCGCCGCCGAGGAGACCCTGCGGATCTCCCTGGAGCAGCGACCGGAGGGGCTGGTCAGCTTCGGCCTCGGCGGGCCCGAGATCGGGGTGCCGCGCCCGCAGTTCAAGCCCTACTTCGACCAGGCCCGGGCGGCCGGGCTGCGTTCGGTGCCGCACGCCGGGGAGACCACCGGCCCGCAGACCGTCTGGGACGCCCTGCGCGAGCTGGGGGCCGAGCGGATCGGGCACGGCATCTCCGCCGCCGGAGACCCGAGGCTGCTGGAGTACCTGGCCGAGCGGCAGATCCCGATGGAGGTGTGCCCGACCTCGAACGTGCGGACCCGGGCGGTGCCCCGCATCGAGGAGCACCCGCTGCCCCGCCTGATCGAGGCCGGGCTGCTGGTCACCATCAACTCCGACGACCCGCCGATGTTCGGCACCACCCTCAACGACGAGTACGCCGTGGCCGCCCGTCTGCTGGAGGCCGGCCCGGCGCAGGTGGCGCAACTGGCCCGCAACGCGGTGACCGCGTCCTTCCTCGACGAGACCGGCAAGCGGCAGATCCTCGACGAGATCGACGCCTACCTGGCCGCCGCGTCGGCCTGAGAGACCCGAGCCGATCGAGGGGCGCGCGGCGGAAGACAGGTACGTGGGGGGACCGTGTCTCCCGCCGCGCGCACGGCTCCACCGGCCGGTGCGCTGGGAGCGGAAGGCCGGGGGAACTGCTGGTTTCGCACCGAATCCTGACAGTGCTCGGCCGGTACCGGGTGGGGATTAATCCGGATCTAAGGAAGACTTGCGCCGGGGCACAGCCCGAACGGTCACCCGGGGATCTTCCGGCGATTCAGGTGTCCGTCGGACGCTGTCGGGGCCACCGGCGTCCACTGCTCTTCTGCTCCCGGGCCATCCGGCCCACCAGGCCGAACCGGCTGACCTGCCGGGGTGTCGCCTCCGGGTCGGCCAGCAGCATCACCACGCTGGCCCCGCCCAGCCGCGCCCGGTCGATGCTCACCGACCCGTTGGCCTGCAACGCCACCCGCTTGGCGATGTCCAACCCCAGGCCGGTGGAACCCTGGTCGCTGGCGCCCCGGCGCAGGGCCCGGTCGGCATCGGCGATGCCCGGTCCGGCGTCGTCGATCCGGATGGCCACGTACCCGTCGCGCCGAGAGACCGCCACCTCGAAGGCGGTGCCCTGCGGGGTGTAGCGGAACACGTTGCCGATCACCGCGTCGAGGGCGGCGGCCAGCTCCGCCCGGGGCACCGGCGCGGGGATGCGCAACTGGGCCCCGATCACCCGGTGCGGGCGGTTCTGGTCACCCGCCAGGGCGGCCCAGAAGACCATCCGCTCCCGGACCACCTCGCTCACGTCGCACATGGCCGGACCGGCCTCGGTGGCCACCGCCTTGCGGGTGGTCTTGATCAGGGTGTCGATCTCACCCTCCAGGGTGACGATCGCCTGCCGGATCCGCCGGATTCCCCGCCGGTGATCCAGTTCGGCCTGGCTGAACGAGCCCACGCTGGTGTCGTCGGACTCCAGGGCCTCGGCATCCAGACGCAACACCGTCAGCGGGGTACGCAGCCGGTGCGACAGATCCGCCACGAGTTCCCGTTCCTCCGTACGGGCCGCGACGAAGCGCTCCGCCATCCGGTTGAAGGCGTGGCCCGCCTCGGCCAGTTCCCGGGGGCCGCTGGGTTCGACGCGTACCCCCAGGTCACCGTCGCTCACCGCGAGGGCCGCCTTGACCAGATCCCGGGTGGCGTCCACGGCCCGGGCGGCCACCCGGTCCACCACCAGCACGGCGGCGCCCACCAGGGCCACGGCCACCCCGGCGAGCAGCAGCCACCGGGTGCCGGCGCCCTCGCCCAGCGCGGACTCCGCAACGAAGACCTCCACCACGGCGGTACGGTCGGCCAGCACCACCGGATCCAGCCGCACCACGCCCCCGTCGACGTCCAGCACCATCGACCGCCGCTCGGAGCGGGCCTGCGCCAACTGCCCGGCGTCGGCGCGTCCGGTCGAGGGGACGTCTTTCAGGCCGTGCACGACCGGGCGGGTAGCCGGATCATCGCTACTGGCGTCGATCGCCCGGGCCACCACCTCGGGCTTCGTGCTGACCGCCAGGGCCCCGGTCACCAGGGCGCTGCGCCGGGCCGCGTCGGCGATCGCCTCCTCCCGGGCCTGTGCGCCCAGGGTCAGCCCCAGCGGCACCAGGAAGGCCAGCGCCAGCAGGACGCCCATCCCGGCCGTCAACAGGGCCAGCGACCGCCTCAGTCCGGGGCGACCAGCCGAAAGCCCACCCCCCGCACGGTGCGCAGGTAGCGCGGCTTCGCCGCGGACTCGCCCATTTTGCGCCGTAGCCAGTACAGGTGAACGTCGATGGTCTGATCCTCGCCGACCGATGGCTGCCGCCATACCTCCTCCAAGAGCTCCCGCCGGGACACTACCCGGCCGGGGCGGGCGGCGAGATACGCCAGCAGGTCGAATTCCTTTCGGGTCAGCGCCAGCGCCGCCCCGTCCAACTGCGCGCTGCGTTCGCCGAGGTCCACCCGCAGGCCACCGACGGTGAGCACCGCCGGCTGCTCCGCCCGACTGGCCCGCCCCACCCGGCGCAACACGCTGGTGATCCGGGCGTCCAGGTGGGCCCCGGTGAACGGCTTGACCATGTAGTCGTCCGCCCCGGCGCGCAACAGCCGGACCACGGACTGCTCGTCGTCGCGGGCGGTGGCGATGATGACCGGCACGTCCGTGATGCCGCGCAACATCCGCAGGGCGTCCGAGCCGTCCAGATCCGGCAGCCCCAGATCGAGCACGACGAGGTCAGGTGCCTCCGCGGCGACCCGACGCAGGGCGTCCAGGGCGCTGCCCACCGCGTGCACCGCGTGGCCCCGATCGGTGAGGGAGCGAAGCATCGCGCCGCGTACGACATGATCGTCTTCGACCAGGAGGACGGTGGCCACCCCAGCACGGTACTCGGCGCGGCGCACCGAGCGTTGTTGCGGCCCACCCCGGAACCCGCCAAGCTGTTCCAACGATGACCTTCACCCTCTATCCGGACACCCGACTGATGCTGGCCCGGGACAGTCTCGCCGGGCTGTCGGTCGGCGACGCCCTGGGCTCCCAGTTCTTCGTACCCGGCCGGGCCCCCGGCGATCTGGCGGCCGGTCTGCTCCCGCCGCCGCCCTGGCAGTGGACCGACGACACCGAGATGGCCTGCTCGGTGGTGGCCGCACTCGCCCAGGCCGGCGGCATCGACCGGGACGCCCTGGCGGTCGACTTCGCCCAGCGGTGCGAGCCGTACCGGGGTTACGGCCCGGGTGCGGTGCGCATCCTGCGGTTGATCCGTACCGGCACCCCCTGGCCGGTCGCCGCCGCCTCCGCCTTCGACGGGCAGGGCTCCTGCGGCAACGGCGCGGCGATGCGGGTCGCGCCCCTGGGGGCCTACTTCGCCGACTCCACCCACCGGGCCGCCGCCCAGGCCCGGGCCTCGGCCGAGGTGACCCACGCCCACCCGGAGGGCATCGCCGGGGCGGTGGCCGTGGCCGTGGCCGCCTCGCTGGCCGCCCGGGCCCGCCTGGACGGGGACCGGCCCGCCCCGGCCCGGCTGCTCGCCGCGGTGGCCGCCGCCCTGGACCCGGCGACCGAGGTGCACCAGGGCGTACGCCGGGCCGGTGGGCTGCTCGGCCGTCCCCTCGCCGAGGTCGTGGCGGCCCTCGGCAACGGCGCCCGGGTCACCGCGCAGGACACCGTGGCCTTCACCCTCTGGGTGGCCGCCACCCACCTGGCGGACTACCCCTCGGCGGTACGGGCCTGTGTCGAGGCGGGCGGGGACGTGGACACCACGGCCGCCATCGTCGGCGGGGTGGTGGCCGGATACACCTCGGTGGGTACCCCCGGCGGAGTGCCCACCGCCTGGCTGGCGGCCCGGGAGCCGCTACCCGACTGGGTCGACTGAGGTCGGCTCAGCGCCCGGCGCGGGCCGGTTGCTCCCGCTCGGCGACCTGCGCCGGGCCTTCCTGGTCTGTCGGCTGCTCCGAGCCTTCCCGCTCGGCGGGCGGTCCCGTCGGTTCCTCGGCGAGCACCGAGCGGTCGATGGTCTCGCCGCGACGGCGCCGACTGATCAGCCAGCCCACCACCGCGCCGCCACCCAGACCGGCGACCAGACCGGCGGCGAGCAGACTGTTGGCGTTCGGACCGGTGTCGCCCGGGGCGGCCGACCCGGCGGTCGGGGCGGTGCCGTGTCCGCCGTGCGCGGGGTAGGCCGGATCGCCCGGGGTCAGGGTCAGCGGCGGCAGCGGACGCTGACCGGGCCCGGTACCCCAGTGCACCTGGAGCCCGTCGGCGTAGGTCTGGGTCAGCTCGAAGGTCACCTGCTCGGCCTGGGGCAGGGGGGCCATCGAGAACACCAGCCGGGCCGGACCGGCCTCCGCCGGACCGGGGGCCCGGGTCCAGGTCAGGGCGGCCGTGACGACATCGGTCGGCGGGCCGTGCAGACCGGCCACCGGCACCTCCAGCCTGCGGGGGGTGATGGTCGGCGCCCAGCCGGGCACCGACAGCGGATAGACCTCCGCGATCGGCGGGTCCACCGGCATCCGGATCTCGATGCGTTCGGTACGCACCCCCGGCCGTTCGTCCGGCACGGTGAACTCCATCTTCACCGAGTTGCCCTGCTGCGCCTCGGTAGGGGTGAAGCTCACCCCGTCGGCCCAGGCCGCCGCCGGCCAGAGCAGCACCAGCGCGGTGACCAGTACGGCGACTGGCCCACCCCGGCGTCGACGGCCTCCACCGCACGTCCTCGCCATCCGGGTCCCCATCCCTGTTCCAGGACCGGAACCGACTCCGGTCACACCAGGTAGTTCGGATGCCGGGCCGGAAAGGTTCAACGACGGCCGGCCCTGGTTCCAGCCGGGGGCAGCGGGCCCCCGGCCGGTGTCGGCGGCGCTCGCCTGCGGGGCGACCGATAGCATCACAGGGAGCCGAGATCGGCACCTACCGTCACATCTGCTGCGAGGAGTCTCCCGTGTCCGCACCCCGTACCCCCGCCGTGGCCGACCCCGTCGTCGTCGCCGCCGGGACGACGGCGGCCGACGCGGTGGCCGCCGCCGAACTGCCCACCAGTGGCCCGAAGGCGATCGTGGTGGTCCGCGACCCGCAGGGGATGCTGCGCGACCTGGACTGGTGCCCGGCCGAGGACACCGTCGTCGAGCCGGTCGCGCTCAACGAGCCGGACGGGCTGAACGTGCTGCGGCACTCGACCGCGCACGTCCTCGCCCAGGCGGTGCAGGACATCTTCCCGGAGGCCAAGCTCGGCATCGGCCCGCCGATCGACAACGGCTTCTACTACGACTTCGCGGTCGACAAGCCGTTCCAGCCGGACGACCTGGCCAAGCTCGAGAAGCGGATGCAGGAGATCATCAAGTCCGGGCAGCGGTTCCGGCGGCGCCGGTTCGACAGCCTGGACGAGGCGAAGGCCGAGCTGGCCGCCGAGCCGTTCAAGCTGGAACTGATCGACGTCAAGGGCGAAGGGCTGGACTCCTCCGAGGTGATGGAGGTCGGCGGCGGTGAGCTGACCATCTACGACAACCTGGCCGCCAACGAGGACAAGGTCTGCTGGTCGGACCTGTGCCGGGGCCCGCACCTGCCGAGCACCCGGCTGATCGGCGCGTTCAAGCTGATGCGTTCGGCCGCCGCGTACTGGCGGGGGTCGGAGCGCAACCCGCAGTTGCAGCGGGTGTACGGCACCGCCTGGCCGACCCGCGACGAGCTGAAGGCGTACCTGAAGCTGCTGGAGGAGGCCGCCCGGCGCGACCACCGCAAGCTCGGGGCGGACCTGGACCTGTTCAGCTTCCCGGACGAGCTGGGCTCCGGCCTGGCGGTCTTCCACCCCAAGGGCGGCATCATCCGCCGGGAGATGGAGAACTACTCGCGGCTCAAGCACGAGCAGGCCGGGTACGAGTTCGTCAACACCCCGCACATCACCAAGGGCCACCTGTACGAGGTCTCCGGGCACCTGGACTGGTACGCCGACGGCATGTTCCCGCCCATGGAGGTGGAGGGCGCCAGCTACTACCTCAAGCCGATGAACTGCCCGATGCACGACCTGATCTTCCGCTCCCGTGGTCGCTCCTACCGGGAACTGCCGCTGCGGATGTTCGAGTTCGGCACGGTCTACCGGTACGAGAAGTCCGGCGTGGTGCACGGCCTGACCCGGGTACGCGGCATGACGCAGGACGACGCGCACATCTTCTGCACCGAGGAGCAGATGGCCGGCGAGCTGAAGTCGCTGCTGGCCTTCGTGCTGGAACTGCTGCGCGACTACGGCCTGGACGACTTCTACCTGGAGCTGTCCACCCGTAACCCGGAGAAGTCGGTCGGCACCGACGAGAACTGGGAGCGGGCCACCGAGGCCCTGCGCTCGGCCGCCGAGGAGTCCGGCCTGGCCCTGGTGCCGGACCCGGGCGGCGCGGCCTTCTACGGCCCGAAGATCTCCGTGCAGGTCAAGGACGCCATCGGCCGGACCTGGCAGATGTCCACCATCCAGGTCGACTTCAACCTGCCGGAGCGCTTCAACCTGGAGTACCAGGCCGCGGACGGCACCCGGCAGCGGCCGGTGATGATCCACCGGGCCCTGTTCGGCTCGATCGAGCGGTTCTTCGGGGTGCTCACCGAGCACTACGCGGGTGCCTTCCCGGCCTGGCTGGCCCCGGTGCAGGTGGTCGGCATCCCGATCCGGGACGACCACGCGGACTACCTGCACGGCTTCGTCGCCGCGCTGCGCGCCGAGGGCATCCGGGCCCAGGTGGACGCCGGTGACGACCGGATGCAGAAGAAGATCCGTACCGCCCAGCAGCAGAAGATCCCGTTCATGGTGATCGCCGGGGACGACGACGTGGCCGCCGGCACGGTCTCCTTCCGCTACCGGGACGGCTCGCAGCGCAACGGGGTGCCGTTGGCCGAGGCGGTGACCCACGTCCTGGACGTGGTGAAGTCCCGCACCAACATCGGCCCCTCGGCCGCCTGACCCGCCACGACGGCGGCCCCCCGTTCGGTGGGGCCGCCGTCGCATGGGGGTCTCAGATCCCGCAGCTCGGTGCCGACCAGGACCGGCTGGGCGTGTTGCCCAGGTGGGTGTGGTCGTTGTGTCCGGGGTATCCCGGGCCGAGGATGTTGGTGAACCCGTGGTTGCGGGCCTGCTGGGCGAGTGCGCAGAAGGAGTGCGACCCGACCAGGTCGATCCCGTCGCCGTACAGGTGTCGGCTGTTTGCGGCGCCGCCGACCGCGCTGTTGCAGGAGTAGCTGCGGAATCCGCTGCTGAGGTAGAGCGGTGAGTTGCCCATGGCCCGGCGCATCGCCTGGAGCTTCCACATGGAGACCAGGGCGTTGAACCGTGCCGTGCTGGCCGAGACCGCGCCGCCGGACCAGTCGCTGTTGCACCGGTTCCACTCGGCGTAGCTGAAGCTGACCGGGGTGCAGTCCGAGTCCTGCAGGGCGTAGATCTGGTTGAAGGTCTGCGTGCCGGCCACCCCGTCGGCGGCCAGGCCGTAGGCCTGCTGGAAGCGGATCACCGCCGACCGGGTGGCGGGACCGTACGCCCCGTCCAGGGTGAGCACCGCGCCGTAGCCGGGGTAGCCGGAGACCCGGATCTGCAACTGGCGTACGTCCTCGCCGGTCATGCCGGAGGAGAGGGCTCGGCCCCAGGTGTAGCAGGCGTCGGCCTGGGCGGGGGTGCCGGTGGCGGCCACCGCTGCCAGGCTGGCCAGTGCGGCCAGTACGCAGGCGGTGAGGGCGCGCCCCAGACGGTGCCGGACGGTACGTCGTTCCACAGCAACTCCAAATCGACGATCTTCGAGGTAAGGGGACTGAAAGTTTCATCGATGTCGATGTAATCGTCAATAAATCCTTGTTTCCATCTGCGAACGGGCCTCAGCGGCGGTCGCGGTCGTCGGGCACCGCACGGTGCGGGTGGCGGACCACCCCCGCGCGGTACGTAGGATCGCCGTGTGACTGGGGCGGACGAGCAGCACACCGACAGGGACATGGCAGACGGGCTGGACCGGCTCTGGACCCCCCACCGGATGACCTACATCTCCGGTGAGGATCGGCCCGAGGGGGGCTACGAGAAGCCCTCCGGCTGCCCCTTCTGCCTGGCCCCCGGCCGATCCCAGGAGGAGAGCCTGGTGGTGGCCCGGGGCGAGCACGTCTTCGTGGTGCTCAACCTGTACCCGTACAACCCGGGTCACCTGCTGGTCTGCCCCTACCGGCACGTGGCCGACTACACCGACCTGGACGAGCCGGAGACCATCGAGTTGGCCTCCTTCACCCAGACCGCCATGCGGGTGATCCGCAAGGTCAGCAACGCCCACGGCTTCAACCTGGGGATGAACCAGGGCGGGGTGGCCGGCGCGGGCATCGCCGCCCACCTGCACCAGCACGTGGTGCCCCGGTGGGGCGGTGACGCCAACTTCATGCCGGTGATCGGGCGTACCAAGGTCCTGCCGCAACTGCTCGGCGACACCCGCGACCTGCTCCTACGCGCCTGGCCCAGCTGACCCGACCACCACCTGCCGCACCGCCCAGGCGGGTTCAGGTGAGCCGCTCCAGCGGGCCGGTGCGCGGGTCGGTGAGGGCCCGGAAGTGCGCGACGAGCCGCCCGACGACCTGCGGATCGTTGAGCATCACCCCGACCTCGATGTTGTCGGACAGCGCCCGGCCGGTGAGGTTGGCGCTGGTGATCACCGCTTGCCGGTCGTCGGCGGCGACGAACTTCGCGTGCAGTGCGGCGCGCGGGCTTCCGTCGGCGGCGCGGCGGGCTCCCGGCCAGTGCCAGAAGTTGGCCTGCTCGCGTACGGCGGCGAAGGCGGCTGCGGCCCCGGACGATCCCCGCAGGGCACCCCCGTCCTCGGCCGAGCTTTCCAGAATCAGATCGATGTGTACGCCCCGGTGCGCCGCCGAGCGCAACTCGGCGACGACCTCGGGCACCCGGTACGCGGCGAAGCTCGCCACCAGCAGACGGCTCCGGGCCTCGCGGATGACCTGCACGATCACGGAACTGGTCAGCCGGACCGGTACGGCAGGGCTGGTCGGGCCGCTGACCACCAACCGGGTCCGTTGTGTTTCGACCCGCTGCTGCATGACTGCGGCACCCCGCAGCGCGAGAGCCACCGCCGAGCCGGGCAGGTCGGGCGCCTCGGCCTGCCAGGCGGTGATCAGCCTGGTGGCCTGGGTGGCTACCGAGAACCCGGGCCGGGCCGCGATGAGGTCGACCGCCAGGGCGGCGTCCGGCTCCCGGTCCACGCTGCCGAGCACACCGGCCCAGGCGGCGATGTGGTCGGCGGGGAGGGCGGTGGCGAGGTCGGCGATCACCTCGGCGAATCGCTCGTGACTCATGCGGTGAAGAAGCCGGAGCCGGGATCGGTGAGGGTGTCGACGAGCAGGGCCCGGTCCAGGTAGTGATTGCCTCGTTCGCAGGAGGTCTCGGCGGCGAAGAGACAGGCGTGGCAGGCGGCGGCGGACAGCCGGGAGTGCACCCTCGGGTCGTGTTCCGCGCAGAGCGGATCCGAGCTGCACAGCCGGGCGGCCTCCAGGGCGCGTTCGATGAGCGCGCCCAGCCGGTCGGTGCGCCCCAGGGAGACGAGCCCGCCCAGGGTGCCCTCGCTGTCGGGTGCCGAGGTGTAGAGCAGGATTCCAGCGGCGGAAGTGTCGTCCGTTCCGGGGTAGATGCGTTCCCGGATGCCGGCGGCGCTGTAGCCGCATTCCAGAGCCAGCTCACGGATGAGCACGTGCGCGAACGTGTGCAGCAGGACGTATCGCAGCCCGGGATGCGGATTCGGGTCCATGTTCCGCGAGGCCCGCCAGCGGTCGTGGGCGACGGTCAACATCTTCTCGCGCCGCTTGACCTCCGGGCGGTGTTCCCACTCGACGATCCGGTCCTCGGCTAGGCGCAGGAAGATCCCCTCCCCGCGCATCTCCGCGCAGGGCAGCCAGGTGGGCCGGCCGACCGTCAGCGGGGCCCGCCGCCGGTCCGGGGTGTCGAGAACCACCCACTCGGGGGCGTCGATCCGGGTGAAGCCGTACAGTGCGGCGACCTCCCGCAGCCGGGGAACGAGGACCACGTCCCGCAGCCAATCCCGATGCTGGGCCGGTACCGGCTCCGGCCGGGTGGTGAAGTCGGGCAGTTCAAAGGTGCGGCCGGAGGTGAAGGCGAGCCATTCGGGCGTGTGCAGATCGGTGTCGTCGTGGCTTGGGCCGTCGGTGCCTTCGGCGGCGGCGTGCCGTTGGATGGCCTCCCAGGCCCGGTCGACGCCGTACGGCTTCAACTCGGGCCAGCAGACCTGGGACTGCATGATCTGCTTGGCGATCTCGGCGTTCAGCCCGGCGAGCACGCCCAGGTCCCTCCAGTTGTCGGCGACCACCTGGTCGACCGGGGTCTCGGCCCGGGGGAGGCTGATGACGCGCAGTTGCATCGCGAACCAACTGTTCGTGGCACCGAGGGCCAGGGTCCGGGTGGCGGCGCCGCAGCGCTCGTCGTAGGTGCCCAGGTGGGGGTGACGGCCCCGACAGGCGGGAAGGTTCCGCTCGGCGGGCTTGCCGATCGCCTGGGACATCGCCTGGGCGGCCCCGCACTCGCAGTTGATGATGATGTTGGTCGTCTCACCGGTGCTGCCGCGCTCGGTGAGCTTGAGGGTGTGCCCGGGGCCGGGATCGGTCCCTTTGTGTGCGACATACGACCAGGGGAAGTCGTCCAGGTGGCCGTTGTCGCAGGCCAGCACGAAACGGGCGGGCACTGCGGTGGGCCGGGACGGGCCGTTGCCCCGGCAGCTGTGCACGTAGCGGGCCTTGTCCGGCTGGAAGGGGGAGGAGAGCAGCTCGAACAGCCCGGAGGTGACCGGAGCCAGCCGGTTGCACCGGGTGTCGGAGCACCGCAGCCAGGTGGGGAAGAGGGTCACCGGCACGCCCACCCGGGTCCAGTCGGCGAAGGGGTCGGAGGTCTCCGGCAGGTGCGGCGGCAGGCGCAGGCTCTCCACCTGATCGCCGAGTCTGCGCCGGAGCGCCGCCAGCAGCCGTTCCTCGACGACCGGGGCGGAGTGGGTGAGGTCCCAGTGCGCCAACCCGAGGGTCAGCACGGACAGGCTGGGCAGGTCGGCCACCGACCCGACGCCGTAGGTGTGCAGGAGTTGGTTGGGGCGCAGCGCCCCGACCCGGAGGCTGCGTTGCTGCGGACCGGTCACGAGGCACCTCCGGGCGCGTTCACGACGGGCGGGAGGAACGGCGGGGGCTCCTCGTCGAGGGCGGCGAGTTGCAGTTGGAGTTGGATGCCGGGTTCCACGTCGCGCAGCGAGGTGGGGCAGGTGGTCTGCTCCCACCGGCCCTCGTCCGGGCGGTGCAGCAGCCCGGCGATGTCGTCGCTGTGGTACGGCTTGTCGTAGGCCAGCCGCCGCGCGGGTCGCATCCGTTCCCGGGCCCAGAGGTCCAGACGGGCCTCCAACTCGTCCACCACCCGCCGGCTGATGGTGTTGTCGGCGGCCACCGTGCTGCGCCGCTTGAGGAAACTCACGACGTGCTCGGCGAGCTGACTGTGCCGGTCGAAGTCCCGGGCCCGAAGGTTGCCGTTGTAGGTGTCCTCCAGGTCGCGGATCAGCGCTACCAGCACCCCGGTCAGACCCCGGTCGATGGCCCGCTCGGCGAAGGGGGTCACCGACAGGGCCTCGACCTGCCGGTAGACGGTGGCGTGGAAGTGATCGAACCGCTCATAGTGGGACAGGTCGCGCGGCCGGGCCCAGTTGTAGACGGTGAAGACCAGCCCCGGGGCCCGTCGGCCGACCCGGCTGGTGGCTTGGATGTACTCCGCGGCCGACTTCGGCTGATTGGCGACCACCATCACGCCGAGCCGATCGATGTCGACACCGACGGAGATCATGCTGGTGGCGAGGAGTACGTCGATCGGCCGTTGCCCGCCCTTGGCTCGGGTGCCGGAGAACCGCACCGCGAGCCGGTCCAGCAGGGGCCGGATCGCGTCGGAGGACATCCGGGAGGTCAACTCCTCCAGGTGCGGGTCGTAGCGCCGGGCCAGTCCGCGTTCGTCCGCGCGGGTGAGTCGGGTGGAGATGTCGTCCTCGACCACCCGCCGCATACCACCCAGGTCACGCAGGCTGTTGAAGTATCCGACCAGGGTCATGTACGGGTCGGTGACCGGGTTGCCGCCGTACTTGTCGTGGAGCTTCTGCGCCGCGCCGAGCACCGAGACGTACACCCGGATCAGGGTTGACCGGAGCCGGTTGCCGTGCGCGCAGATGCCGACGTAGCGGCGACCCGGCTTCTGCTCGTGCTCGCGCTGCCGGGCGAAGAAGCTGTCGGCGGCGTCCAGCCCCGGCGGCGGAAAGACCTGGGTCCGCCGGTGGAACAACGCGCCGATCTGCTGCTGCGCGCGGCGGATGGTGGCCGTCGAGGCGATCACCTTGGGTCGGGACAGGTGCCCGGGCTCTGGCTCCCAACTGGCCAGCCGGTCCACTGCGGTCTCGTAGAGCCCGACCAGCGAACCGAGCGGGCCGGAGATCAGGTGCAGCTCGTCCTGGATGATGAGGTCCGGCGGGCGCAGCGGCGGGCAGGGGAGCACCCGGTTTCCCGGCCGGTGTCGCCGGCGCTCCCAGTCGGTGGCTTCGAGGTCCTCGGTCAGGTAGCCGTGCTGCTCGCAGCGTTTGTGCACCCGGCCGAAGAGGGTGGCGGTCTCACCCTTCCACGGCAGTTGGGCGAACTTGTCGACGGTGGCGATCACCAGGGCCGGTGGGTGTCGATAGATCTCCTCGTCGACCAGGAGCACCGGAAGCCCCCGCTGGTCCTCGGGGAGCGAGAAGCCGCCCAGGGTGCTGAACGGGCAGTCCACGTCCGGGCAGAGCACCAGGGTGCGCCAGGGCTCCCGCTCCACGACGATGTGTCGACCCGGGTCGATCCTGGTGCCGCACCAGGGGCAACTGGTGAGCTGATGCGGCGAACCGACCCCCCGGTTGGGGCGATTCTGCCGCCGTTGATCCAGCCACTCCTTGGCGTCCTGGGTGCGGTTCGGGGTGACCCGGCCCCCGACCCACAACCCGATGCGGATCGGCGTCTCGCCCCAGGTCTGCGGATCTGCGCGGCGCAGGGTCTCCGCCGCGCAGATCAGGGTGGCCGCCCGCTCGAACTGCTGGATCGTGAGCAGGCGCAGGGTGTAGCGCATCAGCACCGTCAGCCCGTCGCGGCCGGTCAACCCGGGGTACTCCGGCTGCTGACGGCGTACCGCGATGGCGAAGGCGGTGAGGCCGAGGTACGCCTCGGTCTTGCCGCCACCGGTGGGGAACCACAGCAGGTCGGCGATGGCCTGGTCGGTGTCGGCACTGCGCTCCGGGTGCCGGGGGTCGGCCAGCGCCGGCAGGTTGAGCAGGACGAAGGCCAACTGGAACGGCCGCCACCGGTGGTTGTCCGGCTGGTCGACGGCAGCTACCGCATCCGCCAGCGCAGTCTTCGGATCCTCCCGTCGGCGACTGGCGGCCACGGTGTGCACACGTTGCAGATACATCGCCCGGTTGGCGAAGCCGAACGCCTCGCGCGCCGTCGGATCTGCGGCCAGCAGGTTGATGCCGGCTTCGATCCGGTCGGCCGAGGTCCGCGCGTCACGCAGGGCCTCCCGCACCTCCGGGCGGTACTCGTCGAGTCGTCGCGCCGGGTCGCCGGCGCTCGCCTCGTTCTTGGTGATCCACCTGCGGTAGCCGGCGACGAGGGGCCGTAGCGCCCTGGTCAACGTCGCAGCGGGCCCGGCCTCGGCCAACTCGGCCAGCCGCTTCATGTCCAGCTCCACCTCGGCCAGCTCGGGCAGCAGATCCTTGTCCTGCCTGCTGTCGGGCACGTCGGTGAAGGGCATCTCGTGGACGGGAACGGTGGTGGTGCAGATCCTGTGGGCTAGGAGTGGATCGGAGGGCGCCACCTCGGCCGAGACGGCCGTGCCGTGCCCCACCGCGAACTCTGGCTGGAAGCGGTAGGCCATGGCCAGCCGACGCCGCTCGGCCTGATCTGCGGCATCACCACCGGAGACCTGTTCCGGCCGGGGCACGAAGACCGGCTCGCCCTCCTCGGGGCCGGTAGCGCTCAGCTCCACCTGGAAGATCCACTGCTTGGGGTCCCGAGGCGACGGACTGTGCTGCCGGTTCTCCAGGAAGAGCGAGACCAGCCAGTGCTCGCCCAGGCGACGTGCCCGACCACGCACCACCACCTTCGGCTGAGCCGTGTCGACCGGCTCCGGAGCCAGCAACCCCTCACTCAGGGTCACCGTCACCGGGCCGCCGCGCTGGTGCCGTCGCCAGACCCGCTGCCCGGCGTGCTCCTCCCGATCCGACACCCCCATGTCGTAGCTGCCCCAGGCAGCGGTGAGCCGTAGCTGGGTGACCGACACCGGCACGGAGGTGGTGAAGCCGATCGCGGAGGGCGCCATGCTGGGCAGGCTCGGGGCGCTCGGCTCGGCACCCCCCTCCACCGGATCGGACACAGTGGCCTCATCGAGGGTGTCCTGATCGGACGGGTCAACCGACTCACCGTTGGGAGCGAGTCGACCGAGCAGGTAGCGATCGAGCGGATTCTCCCTGGTCGGAAACTCCTCCGCCGCACCGTGGAGCGGCCCGAGCAGGTCATCCAGGACCAGTTTCTGCAGCTCGGCGCGGATCCCCCGCTCATCCGGTGCGGCGAGCACACCCTCCCCATTCATGGAGGTGACCGTAGCGGTTAGGAACGACACCAGGGGAACCGGCCGCTGCGGCACCTTCCAGGGGGCGGCCGCATCGACGCCAGGCGAGACTCTTCGGTCAGTGTTCAGCAGTGGAGTGCGAAGTCAGGGAAGTTCTCCAGGCCAGCTTCGGTAGGTTGGTAGCTGAGGATGTCATCGACGGCTTCTAGCAGCTGTGCGGTGCCGTGGACGACGTAGACGCCGGGCTTTTCGGCGAACGCCTTGGCCCAGTCGCACTGCATGACCTGACTCGTGAGAACGACGGGACGACCGTGCTGGAGGGCGAGCCGGGCCTGGACGCGTGCTCCGCTGGTCTCGCCTGCTTCGACGACGACAGTCGCGACTGCGTATCCGCTCATGACGGCGTTGCGCATGGGAAAACTCTGGCGGCTCGGCGGGGTGTCAGGCCAGAACTGCGAGATCACCAGCCCCACGTCGGCGACGGTGCGGCCTCCTGCCTCCAGTGCGGCGGTGTGAGCGGCGGTGTCGATGCCGGTGGCGAGCCCGCTGACCACGGTCACGCCACGCCCTACCAAGGTGGTGGCACACGCTCGGGCGATCCGTAGCCCGTCCCTGCTTGCCTTGCGGCTGCCGACGAGGGCGACCGCCCGGTCATGAACCCGCAAATCACCTCGGCTGAACAGGAGCGGTGGCATCTCCCGGATGCCGAGCAGTTGGGCCGGGTAGGTGGCGTCGAAGAAGGCGTGGACGCCGATCCCCTCTGCCTGCCACTCGGCGATCTCGGCGGCGGCAGCGTCGAGCAGACTGGTTGCCGAATCCGCATCCGGGAAGAGCGTGGCGGAATGGCCGACTGTGTGGTCAAGGACGGCCTTGGCGCTGCCGTTCTCCTGGATCTGCAGCGTCGTCTCCGGCCAGCCTGCATGAGGGCGACGGAGTAGGGCGACCAGGGCAGCCCGCTCGATCATCTCGGTGTCCATAGGGTTCGCGCGGGTGACGTTTCACCCGTCGGTTGATCGGTCGGCCGGGACCAGGGCTTCGCTGCCGGACCAGTTGATGTTCTCCTCCGCGATCAACTTGTCCGGCTCGCCGTCCTGGTCGAGCGTGGAGAGGCTCGCGTAGTAGCGTCCGAAGCCGTAGCCACCGGCTCTCAGGGTGGCCAGCGCCCAGTCCCGAAGCCGATCGTGCGGCGTCTCCGGCGTCTGTGGGCGCACCGGCACCCGGATGACCCCGAGCAGGTCGTACCACTCGTCCCGGGTGCTGGCGTCGACCACCCGGCAGAGCGACAGGGCGTGCCGCACCTCCGGCTCCCGAGGAAACCACCTGATCTCGCTCAACATGCCGCCTCCTTGTGGACAGTGAAGCTCCCCGTGGCAGCATCGCCGATACCGCTATTTATATCAAGAACCTATCGCGAGAAAGCTTTGACGGATATTGTGAGCGCCGTAGATGCGACAGTGGAGGGAGCGGATCGAGATGCCATCGAACTCCGGAAGGACGCGCCGCAAGCGGCCGTTGCTTGTGTCCCCGACCGTGCAGGCATGGGAGCTGGGGTTGCGGCTGCGTGAACGCCGCGAGGAAGTGGGGATGACGGCGGTGGCCGCCGGTCGGGCCAGCGGCATCACCCAGGCGTACATCTCCGGGGTGGAGGCCGGGCGGGTCAAGCTGCCGGGCGACCGGCTGGCCCAGCTCGTCACGGTGTACGAGATCGACCCTGCCGACGCCGCCGAGCTGGAGGAGCTGCGGGTGGCCGCCATGACGCGCGCCTGGTGGCACCAGTACTCACAGCTCTTCCCGGCCGAGTTCCTTCGCTTCCTCGGCTACGAGGCAGGGGCCGAGCACATCCGCACCTATGACAACGAACTGTTGCACGGGCTGTTGCAAACCGAGGAGTACGCCCGCGCGGTCATCCGAGGCGGCAACACCTACGTCCGGCTGACCGAGATGGAGCGGCGGGTCACCGTGCGAATGGCGCGGCAGCGGCGGCTCGACGGCGACCACCCGTTGCGGCTGACCACCGTGATCGCCGAGGGCGCGCTGCGGCAGCAAGTAGGCGGCCCCGAGGTGATGCGCGCCCAACTCGACCACCTCGATCGGCTGCTGACCGAGCGGCCGGAGCAGTTCGAGATCAGGGTCATGCCCTTCACCGCCGGGGCGCATCCTGCGCTTGGCGGCCCGTTCCAGATCCTGTCGTTCCCGTCGCCCCGGCTGCCCGAACTCGTCTGGCAGGAGGTGCTCACCTCCAGCGACATCATCGACCAGTCGAGCAGGGTCGCGGACTACGTGGTCACCTTCGCTGAGGCACGGGAGCGGGCGCTAAGCTCGGCGGAGTCGCTGGCGCTGATCCGGCGGATCGCCAAGGAGATGACGTGATGGCCCCTCGTCCCGCCCCTGACCGTGGCTGGTTCAAGTCCTCCCGCAGCTCCAACAACGCCGCCTGCGTCGAAGTCCGGATCGACGGCGGTGCGGTGGATGTCCGTGACACCAAGGACCGCAGCGGCCCGATGCTCACCTTCGACGCCTCCTCTTGGGCCAGCTTCATGAATGGGCTCAAGGCCGGCGTGGCAAGCTGACGGTTAGCCGCACTCCTGTGGTGGACTCGCCGGTTCGGCGGTATGGCGGCATCCCGGGCGCCAGAAGTCCGCTACTTCGCCGCAACCTAGTGCCTCGTCTTTGAACGTTGATCGTGTAATCCGCTGGTTCTGAGGATGTATCGGGCAGGCTGTCCCCCAGTACTCGTGGTGGGAGGTGGTGGCCGGTGGGTAGACGGCCGGAGGTGTTCGTCCGGCAGGTGTCGATGGCCGAGGGGCAGCGGTTGCAGCGGATCACCCGGACCGCGAGGGACCCAGTGAAGTTGCGCAGGGCGATCGTGGTGCTGATGTCTGCCCAGGGGCAGCCGGCCCCGGACATCGCTCACCTGCTCAAGGCCAGCGAGGACTACGTCCGTGACGTGATCCACGCGTTCAACGAGCGGGGGGTCGACGCCTTGAACCCAAAATGGAGCGGGGGCGCACCGAGACGGATTGATGAGCAGACCCGCGATTGGATCTGTGTCATCGCCCGGTGCGACCCCCGTTTCCTCGGCCGGCCGTTCTCCTGCTGGTCCCTGGCCAAGCTGCGCGACTACCTCATCGAAGCCGGTCACGTCACAGCGATCAGCATCGAAACCATCCGCCGGATCCTGCACGAACGCGGGATCTCGTGGCAGGCCACCAAGACGTGGAAGGCCAGCACCGACCCCGACTTCACGTCGAAGATGCGCCGTATCCTGGACCTCTACGACCATCCACCAGCTGATGGTCGGGTGCTGTCTGTCGACGAGTTCGGGCCGCTGAACCTGCAACCCCGTCCCGGCCGCGCCTGGCGGCCCGTCGCACACCCTGTGCGGCTACGGGCCACCTACACCCGCGACCAGGGCGTGCGGCACATGATCGCCGCCCTCGACCTGACCACCGGACGCCTGCACTACCGCATCCGCGACCGCAAACGCTGGCGCGAGTTCCTCGGTTTCCTCAAGACCCTGCGCCGCCGCTGGCCAGACGACCGGCTCTACCTGATCCTGGACAACTTCTCCCCGCACAAGCACCCAGAGGTCCGTACCTGGTGCGCCGCCAACCAGATCGACCTGGTGTTCCTACCGACGTACGCGTCGTGGCTGAACTGGATCGAGGCCGAGTTCGCCGCCGTCAGGTACTTCGCCCTCAACGGCACCGACCACCGCACCCACGCCGAACAGGACACCGCCATCGGCGCCTACATCCGCTGGCGCAACCAGCACGCCAGACCGAAATCAGGATTCGCCACCGGATCCAAGATCCGCCATCCGGATTACCCGTTCAAGGCTGCATGACGGGGCACTAGTTGATCAGCGGGTTAGGAGATCGCGGCGACTACCGCCTGGGCCAGGCGGAGTTCAGCTTCTTCCCGGCCTGCGGTCTCGGGCGTCTGGATGGCCACCTCGATCAGGCGATCGCCCTTGACGCACGCGATGCCCAGCGGAAAGGTCTTGAACCCGGCATCGCCCACGTCAGCACGCCGGCCACCACCGGAGTCGTAGTCCTTGACTGCCTGCGCGATATCGTCGGCAGGCAGCGACTCCGAGACCCACCACCAGACGTGCACATCCCCGGCCGTGACCTGGCAACCCTGGGCCGGGACGAACGGGCGACCAAACATCGTCGTCTGCTGTGCGTAACGGCTGAAAGTCGTCTCAGGCCCGACCGGCACCGGGAGATCAGCGTCACCCAGCCAGTTGCAGGCTCCGGGGCGTCCCTCGGCCGGAATGGCCAGTTCGGCGGGCACCGGTTCGTGGAAGGGAAGCTTGATCAGTTGATTGGCCCATCCGCACAGCATGCCCGAGTCGTGTGACGTGCGGAAGTCGTAGATCACCACGTCGAACAATGTAGGCTCGAAGACCTCACAAATCGCGCCATGCTGTTCCTGGTTTCTAAACCGGATGAAATCTGGCCCGAGGTCATTTGCTGGCATCCCCCGACCGGGATGTCCGGTTCGTTGTACATTCCGTCGGAACGCCATGAAAAGAAGTTTTTCCGAGCCAAATTCGTAATAGCACTCCGACAGCCCGGAATCGTCCTCAGACGTCTTCTTGTCGGTCACCGGTTGTCCGATTATCGACGCCACGACCGCATCATCGAGACAAATTAGATGAGGCATATCGACCTGGGGCGGAGCGGTCGGGAAGTTTAGCGTAATCTCCCGCGCCGAAGCGTCCTGATTACCGGTCGGCCCGGATCCGCTGCAAGCCGTTCCAGCGAGAAGGAAGACACCAAGGGTCAGCGCCCCGAACCTTTTGATGAACGACATATGATGGCTCACTTCCTAGCGCCGGATGAATCAATGACGATCGTGGGGAGGGAACGCCCTCTGGCGGTTCTGACTCTGTTTACCAGGGGCCGACATACAGGGGCAACACCCGAGGGTGCGACCGTGGACGACGACCGGGCATTCCTGTTTCCTCATCCGGAGGATCGGCCCATATGGCACGGACAGTCGAACGTCGACGAACCGAAGAGTCGCAGCGATGTCCAGATCGCGATTGTCGGCTTCTCGACATTGTGGCGGGGTGTTGATCTGCGGTTCCGGAACTGGCCGGGAGCTCTGTCCCAACAAGCGACCATCGGCTGGCCGAGAGGGCTGCCGGTCCTGCGGTGCCGACGGAGTGAATGGGCCAGCGACCCACCCTCTCCACTCCCGCCTTTGCTCTTCCTCAACCCACGCACCGGATTCGGCGGCAAACCATTGCGTGGGTTGAAGTAGAGTAAGAAGCTCACAGCACAGTTGAGGACCTGGCCGACAGCAACTCAAGTTGGTCGACCACCCTGCCGTCGAGGCCAATGGCCTGCTCGTATCATCGACCATGCTCACGGCTCTTTCTAGGGAGCCATCCGACTCGACACCCAAGTGATCACCGAAGGGTTGCGAGCCCCCATCTCCAAGTTGGATCGATCAGTGAACCCGCTAGCTTCGAACGGCCTGATTAGGTGCGATCAAACTAGCCCGAAGCGGCTGATCGGGTCAGTTCCCGATCCGGCAGGTCCATTGCTCTTTCGTGGGATCTTCGCTAGCGTCTCGCGTCGACATGACGCTATCGTCAACGGAGGTTCAATGTCGCAGAAGAGTCGCGACAACCGCGCGGAAGAGCAAAGCGGCGATGGGCGCACGAGCGACGCGCGGCCCGTGGCGGAAAACGCTATGGAACTCCGAACCAAAAAGATCATCGCCATCCTCGGTGTCTGCACCGCAGTTCTGACGCTGCTGACCGCAGTGCTCGGCGTGGTAAGTGTGCGGGTCAACCAGCAGAAAGATCAGGCCGAGGGCCGGGTGGAGGCGCTCTCTGACGAGGTGTCCGGTCTCTCTGAGCAGGTAGCTACGCTCAAGACCGAGCGAGACACGCTGGTCCTAGACATCGACAGGCTGCGCGAGGAGCGGGATGGCCTGAGGCAGGATCTTGACGATGCCACCAGCGAGGATGGCGAGTCCTCCTCGGACGGCATCCCGCCCAACATGGTCTATCTGGCCGACGAGCAGATGTTGCGCGGGGAAACCCCCGAGAAGGGTGCCGCTAACGTGAGCGGCAAGACCTACGTCCACAGCATTTCCTTCGCGCAGGGCTACGGGCGGTCAGAAGCCAAGCAGGTCTACGCCGAATACGACCTGGGACGCCGGTACGCCGAGTTCACCGCCGTCATCGGGCTGTCGGACAAGAACCGGAACGGCAACCGGGAAGTCAAGTTCGAAGTGATCGTGGACCAGGAGGTGATTCATGAGGAGACCCTCGCCGCCGGCGCCTCCAAGAAGGTCGCCGTTAAGGTGGCCAACGGGCAGCGACTACGCCTGCAGATGACCTTCTTCCGGCCCTCGGACGCTTCCGGCTTCGACGACAACGACAAGGTGGTCTGGGGCGACGCAGCGCTGCGGGTCTGACACCGACAACCTCATTTGATTAGACAGTCACCTGGAATCGTTGGAGCCACTTACCCCTTTAGAACAGCGCGTCGGGAAGAGGGAATAGGCCGCCGTCTAGAGCCGGCCCCATCGATATCGGAGGTTCTGCCGGGTCGTTCGCCGATCGGGGCTGGGGGACGAGTTTCGTCGGCTTTAGCGGCTTGCGGCGGGTTCCGAGGTTCCGGTGTTGCTCTTCCTCGTGGCGTTGGTGGTTGAGTTCGAGCAGCAGATCGAGGACGTCGACCTGGGCGGTCGGGTCGATGGTGTACCGGGTGCCCTGCCGGGTCTGGTGGAATCCGTGTCCCAGCGGCACGGTGAAGCCGTACGCCTCGGCCACCGCCTCGTCGATCTCGACGTGTATCTCCCGCAGGCGGCGGATGTCCGCGCTGCTCACCTGCTCGTCGTGCACCCGGTTGTAGAGCTTCGTCAACCCCAGGTCAAGATCCAACATCACCGAGCGACGGTACGAGTCCAGCTCCGCTCCGATCCGCGCCATCCGCTCGGTCGCCTCCGGCTGCGGAAAGGTCTCGAAGCAGTCCGACGGCGTGTACTGAAGGTCAGCTGTACGTGTTGAAGAGAATTTCCATGCCCACAGAACGTGAGCTACGGAGTTCAGAAGTGCAAGCTTATCGGATTTGTCGGTGGCGAAGACTACTATCTTTTCATTCAGAACTTGATTTGTGGGTACGAAAGTGGCGGCCGCAGTGCTGCTGACTCGGGCGATAACAAGCACACGATCGAGCCCTTCGATCGCCTTGTGTAATGCCGGTCGTTTTTCGGCGTACTGCCACCAGTAGTCGCGGTACACCTTTCGGTTGTTTCTGTCCCGGAAGGGTTTTACCTCGCGTTCCACGATGGCGAAGCAGTCGGGGTATTGCTGGGCGCGTTCGACTGACCAGTTGTGAAAGTTGATGACCCAGCGGCGGGCCGAGCAGTCGGGACGGCCGTTCAGGTCCTCGCCGTTGAGGTAGGGATAGAGCACCTCGGCGTTGCGCGGATCCTTGTCGATCAGCGCCTGCGCCTGCTCCGGTTCCAACAGGAAGCCAGTGCCGAGGACATACGAGCCGATGTAGGACTGGTCGGCGTTGGCGGCCAGGCGGTACGGGTTGCCGGTCACCCGGGAACGGGCGTCCAGGGACGGGGTGATGCCGCGCACCGGGCGGCCGTCCAGGATCGGCGTCTCACCCTCGGCGGCGTGGCCCACCCAGAGCAGCGACACCTCCAGGGAGGCGGTGCCGGGCCACGGCTGGGACTTGTTGGCCCGGTAGACCGTCCAGCCCATGTCGACCACCTGATCCAGGCCGACCTCGCGGGTGTCGCCCTGCCCGATGGTGTTGGTGGCGATGATGCCCACCCGGCCCTGGCCGGTGACGCTGAGGTTGCGCAGCAGGAAGTAGGAGCAGAGGTCGGCGCTGCCGCGCTTGCCTCGGCCGACCCGCTCGACCAGATATTCGCGCACGTCCGGCCCGATCGCCCCGGTGAGGCGCTGTCCGCCGACGAACGGTGGGTTGCCGATGACGGCGTCGAAGCCGGACCGGTTGACCACCTCGGGAAACTCCAACGGCCAGTGCAGGGGCCGGATCGGTTCCGGGCGGGAGCCACGCAGCCAGTCGGTCACGGTCAGCTCGATCCGCTGCGCCAGCTCCGCGTCGTCCGGCCGGTCGAGCAGCCCGTACACCTCGTCGCTGATGGCCAGCAGGCGGTCGTCGTACTTCGCCTCGGGGTCGTCTTCGTCGTCCTCCGGATCCCACGGGCGGCGCCTGGCCCGCACGGCGGTGGAGAGGGCGGCACCGACCACCGCGTCGGCGGCCAACCGCAGGTGCCGCCCGAGGTTTTCGACCTCGTCGAGCTTTCCCTGCTTGTCGGCGGCGTCCCGGGTGTCCTCGACCACTGTCGCGCCGATCGAGTCGCGTAACGCGGTCATCCTGTCGACCGTGCGTTCGAGCCGGCCGACCAGGTCGCCGAAGAAGCGGCTGTGCTGGAAGCGGCCGGTCTCCGGGTCGAGGTGGAAGGCGGTGAGCTGATCCAGCGAGGTGATCCCGACCAGGGAGTCGCCGTGGCGCAGCGCGTGGTCGAGGAAGCCGAACGGCTTGCCCTTGGCGAGGGTCACCAGCCACAGCGACAGCTTCGCCAGCTCCACCGCCATGTCGTCGCGGTCCACCCCGTACAGGCAGCGGGCGGCCACCATCCGGCGGGCGGTGAGCAGCAGATCCTCCCGGTCCGGGTTGCCGTTGGCCAGCTCGGCCAGCTCGGCGGGGAGCCCGTCCCGATCCCAGGCCCGCACCAGCACCTCGGCCAGGTAGCGGCAGGCCGCCACCAGGAACGCCCCGGAACCCATCGCCGGGTCCAGCACCTTCAGCGCCAGCAGCTCGTCGGCGGTCTTCGCCCGCCACACCCCCTCGTCGGTGACCCCCTGCGCCGGGCCGGGGGAGAAGCAGAGCGGGGCCAGGGTGTGCCGCACGACCTCCTCGGCCAACTCGCGGGGCGTGTAGTGGGTGCCGGTGTTCCGCCGGTCACCGAACTGGGTGAACAGCACCGACCCGGCGGGGAAGACGGTGGGCAGGTCCCGCAGGTCGGTGCGGAGCAGACCCCAGAAGGGGCGTACCCGATCGGCCAGGTCGGCGTCGTTGTCGCAGGCCGCGTGCAGCGCGGCGAGCTGGTGCGGCGCGGGCGTCTTGGCGCGCGCCTTCTCCACCTGCCGGGTGGTCAGGTCGTAGCGGGCGACCAGCCACACCCGCAGCTCCGCGTCGCCCCGCTCGGCCGCCGCCTCCAACTCCGCCAGCGGCAGCTCCGGCTCCCGCCTGCCGATCAGACCGACGTACGGCTCGGCCACCCGGGCGCAGGAGAAGTCCAGCAGGCCCTCGTAGACGTGCCCGAGCTGCTCCACCCCGAGGCTGGAGTAGCTGAGCTGCTCGGCCGCCCTGCCCTGGTGCCGCAGCACCAGCAGGGCGTCCAGCATCTCGAACACCACCCGGTCGGTGATCGCCGCGTCGACCAGCCAGGGAAAGCGCCACGGGTTGAACAGCGACCCGCCGTGCGCGGGGATGCGCAGGTCGGGGTGCTCGCAGCCGCTGTGCACCGCGGCGAAGAGGGCGATCAGCCGGGGCCAGGCGGCGGTACGCCGATCGCCCACCTCGTCGCCGTGCACGGCCCGCACCGCGCCGAGCTGGCCGTGCAGGGTGGACGCCGCGTACGCCTGCGCGTACAGCGGGTCGGCCACCGGCAACAGTCGCTGCTCCTCGGCGTAGAGCAGGAACACCAGCCGCATCAGTACGGTCAGCGCACCCTGGTAGATCTCCCGGGCGCTGACCTTGCCGAGCAGCCGGCCCTCGGACTCCCGGTCGAGCCGGGCCAACTCGGCCACGAAAAGCTCCACCGCCTGCCGGACCTGATCGCCGAGGGTGGTGGTGATCTGGGTGAGCGCCTCCGCGCTGCGGGCGAACAACCCGGCCAGGCCGGTGGAGGGACGGCCCTCGGCGTCGGTCGGCGGCAGCAGCACCCGGGACGCGGCGAGCAGGGTGGCGAAGGCCCGCAACAGCGCGGGCTCCTCCAGCCACAGGTCGGCGTCGAAGACCCCGACCCCGGTGGCCTCGCCCCGGCGGGCGTGCACCAGCGCCCAGTGCTGCCCGTTGGTCACCAACGCCAGCGGCACCTCGGTGTCCCGGCACAACTGGGCGGCCTGGTCGACCGGGGCGGGCCTGTCGCTTCGGCCGGAGGTCAGCGACATGCCGAAGGGCACCCGGTGTACGTGCAGCCGGGCGGCCCGACCGCCGCCGAGTCGCGGGCCGGACAGCACCAGCTCCGGCTGGAAGCCGTTGCCCCCGGAGACCCCCTCGCTGCGGGCGCTGGAGGGATAGTTCAGCAACTCGCCCAGGATCAGCTCGGTCCAGGCCGGGCCGAGCAGATCCGGGGCCTCCTGCACCTCCGCCCAGCCCTGCCGGATGCGGTTGCGCACCTCCTCGGGCACCGTGTCCAACCCGTGCGGCAGCGCCTCCACCAGCACCGGCACGGTCAGGAAGGGGCCCTCCGGGCGCAGCAGACCCAGCCACTCGGCGTGCTGCTCGTCGATGCGCTGCGCGGGCGGTCGGCCGGGCCGACGGCCGGAGTCGCCTCGGGACTGGCGGGGAATCGCGGGCGGCATCAGCGGGCACCTCGGGCCAGGGACGCGGGGACCAGGAAGGTGACGGCGGCCGGGAACCAGCGGACCGTCGGGTCGGCGTAGCGGCGGCGCAGGGCGGCGGTCTCCCGCTCCCGCTGCGCCGGGATGTCCCGCAACCGGGTCTTCAGCGCGTCCCGGTCGGCGTGCAACTGTTCCCGCTCGACGGCGAACAGGGTCGGCTGCTCCCAGTGCGGCTCGTCGGTGAGCTTGCTCCGGATCGAGGCCGCCAACTCGGTCAGCACCGCCTCGATCGCGGTGACCTCCTCCTCGCAGCGTCGGGCGAGCAGCCCGTGCAGGCTGCGGGCGCGCTGGTCGGCCCGGGTGCCCAGGGCGCGGGCCAGCGGCCCGGACAGGGTCGGCCACAGCTCGGCCAGGTGCTGCCGCACCCGCTCGGCGGGCACCTCGTCGGTGGCGGCGGCCAGCAGCGTCTCCAGCTCCTCCTGCCGGGCTCGGGTGAGCCGCCCGCCCTCGATCGGGCCACCGGCGGTGACGATCTCCTCATGCAGCCGGATGCCCTCCGCGCCGGTGATCACCACCCGGCCGTGGGCGACCAACGCTGGCGTACGCAGCAGGTCACCGGGGACCACCCGGGCGGTGACCCGGTGCAGCTTCGCCCCGCCGGACCCGGCGTCGCCCCGGGCCTGCGACCACAGTTCGGCGCGCAGCAGCCGCAGACACATCTGCACCAACTGGTGCCCGAGGTGCAGCAGCACCACGTCGGTGCGTCCGGCCGCCGCATCCGGGTCGAAGGTCACCGGTCGCTCCCGGCCGGTGACCGGATGCAGCAGACCGTCGTTGCGGGCGGCGGCCCAGGCACCGGGCAACTCCGGCAGCCGGAACCAGCGGCCCAGGGCACCCGGCGGGGTCGGCGCGTCGATCAGATCCCGGCGGTGGGCCAGCAGCAGCCCGGTCCGTACCACCCGTTCCACGGTGGCCGGGGTCAGGTTCAGCGCGGTCCGGCTGCCCTTCAACGTCTCCGTCAGCCGGTGCAGGTCGCGGGCCAGATCGCGTTCCACCCGCAGCCGTGCCCGGCTGGCCCGCCGGTCGATCTCGGCGTCGGTGACCTGCCAGTCGGAGCGTCGGCCGGTCATCTTCTGTTCGATCTGGGTGGCGATCACCTCACCGGCGCTACCCAGGTCGGTGCGGATCGCCTCGACCTTCTCCACCGCCAGCCGCAGGAACGCCAGCTCGTCCTCCAACGAGCCGTCGGTGTAGTCGACCTGCTGCCAGCCGGCCGGTACGAAATGCCACACCTCGACCCGGGCGGCGCGCTGGCCGTGCCGGTCGATGCGGCCGTTGCGTTGTTCCAGCCGGTTGGGGTTCCAGGGGATCTCCCAGTGCAGCAGCCGATGGCAGTGCCGTTGCAGGTTGATGCCCTCGCTGGCCGCGTCCGTGGCGAGCAGGACGCGGACCGGGTCGAGATCGGGATCCTCGGTGAAGACGCTCTTGACCCGCTCGCGTTCCTCCGGGTCCTGTCCACCGTGCAGCAGGGCGATGCGGTCCGCCGGATACCCGGCACTGATCAGCCGCTCGTGCAGCCAGCGCTGGGTGTCGCGGTACTCGGTGAAGATGATGACCCGCTCCGGCTGCCACTCACCCTCGGGCCGCACGATCGGGTCCAGCCAGCGGCGCATCGCATCGAACTTGGCATCCGACCGGTCCTGGGCGGTACGGGCCCAGTCCCGCAACTCCTCCAGGAGTCGGCGTTCCTCGGCGGTCAGCGGTGCCGCGTAGTGCCGGACGGCCCTTAGGGCGTCCGCCTCGGCGCTGCCGTAGGCCTCGTCGTCCTCGGCGGTCTCCGCCAACCGGTCGATCACCGGTTGGAGGACCTTGTCACCGGCAGCCCGTTCCACAGTCAACGCCGGGCCCGCCGCCGACCGGGCCGTCATGGTGGCCAGGTGGGTGTCGACCGTCTCGGCGAACGCCTTCGGGGAGGAGAAGAGCCGCCGCTTGAGCAGGGTGGTGACGAAGTCGGCGGCGACCTGACCGGCCCGCCCCTCGGCGTTGGTCCGGCGGCTGGCCGCGTACCGGTTGAGCCGGTCGTGGGCCTGCCGCTCGGCGGGCGGGTAGTCGACCTCCAGATAGTCGAGATGGCGTACCGGGAACCGGGGGGTGCCGTCCCACCTCGGCGGCAGCTCGTTCTTCAGCCGCCGCACCATCACCCGGGCCAGTTGCTCGTCGCTCGGCTTGACCCCCCGGGCGAAGCGTTGGTCGTCGAGCAGCTCCAACAGGGCGGTGAAGGACTCCGTGAAGCCGTTGTGCGGGGTGGCGGAGAGGAACAGCCGGTGCTCGCAGTGCGGGGCCAGGGCACGGATCGCCCGGGTGCGCTGCGAGTCCACCGCGTAGCGCCCCCGACCGGACGGCGCGCAGGTGTGCACCTCGTCCACCACCAGCAGGTCGAACGCGCGCGGATAACGCGGCGTCATCGGCAGCACCTCGCGCAGCAGCCGCAACGGCCGCTCCCGCTTGAGCCAGTCCACGCTCACGATCAGCCGTGGGTAGTGCGTCCACGGGTTGGTGTAGAGCCCACGCGAGCGACGCAGCTCCCGCAGCAGACGGGTGTCGACGATGCGGAAGTCGAGGCCGAACTTGTCGCGCATCTCGTCACGCCACTGCCGGGTCAACCCCGCCGGGCAGACGATCATCATGGTGCGGGCCCGGTGCCGCAGCATCAGCTCCTGCATCACCAGGCCGGCCTCGATGGTCTTACCGAGCCCGACATCGTCGGCGATCAGCAGGTTGGTGCGGGGCATCGACAGGGCCCGGACCACCGGGTCGAGCTGGTAGTCCTCGATCTCGATGCCGGAGCGGAAGGGTGCCTGGAGGGCGGTCCGGTCCGCCGAGGCGATCGCGCCCCACCGTACGGCGTCGAGGAAGGCGTCGAGCTGCGCCGGATCGTCGTACCCGTGACGGGGGTCCGGCAAGGTAGCGCTGTCATGCACCCGCCGCCCCGGCTCCAACTCCCACACCACCCGCAGCTCCTCGTCGCGGGCGTCGTCCTCCGTGCTGACCAGGGTCACCAGGTGTGGCGGCTGTGCGGTGAAGACGTGCGGATCTCCGCTGGTCACCTCGCTGCGACTCACGTCGGCGATGACCCAACGGCGATTGCGTACCGTGACGAGCTGACCGGCCAGCGGCCTGGTATCGGTGGTCGTGATCATCCGGCTCGAACCATCGGGAGGGGCTCCTCTGGCCGTCATGCATCGAGCGATCCGCAGCAACGGATGCGTGCTCGGGCGGGCAAAGGTGCAGAGTAAACGACTGTCCACAGAAGATCTACATAAGACGGATGTCCGACGCCGGCCACTCACCGTGGCCGAACCGGGTGCTTTCTGCGGACGATTGATCCGCCTGGCCCGGTACCCCGTACGGATGATCGTGATGAATATCTGCCCAGCACCGCCCTTGGGATGGCACGATGCGCCGGTGGCGGAGTCGAGACGGACGCTGGGTCGCAGCGGCATCGGGGTCAGCGCCCTGGGCATGGGCTGCTGGGCGATAGCCGGTCCCTGGGCGGAGGGGCGTACCCCGCTGGGCTGGGGGGCGGTCGACGACGCCGAATCGGTACGGGCGATCCGCCGGGCCCTCGACCTGGGGGTGACCCTGTTCGACACCGCGGACACCTACGGCGCCGGGCACGGCGAGCGCCTCCTGGGGCGGGCCCTGGCCCGGCGGCGGGACGCGGCAGTCATCGCCACCAAGTGGGGCTACACCTTCGACGAACAGACCCGACAGGCCACCGGTACGGACCCCTCACCGGCCTACCTGCACCGGGCCGTACGGGCCTCCCTGCGGCGGCTGGGCACCGACCGGATCGACCTCTACCAACTGCACCTGGCCGACCTGCCGGTGGCCCGGGCCCAGGCGCTGATCGGCACCCTGGAGGAACTGGTCACCGACGGCCTGATCCGGGCGTACGGCTGGAGCACCGACCGCACCGAACGGGCCGCCGCCTTCGGTCAGGACGCCCCGCACGCCGCCGCCGTGCAGCACGGCCTGTCGGTGCTGCGCGACGCCCCGGAACTGCTCGACCTGTGCGAGAAGTACGACCTGGCCAGCGTCAACCGGGGGCCGCTGGGCATGGGGCTGCTCACCGGCAAGTACCACCCCGCCTCGACCCTGCCTCACGACGACATCCGGGGCATGACCTCAGGCTGGTTGGAGTGGTTCCGGGGTGGCCGTCCCGCCCCGGAGTGGCTGCGCCGGGTGCAGGCCGTCCGGGAGGCGTTGACCGCCGACGGCCGTACCCTGGCCCAGGGGGCGCTGGGTTGGATCTGGGCCCGCAGCGACCGGACCATCCCGATCCCGGGCTGCCGCACGGTGGCCCAGGTGGAGGAGAATGCCGCCGCGCTGACCCTCGGCCCGCTCACCCCGGACCACTTCGCCGAGGTCGAACACCGACTGGCCGCCCTGCGCGCCGCCGCCCTGCGGGCGGCCGACCGCCCCTACTGGCCCAGCCCGATGCTTCCCACCGCCCGCCCCTGACCGCCCCCGACCCTCAGGCGTGCTCCTTGCGGATCTGGTCCGCCAGGTGCTCCGGCATGGGGTCGTAGCGCACGAACCGGCGGCGGAAGGTGCCCGCTCCGGCGGTCATCGCCCGCAGTTCGACGGCGTAGCGCAGCAACTCCGTGGCGGGCACCTCGGCCCGGACCAGGCTGCGCCCCTCGGTCTGCGGGTCCGGTTCGGTGCCGAGCACCCGGCCCCGGCGGCCGGACAGGTCACCCAGCACGGTGCCCACGCTGCCGTCCGGCACCCGCACGGTCACCTCGTCGACCGGTTCCAGCAGCACCGGCCGGCCCTTGGCGGCGGCGTCGCGCAGGGCCAGCGCCCCGGCGGTCTGGAAGGCCGCGTCGGAGGAGTCGACACTGTGCGCCTTGCCGTCGACCAGGGTCACCCGCAGGTCCACCACGGGGTGCCCGGCGAGCAGCCCGCGTTCCATCTGGGCGCGTACCCCCTTCTCCACCGAAGGGATGTAGTTGTGCGGGACCGCCCCGCCGACCACCCGGTCGACGAACTCGAAACCGGCACCCCGGGGCAACGGCTCCACCTCGATGTCGCAGACCGCGTACTGGCCGTGCCCGCCGGACTGCTTGACGTGCCGGCCGTGCCCGGCCGCCGGTGCCGTCAGGGTCTCCCGCAACGCCACCTTGACCGGCTCGGTGTCCAGCTCGACCCCACCGGCGCGCAGCCGGTCCAGGACCACGTCGGCGTGCGCCTCGCCCATGCACCACAGCACCAACTGATGGGTCTGCGGGTTGCGCTCCAGCCGCATCGTCGGGTCGCCGGCCACCAGGCGGGCCAGGTTGCGGGCCAGGGCGTCCTCGTCGGAGCGGGTCCGGGCCACGATCGCCACCGGCAGCAGCGGCTCCGGCATCTCCCACGGGGCGATCAGCAGTGGGTCCTCCTTGGCGGAGATGGTGTCCCCGGTCTCCGCGCTGCCGGACTTGGTGATCGCGCAGATGTCACCGGCCACCGCCGCACCGACCTCACGCAGGGTGGCGCCCAGCGGGCTGTAGAGGTGCGCGACCCGCTCGTCGGCGTCGTGGTCGGGGTGGCCGCGTTCGGCCAGCCCGTGACCGGCGATGTGCACCGTCTGGTCCGGGCGCAGGGTGCCGGAGAAGACCCGCACCACGCAGACCCGGCCGACATGCCGGTCGATGGTGGTCTTGACCACCTCGGCGACCAGAGGGCCCTCCGGGTCGCAGGTCAGCGGCGGACGGGGGGAGCCGTCCACCCCGGTGACCGCGGGCAGGGTGTGCTCCAGCGGCGAGGGGAAGCCGGCGGTGAGCACCTCCAGCAGGGCGTCCACCCCGACCCCGGTGGCCGCGCAGACCGGTACGACCGGATAGAAGTGGCCCCGGGCCACGGCCTTCTCCAGGTCCTCGACCAGGACGGCGGGGTCGATCTCCTCTCCGGCCAGGTACCGGTCCATCAGGGTCTCGTCCTCGCTCTCGGCGATGATCCCCTCGATGAGTTCGTCCCGGGACTCCGCGATCGCCGGCAGGTGCTGCGGGTCGGGCTGACGCACCTGGGCGGGCAGCCCGTCGGTGTAGTCGAAGACCCGCCGGGTGATCAGCCCCAGCAGGCCGGCGGTGGAGACCCCGTCATCGCCGAGCATCGGCAGGTAGAGCGGCATCACGTTGTCGCCGAAGACCCGCTGGCACAGCGCCACCGCCTCGTCGAAGTCGGCGCGGGGGTGATCCAGTCGGGCCACCGCCACCGCTCGGGGCATGTCGACGGCGGCGCACTCCTCCCACAGGGCGGCGGTGGCGGCGTCCATCCCGTCCACCGCGGAGACCACGAACAGGGCGGCGTCGGCGGCCCGCAGCCCGGCCCGCAACTCGCCGATGAAGTCGGCGTACCCGGGGGTGTCCAGCAAATTGACCTTGATGCCGTCGTGCATCAGCGGCGCACAGGCCAGGGCGACCGACCGCTGCTGGCGTACGGCCGCCGGGTCGTGGTCGCAGACCGTGGTGCCCTCGGCCACCGAGCCGGCGCGGGAGATGGTGCCGGTGGCCGCCAGCAGCGCCTCGACCAGGGTGGTCTTGCCCGCACCGGAGTGCCCGACGAGCACCACGTTGCGAATTTTCGCCGGGTCGGTCACCACCGGTACCCCGGTGGTGTGCTTGTCCTGAATCTTCTGCGCCATCGGGCGCACCTCCCTCAGCCGGTGGTGGCGACCGCCGCGCGCGACGGGATGCGGCCCGGACGGGGTACCGCGGCGATCATCCTCCGGTGGTTCGCCCCGGACCGGGCAGTCAACGGGCGGTCGGGTGAGCTGGGTCACCCTCCCGTCTCGATCCCACACCCGATGGCCGACCGGCACAACCCACTTGGCAGGGACCGGCGTTGTTGCCGTCGCAGGACCGACCGTTATCGTGGGACCGCCATGGCGAAGATCTTCCAAGTGTCGGTCCGCGCGGGGATGACCCGCGTCGTCGAGCCGATTGCCCGCCGCCTCCTGCGCGCGGGCGTTACCCCCAACGCGGTCACCGTCGCGGGCACCGTAGGGGTGCTCGTCGGCGCCCTCGGCTTCGGTGCCCGCGGCCACCTGGTCGCCGGTGCGCTGATCGTGACGCTCTTCGCGCTCACCGACATGCTCGACGGGACGATGGCCCGGATGAGTGGCGGATCCACCCGATTCGGCGCTTTCCTGGACTCCAGCATGGATCGGGTCGCAGACAGCGCGGTGTTCGGCGCGGTCGCGTTCTACCTGGCCGGGCAGGGGGACCGCGCCGGCACGGCCGCCGCGTTGATCTGCCTGGCCGCCGGTGGACTCGTCTCGTACGTGAAGGCCCGCGCCGAAGGGCTCGGCATGAGCGGCAACGTCGGCATCGCCGAACGTACCGAGCGGTTGCTGATCGTCGGGGTGGGTGGCCTGCTGGCCGAACTGGTCCACCCGCTGGCCCTGCCGATCGCCCTGTGGCTGCTGGCGGCGGTGTCCCTGTTCACCGTGGGGCAGCGGATGCGGTTCGTCTACCGGCAGGCCCAGCAGGTCGACGTGCCGGGCGGCCAGGGGTGAGCGGCACAGCCCGACCCCGGGGGTGCCGGTGAATCTCACCGAACTCGGCTACGTCGCCGGCTGGCGACTGGTCCGTGCCCTGCCCCGCCCGGTGGCCGCGGCGGCCTTCAACGCCGGCGCCGACCGGGCCCACCGTCGTCGGGGCGCCGGCGCCACCCGGCTGCGCGCCAACCTGCGCCGGGTGGTCGGCCCGGAGCTGCCCGAGGCCGAGCTGGACGACCTGGTCCGCGCGGGCCTGCGGTCGTACGCCCGCTACTGGATGGAGGCCTTCCGGCTGCCCTCGTTGAGCCGGGAGCAGGTGCTGGCCACCTTCCGGCTGGACGGCGCCGAGCTGCTGGCCGCCGACGTGGCCGCCGGACGGGGCGCGGTGGTGGCCCTGCCGCACGCCGGCAACTGGGACCTGGCCGGTGCCTGGGTGGTGGCCAACGGCTGGCCGCTGTCCACGGTCGCCGAGCGGCTCAAGCCGGAGGCCGTCTACCAACGGTTCATGGCCTTCCGGGAGGGGCTGGGCATGGAGATCCTGCCCACCACCGGTGGCTCGCGACCGCCCCTGGACGTGCTGACCGACCGACTCAACGCCGGAGCGGTGGTGCCGCTGCTGGCCGACCGGGACCTGTCCGCCCGTGGGGTGGAGGTGGACTTCTTCGGTGGCCGGACCCGGATGCCGGCCGGTCCGGCTCTGCTGGCGCTGCGCACCGGTGCACCGCTGTACGTGGCGTCGTTGTGGTACGAACCGAATGCGGCCCGCGCCGCGATCGAGGGTCCGCTGCCGGTGCCGGGTCCGGAGGAAGGCGCCCTGGACACCCGGGTCCGGTCGCTGACCCAGCTGATCGCCGACGGTCTGGCGGCGGGCATCGCGCGGCATCCGCAAGACTGGCATATGTTGCAGCGGATGTGGCTGGACTGAGGGGACGGGCGCAATGCGGATCGGCATCGTCTGTCCGTACTCCTTCGATGTGCCGGGCGGGGTGCAGAACCACGTCATGGACCTCGCCGAGGCGTTGATCGGGCTCGGCCACGAGGTGAGCGTGCTCGCCCCGGCGGACGAGGACGTCCCCCTGCCGCCGTACGTGGTCTCGGCCGGTCGGTCGGTGCCGCTGCCGTACAACGGTTCGGTGGCCCGGATCGCCTTCGGCCCGGTCTCCACCACCCGGGTACGCCGGTGGATCACCCGGGGTGAATTCGACGTGCTGCACGTGCACGAGCCGCTGACCCTGAGCATCTCCATGCTCGCGGTGCTCTCCGCCCGCGGGCCGGTGGTGGCTACCTTCCACACCGCGATGACCCGGTCCCGGGTGCTGTCGGCCGCCCAGGGGGCCCTGCAGATCGTGCTGGAACGGATCACCGCCCGGATCGCGGTGAGTGCCCTGGCCCGCAAGGTGCAGGTGGAGCACCTCGACGGCGGGGCGGTGGAGATCCCCAACGGGGTGGCGGTGGCCAAGTTCGCCGGTATGCCCCCGCTGCCCGGCTGGCCGGGGGAGTGCGGACCCGGCAGCGGCGGCGCCCTGGGCTTCCTGGGCCGGTTCACCGAGTCCCGCAAGGGTTTCCCGATCCTGCGGGACGCCTTCGTCGAGCTGGCCCCCCGGCGACCCGGGTTGCGCCTGCTGGTCGCCGGCCCCGGCGACCCGGACGACCTGTTCGACCGGTTCCCCCCCGAGCTTCGGGATCGGGTCACCTTCCTGGGGCTGGTGCCCGAGGCGGAGAAGGCCCGGATGCTGCGCAGCGTGCACCTCTACGTGGCGCCGAACACCGGGGGGGAGTCGTTCGGCATGATCCTCACCGAGGCGTTGGCCGCCGGTACCACCGTGGTCGCCAGTGACCTGGACGCCTTCCGCCGGGTGCTGGACAACGGACGGGCCGGGCGGTTGTTCCCCACCGGTGACGCCGCAGCCCTGGGCCGTACCCTCGTCGAACTGCTGGACGATCCGGCCGCCCGGGCGGAGTTGACCGCCTGCGGCGACCAGGTGGTGGCGAATTTCGACTGGCCCGTGGTTGCCCGCCGGGTTCTGGAGGTATACGCAGCAGCGATCGAGGCGACCGACGGGCGGGTGATCGACCAGGAGTGGGTGGGACTGGACTGACCGGGAGGAACGGGAGCAGCACTACGATGCCGGGCATGTGGTGGGTGGTGGGGGCGACGGTGGTCGTCGCCCTGGTGGCGACGTACCTGATCTGGACCGCCGGTCGGGTCGAGCGCCTGCAGGCCCGCGCGGAGCTCGCGGCCCGGGCCCTGGACGCCCACCTGCTGCGCCGCGCCGCCGCCGCCGCGGTGCTGGCCGAGCGCCGCTACGGCGTCGAGTTGTACGCGGCGGCCCGCATCGCCCTGGACGCGCAGCCGCAGGAGCGGGAGGCGGCCGAGAACGACCTGACCCGGCAACTGCGGGCGGTCCAGCTGGACCCCGCCGACCCGGACTGTGAGGCGGTCATCGCGGCCAGCCGACGCCTCGCCCTGGCCCGCCAGGTGCACACCGACCTGGTCCGGGACGCCCGTACCGCGCGCAGCCGCCGCCTGGTGCGCCTGTTCCGGATGGGACGACGGCACACCTGGCCGCGCTACTTCGACATCGACGACCCCACCCTCACCGTGCCGATCGTGGACGTCTCCCCACGCTGACCTGGACCGTCGCAGGTGACGGGGGCCACATTCCAGGCCACCAGCGCTGCGATTGGCTGTCGGAAACGACGCCGCCGCGGCCATAGCATTCCGCTGCCCCCACCCGCGTGCCTCAAGGAGCGATCAGCCGTGACTTCCCCGAACCCCACCGCCACCAGTCCGGCCGTCGGCACCGCCCGCGTCAAGCGGGGGATGGCCGAGATGCTCAAGGGTGGCGTGATCATGGACGTGGTCACCCCCGACCAGGCGAAAATCGCCGAGGACGCCGGTGCGGTAGCGGTGATGGCGCTGGAGCGGGTACCCGCCGACATCCGCGCCCAGGGCGGGGTCTCCCGGATGAGCGACCCGGACATGATCGACGGGATCATCGACGCGGTCTCCATCCCGGTGATGGCCAAGGCCCGCATCGGTCACTTCGTCGAGGCCCAGATCCTCCAGGCCCTCGGTGTCGACTACGTCGACGAGTCGGAGGTGCTCACCCCGGCCGACTACGCCAACCACATCGACAAGTGGGCCTTCACGGTTCCCTTCGTCTGCGGGGCCACCAACCTGGGTGAGGCGCTGCGCCGGATCACCGAGGGCGCTGCCATGATCCGCTCGAAGGGGGAGGCCGGCACCGGGGACGTCTCCAACGCCACCACCCACATGCGCAAGATCCGCCAGGAGATCCGCCGGCTGTCCTCGCTGCCCACCGACGAGCTGTTCGTCGCGGCCAAGGAGTTGCAGGCCCCGTACGAGCTGGTCAAGGAGGTGGCCGAGACCGGCAAGCTGCCGGTGGTGCTGTTCACCGCCGGTGGCATCGCCACCCCGGCCGACGCGGCGATGATGATGCAGCTCGGGGCGGAGGGGGTCTTCGTCGGCTCCGGCATCTTCAAGTCCGGCAACGCGGCCCAGCGGGCCGCCGCGATCGTCAAGGCGACCACCTTCCACGACGACCCGGAGATGCTGGCCAAGGTCTCCCGGGGTCTCGGCGAGGCGATGGTCGGCATCAACGTCGACGACATCCCCGTCCCCCACCGCCTGGCCGACCGCGGCTGGTGAAGTGCAAGGAAGGGCACCTTATTAACGCCTGCGGTAGAGAAGGGGACCCTTCTTAGAGTGTGTCTCAGGTGATGAGTTTGAGGTAGCGCTTGTGGCAGGTCAGGGCGGCGGCGAGGGTGACGAATGCGCAGTACAGGCCAGGGTCGCGT
>NZ_JBNCLD010000005.1:146363-390791 GCF_049844505.1 Micromonospora sp. DT229 | reverse complement strand
AGCCCGACAATCCCACTACACACGCCGCCTCAACCTCGAACTCCAGCCATGATCCCGAACGGCGGCTGCCGTACTAGAGCAACCACTGAAACTAGAGATAGATACGTGAATACCACTTCTAATCCCAAGGCCGCAGGTTCGAATCCTGCCGGGCGCACATATCTATGACGGGAAGCACCAGCCTCTGATCTTCGAGCCGTCCCCGACCCACCTCGGCCCACCGCGTCACCCGTGGCCAGCCGTACGCCGAGCCGGCGTCGCCCGGCGCTGCGGGGCGGCCGGCACCCCGGCGGAGCGGCGAACTTGGCGCCCGTTCGGGATGGCAACCGACCGCATCGGCCCGCGGGGGGTGGGGGCGGAGTGCTGTGTCTGCAGCCCGGCTGGCTGCACGAATATCGACCGTCGGGCCACCGCGTCACCCTTGGCATTCAGTTCGTATCCGTCGAGCCAGCACCACCCGTCATAGGTGGTCCTGGTCCAGTCATCGAGTACCCGGATGACCCGGAACATGATCGGCTTGATGAACTGCACGCTGGCCGCGCGGGTCACGTGCACCAGATCGCCCGCCTCAGGTAGCTGGGGGCTCATCGCCAGCCCCATAGATGGCGGAACCTGCGCCAAGCCCTGATCCGGTTGCGCGCCGCCTCTGTCATCGGGCAGAAGCCGGTGTCCTTGCACTTCCAGCACCGGCTATGGCGGTGGTAGTCCAGGCAGTACCAAGCCGACTGCACCAGGAATGGCACTTGGCGACGGCGCTCGATCACAGCCGCCACGCCTTTCCGGATGACCGCCACTCGGCGGCAAGGGTCATCAGCGGGCCAGAGTGCAGGTAGTAGTGACTCGTCTGGCTGTTCCAGGTGAGAGCGCCGGGAGCCCACGCGCCCGTGCGATTCGGGTAGGCGGTGGCAGGGCCAGTGCGGTCCAGGGGCGGGGAGGCCGCCGGACGCCCCACCAACTGGCGCAGGGCACGCGTGATCAACGGGCGCAGCGTGAGCATCTCATCCCTCTCCGTTGGTTTACGGCTCACGCAAAAGGTAATGCGACTGGTCCAAGAAGTACAGGAGGTTCAGCTTGTCTAGTAGGTTTAGCACCTACCTGACGACTCGGCCTTACTGGTCGTACGTAGGTTGAGTCGATGGTTGATCAGTTCTCGCCGATACCCCTGTACGTGCAGCTCGCTGACCTGATCGCCAAGCGCATCGAGTCGGGTGAGTTGCAGCCACTCAAGCCGCTGCCGAGCGAACTCCGGCTACAGCAGGAGTACGGCGTGGCGCGCGGTACGGTCCGCGCCGCCATCGCACTGCTGCGGGAGCGAGGGTTGGTCATGACCATGCCGCAGCGCGGGACGTACGTCACCGAACGTCACTCGGAGGCATAGCGGCACAAACGACCGCGCCGAGCGTCACAGCCGAGCAGCACAGTCCTGCCAACGATCCAGCTCAGCGACACACGTCAAGGGGTGTAGTCGAGGACGACGAGCAGAGAAAGATCGCTAGCCCAGACAGCGATCTCCGCGGTTAGCGCATCCAGATTTGGGCGGAACCTGCTCTCCACGAGCCCTCATATGCCGATCGCTCAAACGGTCCGCCCGGCACGGTCGAGATCCACACAACTTCGGGGAGAATGCTGCCCCAGCAGCCGGCGAGACAGCACATTCCCCGAAACTGCTACCAAGGCCGAACCCCACAGCCCTATGGCCACCTTCCTACGCCACGCGCGTGAGCCGCAGGTAGCTCGTACTGCCGAGCAGCTGCCACAGCATGAAGGAGTTGCCTGCCGGCTCCACCTGAAGGACCACTTCGTCACCGGGCGCAGCGTCGAACGTCAGGCGCGGGCTGCCGGTCCAGTCGATCCGGGCCTGCGCCCAGTGTCGACCGGGCGTGACCTCGAAACGGACTTCCTCACCGCGACGGACCCTGCCGTACGGCTGCCCGTCGACGACCAGTTCGTACGCCCGCAGATGGTCGCGCCAGAACCCGTGAGGGCGGCGTACGACGACACGCCCAAGCTCTGTCACAGCCGGCATCGTTCCACAGCGGTGCACGCCGCCACCGATTCAGAGGTTCTCAGACACCTCCCGGCGGGCCGGGCCGACGAGCGAGTAGGTGACCAGGCCGCCCAGGGCGAGTATCGCGGCGACAAGGGTGGCGGTGCCGTTGTCGGGTGGCTGGCTCTGCCAGGTCGCGGCGGCTCCCCAGGTGCCGGTCATCGGATAGAGGGCCGCGACGGTGGTCCAGCCCAGCGGCAGGAACCACGACCGGGCGGCACCGACCACTGTCGCGCAGAGCGCGGTCAGCCCGAGCAGGCCGGCGGCGTCGCGGACCACCAGGGCGACCGGCCCGAACCGGGCGCCGGTGTACCGGGTGACGAGCAGGACCCCGAGCGCGACAAGCAGTACGGCGAGCAGGTGTGCCGCGCGTCGCCAGGGCCAGCGCATCGAGGCGGTCCGGTCCAGGTCGTCGTCCGGGCCGGCGAGGGTCGGTGCCAGCACCGCGACCATCAGCAGGACGGTCATGACGACCGCCGTCGGGGCGATCTCCCGCTCCTCGGCAAAGGCCAGGTGCAGGGCCCAGACCAGTGTCGCGCCGCCGAGGGCCGCAGCCAGAGCCAGGGGTACGCGCCGCGAGCGCAGGTAGAGCATCGCCCAGGTCACCGGGCGCTCCCGGGCAGGATCCCGCTGATGCCCGCGCAGACCAGGAGGGCGTCACGGACCGCCGTGACCCGGGCCAGCGCCTCGTCGTCGGGCAGCTCACGCAGACCCTGCCACAGCATGACCGCCTCGGCGTTGATCTCTGGATCCTCGAAGATCATTCCAGGAATCACTTCGACATCCGACTGTGGCTCACGACCCAGGAGCCAGTAGGCCGCCGCACGTTCGACCACCTCATCGCGGTTCTGGCACTGCAGGTCGTACGAGACTCCCAGCCCTTTGACGATCTCGGGAAGCACGGCGTTCGGGTGGGCGAGACCGCCGCGTTTGTCGATCCGGATCGGGATCGTGACGGCATGGCCCTGGGGCGGCCTGACCTCGTCGAGCACGTACAGGTGGGTGTCCTCGTGCACGGCGGTCGGTGCGTTCGGCAGTTTCGCCAGCACCGTCAGGCCCTCCCGGGCCAACGGGGTCAGCGCGTCGAGCACGTTGGCGTGCATCCGACTGACGCACACCGTCGGGGTGTCGTCGGTACAGACCAACTCCCGCGCGGCCGGATCGACCGGCCCGTTCAGTACGTCTCGATCCCGGGGTACGACCACGATCGCCACGGTGAGCCCGAGCGCCAACGGCACCACCGCCGCCGTACGGGCACGCCAGCCACCGGCCACGAACAGCAGCAGGCCGGTGACGGCGAGCGCGGCCATCGAGATCGCGAGCGCACCGCTGACCCGGTTGTCGATCGTCTGATAGGCGTGGAACGTGCTCGATCCGTGAACCGGGGTGAGCGCCGCGGCCAGCCAGTCGTCCAGCCGGACGGCGCTGAGGAAGACCAGCAGGACGCCGGCCACCGCCAGCGCGGGGGCGGTCACCAGGGCGGGGAGCATGCGCCCGATGCCCAGGCCGAGCCATACCGCGGCGATCAGGGACAGCGCACCGACCCCGGTCACGACGGCGAAGTTCAGCACGGGCAGGTGCTGGGCGGTGGTGATGATCCCGATGATGCCCGCCCCGGTCACCAGCAGGTAGGCGACCGCGAGGGTGATGGCCATCGCACCGAGGACCGGCAGCATCCGCTGGGCGCGGGGTCGGGCGGTGGTGGTGAACAGTTCGCCGACTTTCGCCCGGTGCTCCCGGCGGCCCTGCCAGGCACCGGCGGCCAGGGCCAGCGGCCACAGCAGGAGCAGGTACTCCCGGATGGTCATGGCCAGCGGCATCCAGCCACTCGACCAGCGGCCGGTTGCGCCATAGAGCGCGCCGACCCCGATCACCACCGTGGCCAGGGCCGCGCCGAGGGCGGCTGAGCGACGTATCTCGATTCCGAGGATGCTCATCGGCCGGCCTCCGTACGGCTGCGGCGCAGGATGGTGGTGTAGCCGCGTTCGGCCGCGCTGTCGCCGGCGTACTCCTGGCCGCCCTGGGCGATCAGCGTCTCCGGGGTGCCCTGCCACTCCAGCCGGCCCTCGTTGACCAGCAGGACGTCCGTACAGGCCGCCGCCACGTCCTCAACCAGGTGGGTGGAGACCAGCACGCAACTGTCGGTGCCGAGTTCCCGCAGCAGCTCGCGGAAGTCCAGTCGCTGTTCCGGGTCCAGGCCGACGGTCGGCTCGTCGAGCAGCAGGATCTGCGGGTCGTTGACGATGGCCTGCGCTATGCCGGCCCGGCGCAACATGCCGCCGGAGAGGGTCTTGAGTCGGGCGTCGGCCTTGGCGGTCAGCCCTACCCGGTCGATGGACCGTTGCACGGCGGCGGGAATGCGCGCCTTGGGCAGCTCCTTGAGCCAGGCCATGTACGCGACGAACTCCCGCACCGTGAACCGGGGGTAGAAGCCGAAGTGCTGTGGCAGGTAGCCGAGGGTGCGGCGCACCGCTCGCAGGTCGGCGCGGCCGTCGACCGGTTGCCCGAGCAGGGTCAGCCGACCGCCGGACGGGGCCAAGACGGTCGCCAGGGCCCGCATCAGGGTGGTCTTCCCGGCACCGTTGGGGCCGAGCAGCCCGTGCACCCCGGGGTTCAGGGTCAGGTCCAGGCCGTCGACGGCCAGGTGCCGTCCGGCGCGGACCCGCAGGCCCTCCGCGTGGATCACCCAGGGATGGGTGGTGGGGGCCGTTTCGGCCGTACTCAGGGCACGCATCATCGTCTCTTCTCAGTTCGGTGGTCGGCGGGTTCGCCTAGTCGTGGTGGGACAGCCGCCGGAATCCGTTGACCCGGAGGATCGCGCCGACGGTCAGGACCGCCGTGGCCAGCGCCCACACGGTGGCGCTTTCCGGTTCCAGGAGCACCGGCAGCCGGGCGGTGGCCAGGCTGGGTGCGACCACGACGACCGTCCAGGTCAGGATCAGCCCGATCGCGGCTCGCCGTACGCCGACGATGGTTCCCAGCAGGAGGGTGGCGACCGTGAAGGCCAGGCAGGGCAGCAGGACCAGCGCCAACGACACCCCGGTCCCGGCACCGGCGACGGCGAGCCCGGGAATGACGAAGGCCAACACCACAGCGGTACGCCGCAGCAGGGTGGTCAGACCGGCGGCGGGTGTGGCGGCGACCAGTTCCCAGGCCGGATCGGCCCGGCGGTGCCAGGCGACCGCCACCCCGGGCAGCGGGGCCAGCGGTGCGATCAGCAGCACCAGGGAGGGCAGTTCGGTCCGCAGCCCGCTGAGCAGGGCGGCGCAGGCGATCACTGCGGCGGTCATCGCCAGCCAGGGCGCCAGGGTGCCGACCAGCCACCGGTGACGCAGCACCGACCAGGGCCGGGTACGGGTGTCCGGAGCCGGTGACGCGGCGATCTCCCGGGCCAGGCCGGCCGCGACCCGCTCGATCACCGCCCGGCTGTCGCCGGTGGTGGTACCGGCCAACCGGGCCCGGCAGTCGGCGCACTCCTCAAGGTGCACCTCGATCGCCCAGACGCTGGGCTCGTCGAGGGCGGGATCCCCGGCGGCGTACCGGTCGAGCTGCGACAGGGAGACGTGGGTGCTCATGACAGGGCCTCCCGCAGGGCGATCCGCGCTCGGCGGACCCGGGATTTGACGGTGTTCTCCGGTACGCCGAGCAGCACCGACGCCTCGCGGGAGGAGAGTCCGTCGAGGACCGTGGCCCGCAGCGCGGCACGTACCTCGGCCGGCAGCGTGAGCAGGGCCTGTTCCAACTCCTGCCCGACCCGGGCGGCCATCACCTCGTCCTCCGCCGCGGGGGCGGTGGCCGGCATGAGGGGTACCTGCGGTCGCTGGGCCCGGCGGGCCCGGCGGCGGAACGCGTCGACCAGGTGGTGGGCGGCGATCGTCCACAGCCAGCCCACCGCGCTGCCCCGCGCCCCACCGCCCCCGCGGCCGGCGAAGCTGCCCGCAGCCCGCCACACGGTCAGGTAGGTGTCCTGCAACACCTCGGCGACCAGGTCGGGATCGGCGCACCGGCGACGTAGGCGCACCTCCAGCCACGGTGCGGTACGCCGGTAGAGCTCGTCGAACGCCCGCCGATCTCCACGGGCGATCCGGCGTACGAGTTCTCCCTCGTCAGCGGTGTCCATGCCTGCTCTCACACCCGGTAAGACGACCGGCGTACCGGACTCGGGTCCCGATTTGGCGTGACCGCCGTCACATCGACTGTCCAAGGTGGGCAACAGGGTGCGGCCCGGCCCGCACCGCCGACCGGGCGGTGGCGGGCTGGGCCGCACGAGAGTACGTCAGCCGACCTGACAGGTCGTGCCGTTGAGGCGGAAGTCGCTGGGACTGTTGTTGGTGCCGGAGTAGGTGGCCTGGAAGCCGAAGCTCACCGTGCCGTTCGTCGGCAGGGCGGCGTTCCACCCGGCATTGCGTGCGGTCACGGTACGCCCGGACTGGGTGATCTCGGCGTTCCATCCTCCGGTGACCTGCTGGTTACCGCTGAACGACCAGGTCAGGGTCCAACCGTTGAGGGCGGCGCCCCGGTTGGTGACCCGTACCTCGGCGGTGAAGCCGGTGTTCCACTGGTTGACCGTCCAACTCACCGTGCAGGCCGCCGGCCCGGAGGTGGGCGGCGGCGTGGTCGGCGGAGGCGTGGTCGGCGGGGGCGTGGTGGGCGGCGGGGTGGTGTCCCGGGGCGGGAAGCGCAGGATCCGGTCGTCACTTGCCGCCGGGGTGCCCCGGCCGTCGCGGTTGCTGGTGGTGACCCAGAGCCAGCCGTCGGGGCCGTATTCCACCGTCCGCAGTCGACCGTAGGCGCCGACCAGTTCCGCGGTCGGGGTGCCCACCGACCCGGATCCGGTCAGCGGCACGTTCCACAGCCGGTTGCCGCGCAGGGCGGCCACGAAGAGCCGGTCCCCGGCGATGGTGGCGCCGCTCGGTGAGGCCTCGGCGGGGGTCCAGGTGATCAGCGGGTCCCGGAAGCGCGGGTCGCCGGCCCGACCCTCGACGGTGGGCCAGCCGTAGTTGCCGCCCGCCACGATCAGGTTGACCTCGTCCCAGGTGTTCTGGCCGAACTCGGTGGCGTACAGGCGTCCCTGGGCGTCCCAGGCCAGCCCCTGCACGTGCCGGTGGCCGAGGCTGTAGACGGGCGAACCCGCGATCGGGTTGTCCGGCGGCACCGTGCCGTCCGGCCGGATCCGCAGGATCTTGCCGTTTCGGCTCTGCGGGTTCTGCGCGGTGGAGGTCTGTCCGGCGTCACCGACCCCGACATAGAGCATGCCGTCCGGCCCGAAGGCGATCCGGCCGCCGTTGTGGATCGACGCCCGGGTCAGCCCGGTGAGGATGGTCTGCTGGGTCTGCGGGGCGGTCAACCGGAAGCGGGAGATCCGGTTGTCGGTCGCGGAGGTGAAGTAGACGTAGATCCAGCCGTCCTGGGCGTAGGTCGGGGAGACCGCCAGACCGAGCAGGCCTCCCTCACTCGTGGGACTCACCCCGGAGATCTGGACGACCGCTTCGGGCTGCTGACCCGGTCGCACCCGGACGATCTGCCCGGTGGGACGTTGGGCCACCAACGCGCTACCGTCCGGGAGGAAGTCCATCCCCCAGGGCACCTGGAGCCCGGTGGCGACCGTTTCCGGCCGGGAGAAGTCGAAATCGCCGACGGCGAGCGCTGCCGGCGCCCCGGCGGCAACCGCAGCGGACGGACCTTCGGCACCCGGGACCGCGCCGGCCAACCCGGCGAGGCCGACACTGCCGGCTACCAGACCGGCGGTGAGTGCGGTTCCGACTGCGAGTCGGATCTTCATGCCACCCCCTGACACATCGAGATTGATCAATGCATATTACGTCAGGTCCGGGCCGCCCGCGAACCGAGGCCACGATCAACAACCTGCGGCGAATCGTCTCCTGACGGGCGGGTTCGACACTCCGCCGCCGAAACCGAACGTCACTCCCACGGTCGCATTATGTTATTCTCCGGCGTCGATTTCTCAGCGCGTACCCGGATCGGGTCGTTTGTCGCGAAGGACGCCTTCACCCGATGCCGGCACTGGCCCCACTGACCGCACCGCACTCCACAGTCGACCCTCCGGCGACCGGGGCCTTCGCCTTCGTCTTCACCCGGTTACCGGCACTGCTGCGACTCACCTGCGGGCTGGTCTGTGCGGTGGTGGCCCTCGCCGTGCGTACCCCACCGGTGCACACCGAACTGCTCGTGCCGGCGGTGGCGGTGTTGACCGCCTGGTCGATCTGGTACGCCGCCCGCGCCTGGCACCACGGCATCGGCGCACCCCTGATCTTCGGGGAAGTCGCGCTCACCGTGGCCGCCTGCCTGGCGATCCCGGTGCTCGTCGCGCCGGAGGTGTTGCCCGGAGAGGCCAGTTGGATCGCGGTGCTGGCCAGCGCCACTGTGATCAATACCCAGGCCACCGCCCCGGCCCGCTGGTCGATCCCGGCGGGGTTGCTGGTCACCGTGGCCTACGCGACCGGCGCCCAGGTGGCCGGCAATCCCACCGAGGCTCGGGCCCACGCGGCCACCCTGCTGGCCCAGACCGCCTGCACCGCGATGTTGACCGCGGTGATGCGCCGCCGGATGGCGCGGGCGGACGCCGACTTCGTGGCCGCCCAGCGCGCCTCCCGGGCCGCACTGGTCGCCCGTACCGCCCGGGAGGCGGAACGCCAGCAGAACCGGGACCTGCACGACACCGTCCTGGCCACCTTGACCATGGTCGGACAGGGGGTGGTCAGCGGCCCCTCGACGGCACTGCGCGAGCGGTGCGCCGCCGACCTGCGTACCCTGGCCACCCTGGCCGAGGCCCGGTCGGTGCCGGCGGACGCCACCCGGCGGCTGGACGAACGGCTGCGGGAGGTTCTCGCCCGCCTGCCGAGCCTGCCGGTCAACGCGGACCTGCCGCCGTGCACCATCCCGGCCGCGGTCGCCGAGGTGATCGCGGAGAGCGCCCACGCGGCGCTGGCCAACGCGGCCCGGCACGCCCCCGGTGCCGCCACCACGCTGCGCCTGCGCAGCCGCGCCGGCCAGGTGGTGGTCGAGGTCCGCGACGAGGGCCCGGGCTTCGACCCGGCCACCGTCCCCGCCCACCGGTACGGGCTGCGCGAGTCCATCATCGGCCGGATGGCCGGCATCGGCGGCCGGGCCGAGGTGGACTCCGCCCCCGGACAGGGCACCCGGATCCGGCTGGAGTGGTCCGATGTCGGCTGACCCGGAGGCGGTCCGCCTCTCCCCGGCCGTCATGCCCACCACCGGCGCGTACGACGGCAGGGCGGCGACCACGGCGGTGAAGGTCGGGGTGGGGCAGGCAGCCGCTGCGGTGGCCCGCATCTCCGACCGGGGTGCTCGGATCGTGGCGGTCACCATCGCGCTGGTCTGGCACCTGGCGATCGCGTTGCCCGCCGTGCTGGGCACCCGTACGGAACTGGCCGTACCCCAGGTGGTGCTCGGCGGATGGCTGCTGGTGGCGGCCGTCGGGCTGCTGGCCGGGGTCCGGCTGTTGCGGGACAACCCGTTGCCGCTGCCTCCGCTGGCCGGGCTGCTGCTGGCGGTCGACGTGGCGGTGTTCGCCGCGGTGGGACGCGCGCACCTGTTCGGCCCGGCCAACTGGGTCTGGGGCACCCTGGCCTGGTTCTTCCTGGTGGTGCTCTGGGGCCGGCCGGTGCGGTGGCTGCTCGCCCTGCTGGCCGCGCACGGGGTCACCGCGCTGGCCGCAGTCGTTTGGTACGACGCCACCGGGGCGGCCGACCTGGCTCGCGCCGCGATGGCGCTCTACGGCACCTCGTCGCTGCCGGTGGCGGTCTTCGCCGGGGCCCGGGCGCTCGGGCTGCTCTCCCGGGACCGGGCGGCCAGCGCCGCCGCGGCCAATGTGATGCAGGCCGAACAGGAAGCCGCCGAGCAGGCCCGCAGGGAACGGCACGATCGGCTGGCCGTGGCCAGTGAGGCCGCCACCGAGGTGTTGATCGAGTTGGCTCAGGGCCGGGCCGATCCCTCCGACCCGCAGGTCCAGCGCCGGTGCGTACGGGCTGCGGCCCGGCTGCGGCGGCTGATCGTCGAATCCGACGACGTGCCCCATCCGCTGCTGCACGAACTGCGGGCGGCAGCCGACCTGGCCGAGCGCGAGGGCCTGTCGATCGATCTTGTCACAATCGGTACACCACCAGCACTTCCGGTGCAGGTTCGTCGTCGGCTGGCCGAACCGCTCACCAGCACCCTCGCCGACGAGCGGGACTGGGCGCGGCTGACCATCGTCGCCGGCCCGGAGGAGGTGGTGGTCAGCCTGGTCGTCCCGGACCGGCCCGGCCCGGACACCACCGGGCTACCACCGGAGCAGGACGAGCAGGTGGAGCACCTCTACGAACGGGACGGGGAGATCAGATGGACGCAGACCCGCTGGCGTCGATGACGCCGGGGCGGCCCGTCGGGGTGGCGATCGTCGACGACCACCCCGTGGTCATCGACGGGATCCGCGCCTGGCTGGCCGTCGAGCCGCGGCTGACCGTACTGGCCACCGGCGACGATCCCGACGCGGTGCTGCGGGCCGCCCCCCATGCCGATGTCGTCCTGCTCGACCTGCGGCTGCACGGCCGCCTCGTGCTGGACAAGCTGGCCGAGCTCAGCGCCACCGGCAGACGGGTGGTGGTCTACTCGGAGCACTCGGATCCGCCGACCATGCTCGCCGCGCTGGACGCCGGAGCGGTGGCCTTCCTCGCCAAGCACGAGGGACGGCAGCACTGCGTGGCGACCGTGCTGGCCGCGGCCAGCGACCGCCCGTACGTGGCGCCCGCACTGGCCGGGGCGATGGTCGGCGACTCGCGGCCGGGCCGACCGGTGCTGTCGGACAAGGAACGTGAGGCGCTGCTGCTGTGGTTCCAGTCGATGTCCAAGGCCTCGGTCGCTCGACGGATGCGGATCAGCGAGCACACCGTCAAGCAGTACGTCGACCGTGCGCGGATCAAATACAGCCGGATGGGTAGGCCGGCGGCCACTAAGGCGGCCCTGTTGGCCCGGGCGATCGAGGACGGTCTCATCCGACCGGAGGAGATCGGCATCTACCGGTCGCAGGCGTCGGCCGAGTGGCCGACCCCCTAACGGGCGTCATGACACCGCAGGTGGCACTGGGCGAGGCTCATGTACAGATGCCGTCTGCACCGGAGGTTCGTCAGGATGCACGATGACGCGTCCCCTTTCTTCGTCGCGCCGCACCGCTTCGACGCGGCGGACGACACCGGCCCGACCCTGGACCGGCGACATGAGTTGATCCCGGCCAGTGATGAGTGGGTGCTCGCCCGGCACCAGGTGAAGGTGGCCGGCCACCTGCTCGGCCCCACCGAGGCCCGGCGGACCTGGGCGCTGCCCCACACGGTCACCGTGACCGTCACCGACCATCGGCTGGTGTACGTCGGCAGCACCCCGCACCTGGCCGTCGTCGGCGCCCGGCCGCGACGGAGGGCCTCGACCCTGGTCAGCGGGCAGATCCGCTGGCAGTGGCCGTCCCGGCTGGAGTTGTCGGCCGCCGGTGCGGGCTCGGCGGCCCAGCTGCTGGTGGTCTGCGACGCGTTGCGCACCATCCAGCAGCCGGCGCTGGCGCTGATCGGGTCGTACCCGCAGATCGAGCGGTTGAGCCAGGAGATCCGCCGGGCGGTCGCCACCTTCCGGTTGACCCGTCCCGAACTGGTGGACCTGTCGCCGCCGGAGCGGGACGCGCTGTCGCGGCACGCCATGGTCTCGCCCCACCCCGGTCAGCCCCGGGTGATCCTGCCCGGGTCACTGCCGGTCGAGTTCCGCTCCCGGGACGACTACTACCGTCGCCGCAGTGCCGAGCGGGTGCGGTACGACGCGGCCTCCGGCCACCGGTAGGGCCGCCGAAGGCGGTCAGCGCGTCCGGGCCTGGCGCTCGGCGGCATCCAGGGCGGCGGCCTGCTCCGGGGTCGGCGCGGTGCCGCCGAGGTGGGCCGGCAGCCACCACCGGTCCTCGGGGTCGGCCGGCTGGTCCGGGTACTGCCGCTGGGCCCGGTCGACCAGCTCCGACAACCGGATCTTCAGGTCGGCGGTCATCGCCGCGGGGTCCGGATAGCCGGCCGGGTCCAGGGGTTCGCCGACCAGGATGGTGATCGGGGTGTGTCGGCGGGTGAGGGTGCGGGGACGCCCCTTGGTCCACAGCCGCTGGGTGCCCCACAGCGCCACCGGCAGCAGCGGGACGCCCGCCTCGCCGGCCATCCGGGTGGCACCGCTCTTGAGTTCCTTGACGGTGAAGGATCGGCTGATGGTCGCCTCCGGGAAGACCCCGACCACCTCGCCGGCGCGCAGGGCGGTGAGGGCGGCGGCGTACGACTCGGCACCGGCGCCCCGGTCCACCGGGATGTGCCGCATCCCGCGCATCAGCGGGCCGGACACCCGGTGCCGGAACACGGACTCCTTGGCCATGAAGCGGACCAGCCGCCGGGATTCCAGGGCACCCAGCCCGCAGAAGATGAAGTCCAGGTAGCTGACGTGGTTGCTGGCCATGACCGCCCCGCCGGTACGGGGCACATGGTGGCTGCCTTCCACGTTCAGCCGCAGGTCGAGCACCCGGAACATGGTCTTGGCAGCGGCGATCACTGGCGGGTACACGAGTTCCGGCATATGCCAACTTTACAACGCGTAGGTTACGCGCGGGTAGGGACCACGGTCGGGCGCAGGTGGTCCCGACCACCCTGGCCGACCAGCCGTCAGTCGGCGAGACGGTGCAGATCGAGGCGGCCACGGGCGAAGGCGTCCACCCGCCCCCAGCGTCCCGGGATGTCCAGCACCTCGATCCGCCCCATGCCCACCGGCAGCCGCGGCTCCACCGTCAGGTGCCCGCCGTGCGGCTCCAGACCCAGCATGGTGCGCAGCAGCAGCAGCGGGGCCCCGGTCGACCAGGCCTGCGGGCTGCACGCCGTGGGGTACTCCACCGGGAACTTGGTCTGCTCACGCGGATAGCCACCGAAGGCCTCCGGCAACCGGCCGTCGAAGTACCGGGCGGCGTCCAGGATCCCGCTGGCCAGGGTGGCGGCCTCCTCGGCGAAGCCGTAGCGGCGCAGGCCCCAGGCGCAGAAGGAGGTGTCGAAGGGCCACACCGTGCCGTTGTGGTAGCCGATGGGGTTGTACCGGACCTCCCCCTCGGCCAGGGTCCGCACCCCCCAGCCGGTGAAGAGTCGGTCACCGACCAGGTGCGCGGCGACCTGTTCGGCACGCTCCTCGGCGACGATGCCGCTCCACAGCAGGTGGCCGATGTTGGAGCTGAGCACGTCGCACTGCCGGCCGTCCGGGTCCAGGGCCAGCGCGTAGTAGCCCCCGTCCGCCACCCACCAGTCCCGGTTGAACCGCTCCTTCAGCTCGCCGGCCTCCCGCTCCAACCGCTCCGCGTACTCCGGGTCGTCCCAGAACATGCGGGCCAGCCGGGCCGCGCGCAGCTTCGCGTCGTACGCGTAACCCTGCACCTCGCAGGTGGCCCGGGGAAAGGGCGGCAGGGTGCCGTCGGCGTACGAGATGGAGTCCCAGGAGTCCTTCCAGCACTGGTTCTCCAGGCCGGTGTCGGTGTTGCGCCGCTCATACCAGATGTAGCCGTTGCCGACCAGGTCGGCGCACTCGTCGATCCACCGCAACGCCCGACGACATTCCTGCTCCAACTCCTGGACCAGCGCGCCGTCGCCGCTCCACCGCTCGTACTCGTCGAGCAGCACCACGAACAGCGGGGTGGCGTCCACCGAGCCGTAGTAGGGCGAGTGGGGCTGCTCCTCGAACGCCGCGCTCTCGCCGTAGCGCATCTCGTGCAGGATCCGCCCCGGATCCTCCTCACGGAAGTCGTCGAACCGGGCGCCCTGAAGGGCGGCCAGGATCCGCAACGTGGTCACGCTCAGCTCCGGCGTGAACGGCAGGGTCTGCAGGCAGGTCAGGATGCTGTCCCGACCGAACATGGTCATGAACCAGGGCAGACCGGCGGCGGGCAGGGTCTGACCGCCGAGCGACAGCGGCGTGAACCGCAACGCGGCCAGGTCCACCAGGCACCGCTGGTAGGTGGCGGCGACCTGGCCGTGCTCGCTGTTGACCTTGGGGGCCTTGGCGATCCACTCCTGGAGATCGTGGTGCAGGCCCAGCCGCTCGGTGCCGTGCACCCGCAGCCCGAACCGCAGGTCCCGGCCGCCGGGACCGAGGGCGTGGGTCTGCACGTCGATGCTGGTGCTCCACTGCTCGTTCGGCTCCAGGTGCAGCCGGTAGGCGAAGCCGCTGCGGTCGTAGGTCGCCGGCTCGGAGGAGGAGATGACGGTCTCTCGCCGGAAGTTGCCCCGCCGGTAGCCCAGCCGCAACCGGTCCGGACCCGCCTCGACGTACATCTCGCCCTTCTTGTTCAGGATCTCGTCCTTGACCTCGAACAGGTCGGCGAAGTCGGCGGCGGCCTCCACCCGGACCTCCAGGTCGACCGCCTTCTCGTCGTGGTTGAGGATGGTGATGCTCTCCCGGAAGCTGCCCCCGACGGCCCGCTCCCTGATGATCGACAGTTTGGCGTCGACATAGTGGGTGGCCGTCCCCGGCACCAGGAAGAAGCGCGACTCGTAGTACTGGAGATCGTCGTAGGAGAGCGCGTTGAGCCGCTCGCCGTTGACTGTGAGCAGCCATTTGGACAGGAACCGGGTGTCGATGGAGAAGAGCCCGGTCGGCTCGGTCGGGGTGGCCTCGATGTCCCCGGTGACATCGGACACCACGAAGGTGTTGCCGTCCAGGATCCGCACCGTCTGGCTCCGCACCGTCAGCTCACCTCCTTCCGGTAGCGACGTGGTCCCCGGCTGTGCGGGGGCCCGGGGAGGATCCGATCCAGTTGCACGACCAGGCGGGCGTCACCGGTGATGGTCATGTCTCCCCGCAGCAACGCGGCCAGCCCGTTCTCCCGCCCGAGGACCATGTCCTCGAACAGTTCCGGGCTGGTACCGACCACCGTGTCCGCCACCATGTCCTCCCGGCTGATCCGCACCCGACCCCTGTCGATCCGGATCAGCCAGTGCGTGGTCTGCGGCCCCTCGTGCAGGTCCAGGCGCAGAGTTCCGGACAGCTTCGCCAACAGGGGGTCGTACCCCTGCTGGTCGAGTTCCTCGAAGAACCGCACGGTCGCTTCCCCCATCGGGCCTCTCCCTCCCGGTCGGTAGGTCCCGGTCCGTGCGGGCGGCGTCAGGTACCCGCGGCGACCTGCCCGCACCGTTCGAGCAGGGTCCCCGGCTGGTGGGCGGGCAACCTCGCCCGAATCGGGTGAGACCCGCCCGACGCGCGGGGTGGAACAGCCGAAAGCCGGCCCCCCGGAAGATCGGGGAGCCGGCCGGCGGGCGTACGGAGTCAGTTGTTCGGTTCGTCGGCGCTGACGTCGGCCAGCACGGACTGGGGTTCCCGCTCGACCGCCAGGTCACCCATGGACACCAGACCGATCAGCCGGCCGTCCTCGACCACCGGCAGCCGCCGTACGGCGTAGGTACGCATCAGGTCGGCGGCGGAGATCACATTGTCGTACTGGCTGACCGTGATCACGTCCTTGGTGGTGAGCTGGTGCAGCCGGGTGGCGTTCGGGTCCAGGTTCTCGGCCACCGCTCGGATCGTGATGTCCCGGTCCGTGATGATGCCGACCACGCTGTCGCCATCGGTCACCACCACGTCGCCGATCGCGGAGTCACGCATCTCCTGAGCCGCCGCGACAAGGGTGTCGTTGCCGTCCATGGTCACCAACCGGGTCGTCATGAATTCTCCGACCGTTGTCATGGTGCCTCCCTCTCGGTGTAGGGGCGACCATGCGTCTACCCGAGGGCCCCGACCAGTAACGCACCTGGCCGGGGCCGGGGATGGCTAGAGTTCGGCGGCCACCAGCTCGGCGATCTGCACGGCGTTGAGGGCGGCGCCCTTGCGCAGGTTGTCGTTGGAGCAGAACAGCGCCAAACCGTGCTCGACGGTCTCGTCGGCCCGGATCCGGCCCACGAAGGTCGGGTCCTGCCCGGCCGCCTGCAACGGGGTGGGCACCTCGCTGAGCACCACACCGGGGGCGCCGTCGAGCAGCTCGGTGGCGCGCTGCGGGCTGATCGGCCGGGCGAACCGGGCGTTGATCTGCAGCGAGTGCCCGGTGAAGACCGGCACCCGGACACAGGTGCCGGAGACCTTCAGGCCGGGGATCTCCAGGATCCGGCGGCTCTCGTTGCGCAGCTTCTGCTCCTCGTCGGTCTCCGCCGAACCGTCGTCGACGATCGAACCGGCGAGCGGCAGCACGTTGAAGGCGATCGGGCGGGCGAACGAACGCGGGGCGGGGAACTCCACCGCGGCACCGTCGAAGGTCAGGCCGGTAGCGCCCTCGGCCACCTTGCGGACCTGCTCGTCCAGCTCGGCGACGCCGGCCAGGCCGGCACCGGAGACCGCCTGGTAGGTCGAGACGACCAGGCTGACCAGCTCCGCCTCCTCGTGCAGCGGACGCAGCACCGGCATCGCGGCCATGGTGGTGCAGTTCGGGTTGGCGATGATGCCCTTGGGGCGTACGGCGATGGCGTGCGGGTTGACCTCGGCGACGACCAGCGGCACCTGCGGGTCCGTCCGGAAGGCCGAGGAGTTGTCGATGACGACCGCACCGGCGGCGGCGACCCGGGGGGCCAACTCCTTGGCGGTGCCCTTACCGGCGGAGAAGAGGACGATGTCCAGCCCCGAGTAGTCCGAGGTGGCCGCGTCCTCGACGGCCACCTCCCCGCCCCGCCACGGCAGGGTACGCCCGACCGAGCGGGCCGAGGCGAAAAGCCGCACCTGCTCCGCCGGGAACTCCCGATCCGCCAACACCTGCCGCATGACGCCACCGACCTGGCCGGTGGCCCCCACAATGCCGATCCTCATGCCCGCGAGGCTACCCAGCCGGGCAGGGCGGCAGGGAACGCTTTCCCACCCATCGGCGACCGACATCACATCGTCTCCGCCTCCGCGTGGTCGATCACCTCCCCCAGCCCGGTGGCCACCAGTTCGTCCCGGATGAGTGCCGCGTCCCCCTCCACCACCAGGGTCAGCGCCTCCGGGTACAGATGGGTGGCGGCGGCGGCCGACACCTGCGCCACGTCGGCGTCGAGCAGGGCCTCGCGCAGCCGGGCGTGGTAGTCGTCCGGCAGGTCGTGCACCGCCAGGGTGGTCAGGGCCCCGGCGATCGCCCGAGGGCTCTGCAACTCCACCGACAGTTGTCCGGCCCGCCAGGACCGGGCCACCGCCAGCTCGTCCTCGGTCACCCCACCGGCCTGGGTACGGGCGATCTCCCCGACCGACTCCACCAGGGCCGGCGCGGTGACCGCGGTCTGCACCCCGGAGCTGACCGCGAACCGGCCGTAGCGGCGGGCGGAGGCGAAGTCACCCCGGATGCCGTACGTGTAGCCACGTACCTCCCGGATCAGGTGATTCAGCCGGGAGGTGAAGGCACCGCCGAGCACCGTGCCGGCCAGCACGATCGGCACATGGTCCGGGTGCCCCCGGTGTGGCCCGGGGTGACCCAGGCGCAGGGTCGACTGCACCGAACCGGGTCGGTCCACCAGGATGATCCGACGACCGGTACGCACCGGGACCTCGATCGGCCCACCCCGGTCCACCGGCCCACCGCCGGTGCCGGCGAAGGCCGTCGCGGCGAGGGCGTCCAGGTCGATCCGGTCCAGGTCACCGGCGACCACCAGGGTGCCGGGGCGGATGAACCACTCCGAGTGGAAGACGGTGACATCCTCGACGTCCAGGGCGGCCACCGAGTCCGGGTCCCCGTACAACGGCCGGCCCCACCGGTTGTCGATGCCGAACAGGTCGGCGCGCAGCACCGCGTCGGCGCGCGGGCCGGGGTTGGCCCAGTCCATCCGCAACGCCGTCGCCTCGTCGTCCCGGACCCGCCGCACATCGTCCGGGTCCAACTTCGGGGTACGCACCGCCTCGGCGAGCAGTTCCACGGCCGCGCCCAGCCGCTCCACCGGAACCTGCACACTGACCTGGAAGCTGTCCCAGTCCAGCCCGGTCACCAGTTCGGTGCCGAGCGCCTCGATGGCCAGGGCGTACGCGGTGGCGTCCCGCTGACTCGTGCCCTCCTCCAGGGCCTTGGACAGCACCCCGCCCAGCCCTTCGGAGCCCACCGGCTCCCGGCCCGCTCCCGCGTCCAGCAGCAGCACCGCCACGGCCAGGTTCTGCCCGGGCAGATGCGCGGCGATCACCTGGCCGCCCGCCACGGTCCGACGGACCACCTGCGGGAACCGGTACGGACGAGCCGCACCCGGACCGGGACGTTCGGCGATCAGAGTCACTGGGCCAACCTTTCGTTCGCGACTGCGGGGCTCGCTGGTGCCAGGTCGCGGCGTCCCACCGGGCCGCGCCGCTCACTCCTCGCGCTCACAGCTTCACCTCGGGGCGGTAGCTCAGGGTGACCCGGTCGTCGGCGGCGAGCACCTCGGCGGCCACCTCGGCGATCTGCTCGGCGGTGACCGCCTGCCAGGCCGGCAGCCGCTCGGCCGCGGTGGCCGGGTCGCCGAACTGGGTGGCGTAGCGGCCCAGCACGTCCGCCCGACCGTCCACAGTCGACATCTGTCGCCACCAGGAGGTCGTCAGCAGCGCCTTGGCGCGATCCAGTTCGGTGGGGGTGACCGGCACGGTGGCCAGTTCGTCGACCACCTGGGTCAGCCCCTCGGCCAGCCGCTCGCTGCCGATCCCGGGACGGGCGGTGGCGGTGGCGATCAGGGGTGCCGGGGCGTGCGCCAGATCCACCCCGTACGCCCCGACGAGGTCCGGTTGGGCGATCCGTTCGCCGTCGGCCAGGCGCTGGTAGAGCCGGCTGCCCCGACCGCTGCCGAGGACGGTGGCCAGCACGGTCACCACGTCGTAGCCCGGGCTGCCGAAGGGGTGGGTCCGGTGTGCCACGTACACCCGGGGTGCGGGCACCTCGGTGACCACTTCCTCGACCGCCGGAACCCCGGTGGCCGGCACGGTGCGGCCGTCCGGGGCCGGCGGGATCTCCGCCCGGGGCTCGAGGCCGCCGAAGTACTTCTCGGCCAGCCGGACGACCTCGTCCACGGTGGTGTCACCGACCACGGTCAGCACCGCGTTGTTCGGTGCGTAGTAGGTCTGGTGGAAGGCCTGGAAGGTGGCCAGGTCGGCGGCGTTCAGATCGGCCATCGAACCGATGGTGGCGTGGTGGTACGGATGCCCCGGCGGATAGAGCAGCGGCAGCAGCCGCAGCCATGCGTCGCCGTAGGGCACGTTCTCGTAGCGTTGCCGGCGCTCGTTCTTGACCACTTCCCGCTGGTTGTCCAGCGTCTCCTGGGTCAGAGCCGGCACCAGGCCGCCCATCCGGTCGGCCTCCAGCCAGAGCGCCAACTCCAGGTGCTCGGCCGGGACCGTCTCGAAGTAGTTCGTCCGATCCGGATTGGTGGTGGCGTTGAGCGAACCGCCCGCCCCCTGCACCAGCTTCATGTGCTCGGTCTTCGCGACATTCACCGAGCCCTCGAACATCAGGTGCTCGAACAGGTGGGCGAAACCGGTCTGTCCAATCGGCTCATGACGCGAGCCGACGTCGTACCAGAGGTTGACCGCGACCGCGGGTGCGGTGCGGTCCTCGCTGACCACCACACGTAGGCCGTTGTCGAGTCGGGTCGTGGAGATGGGCCAGGGGTAACCGCTGTCGGGCATGGCTCCGACGCTATCCGATCTACGCCGACCGGTGCGGTCGGGACGCGGGCGTGCCGCGCCCCACCCCACCCTCGGCTCAGTCGGGAGGCTCGATCGGGGTCACCGTCTGCTCCGAGGTACGCCGTTCCAGCACGGTGTCCGGCGCGGCTGCCGGGTTGTCCTCCCGGATGTCGGACTCGGTCAGGATCGCGTCGGCCTGGGCCTCGGGATCCTCGCTGCCGGCAGCCGCCTCCTCGGGCAGCAGGTGTGCCCGGGACTCGATTCGCTCCTGATCGCTCTTCGCGTCACTCATGACTGCCCCCATACCCCCCTGCCCCACCCCCCACTCGTCCGGTCAGCTGCGGAACGGGCCACGGACCTCGTAGGTGATGCCAGGAAAGGCTTTGCCGCCCGGCGGGTGAGCACTCACCCACCGTCGGGTAGGCTTGGCGCCGTGACGCGGTCGTATCGATGGTTTAGGCAGCCGGCTCGTAAGCCGGTGACCTCACCATGATCTGACGTCACCGTTTTCGAGCCGGCCGGGCAGGAATGGATTTCCTGCCCTTTTGCCTACGAGCAGCCGGCTCGTCCCGGGTCCCGGCACCGGGTGCGGTCGGCGAAAGGATGCCCACCGTGACGACCCCGGACAACCGTCGCGTCATCGATCAGCGAATCGACCATGTCGTACCGCTGACCACCCCGGCGCTGCTGCACCACGAACTCCCCCTGGACGAGGACCTGGCCACGGCTGTGATCGCCGGCCGACGCGCCACCGCCCAGGTGCTCGACCGCGTCGACGACCGCCTGCTCGTGGTGGTCGGCCCCTGCTCGGTGCACGACCCCGCCGCCGCCCTGGAGTACGCCCACCGGCTGCGTACGGCGGCCGACCGCCTCTCCGAGGACCTGTTAGTGGTGATGCGGGTCTACTTCGAGAAGCCGCGCTCCACGGTCGGCTGGAAGGGCCTGATCAACGACCCTGGGCTGGACGGTTCCGGCGACGTCAACTCCGGCCTCCGGCTGGCCCGGGCCCTCCTGCTCGACGTGGTACGCCTCGGCCTTCCGGTCGGTTGCGAGTTCCTCGACCCGATCACCCCGCAGTACATCGCCGACACGGTGGCCTGGGGGGCGATCGGCGCCCGCACGGTGGAGAGCCAGGTGCACCGGCAGCTCGCCTCCGGGCTGTCCATGCCGATCGGCATGAAGAACCGCCCCGACGGCAGCATCGCCACCGCGGTGGACGCGATCCGGGCGGCCGGGGTACCCCACGTCTTCCCCGGCATCGATGTCTCCGGCACCCCGGCGATCATGCACACCCGGGGCAACGCGGACGGTCACCTGGTGCTGCGCGGTGGCGGCGGGCGACCGAACTACGACGCCGCCTCGGTGGTCGGGGCACTGGACCTGCTGCGCGCTGCCGGCCTGCCCGAACGGCTGGTGGTGGACGCCAGCCACGCCAACAGCGGCAAGGACCACCGCAACCAGCCGGCCGTGGTCGCCGACGTGGCCGGGCAGATCGCCGCCGGGCAGCGGGGCATCGTCGGGATCATGCTGGAGAGCTTCCTGGTCCCCGGCCGTCAGGACCTCGACCCCACCCGGGAACTGACCTACGGCCAGTCGATCACGGACGCCTGCATCGGCTGGGACACCACCGACGAGGTGCTCACCGAACTGGCCGCCGCGGTACGCGCCCGCCGGGCCACCCGTCCCAGCGCGGACCCGCACGTCCTGCCCACCCCCGCCTGACGACTACACCCCCGCACGCCCCTCCCCGCTCAGGTCGATCGGGGCGGGGGCGGGACGGGACGGGTGTTTGGGGGCAGGGGGCGCGGGTAGCTCACCGAGGTGACCGACGACGTACCCGTGACCGGGGCACCCACCGCGCCGACGACGCAGGCCCGCCTGCCGGAGGCCGTACTGGCCGACGTGCCGGTGGTCGACACCGCCGCGATCGACCCACCCACCACCGACCTGCCGGGCTCCCTGGCCGCGGTACCGGACGAGATCGAGGTCGAGGCGGTGGACACCCGACCGCTGGAGGAGCTGCTCGACGAGCTCTACCACGGTCAGGAGCGGATCAGCCAGGTGGACATCTACCGCCGCGCGCTCGCGGCGGAGCTGCCCGCGCAGCTGCTGGCCCGGCTGAACGCGCTACCCCAGGGCGAGTACGCGGTCGACGAGGTGACCGACCTGCTGGGCGGCTCGGCGGGCTGACCCCCGCACCGGCCGACCCCTGCACCAGCCGACCCAGTGGCGACCAGGAGAGGACCGTGATGTCGCAGCCCACCGAGGACCAACACGACGAGATGCCCGCCCTCGGCCAACCCCCGGAGGGCAGGGACACCCTGCCCGAGGCGGATTTCGCCAACGAACATGAGACCACCGCGGTCGACGACGACATTCTGACCGGCGCCGACGAGGACGAGCGGGAACCGGAATCGCCCCGCGGCTGGTCCGGTATGCAGCGCTGACCGGCCTTCGAAACAGACGCCGCCGGCCCGGACGGATCACCGGGCCGGCGGCTGTTCCTCGCGGTACGGCTCACTCCTGCTCGGTGTGGTGCCGCCCCTCCGCGCCCTGCTGGGCCATCGCGTACCCCATCTGGAGGAAGTCGGAGGCGGCCACCGCGGTCAGGGCGGTGGCGACCAGCCGGGTCAGGCGGGGCGCCAGCACCAGGCCCCCGGTGAACCCGGTGGCCACCCAGACGGCCAGGCAGAAGGGGCAGCTGAGCAGTTCGCCGATCGCGTGCCGGGTGGAGCTGCCGGAGTCGCGTACCTGCTCCATCACCTCCCCGCTGCCGATCGGGTGGTCGTAGCGGGTGAAGGGGGCCCGCAGCGGACTGGTCACGGCGTCCTTGGACAGCAACCGGCTGAGTTTGTGGGTGGCGATCGACAGGAGCACCACGTCGGAGGTGGCCGGTCGCTCCGGCACGGTACGTCCGGTCGCCTTGACCAGGGCGGCGATCGCCCCCGCCACCCCGGCGTAGGTGCCCATCGCGGCCAGGTACCCGCCCAACGGGCGATGCTCGTGCGGGGCGTACGCCTGGCGCAGTCTGGTCACCTTCTGTTTCAGCAAGCTCACCCGGGCTCCTTATCACGCTCTGGATGCTTGACTCGGCCGGTCAGCCGGCCTGTAGGTTGTCGGCCACCTCTCGGGCCAGGTTCGCCAGCGCCTCGTCGGCCAGCCGGTCGGGTTGGCCCGCACCGGACAGGTCCAGCCCGGCCCGGGTACCGCCGGTGTCCTGCGGTGTCACCTTCAGCTCCGCCGTCCAGTCCGTGTCGCGCGAACGCCAGCGGGCCCGCAGCCCGTCCAGGTCGCCATCGCGTACGGCGGATCGCAGCGGCTCGGGCAGCCAGGCGGCACTCCGGTCCGGGTCGGTAGCGGTGTTGAAGACCACCTCTGGTGGTGCTGAGATCCCCCGCTCGGCGTAGACCATCAGCCCTCCCGGAGCCGGTTCGGGTCGACCTCCCGACCGGGATGCCGGGCCAGGTACTCGGTCTCCAGTTCCGCGGTGCGCCGCAGGTGGGTGGCGAGCGCCGAGTCGGTGGCGTGCCGCAGGGTGTCCAGCCGGGTCCGGTGCAGGCTCTCCATCTCGCGGATGAGGTCCTCCTCGGTCAACTCCGCCGGGTCGATGCCGAGTGGTTCGATGTCGGAGTTCGCCGCGGCCACCCGGCCGTCGCCCCACAGCGGCATCCGCTGCTCGGGGCTCACCTCGGTGCCGCCGGGGGGAAATCCGTCCGTTGGTCGGGATGCTGTCATCTCGCGCCCCCTTGTCCGTCGTGGGCTGGCGTCTGTACGGTTGCCCACCCCCCGGTCGACCAAACCACCGCCACCACTACGACACGGTGTCGGAGAAGAACGAGGTCCCGGTACCCTCGGTGCCATGAAGCGGCTCTGGACCCCGGCGTGGATCGCCCGCCACGTGGCCATGGTCGTACTGGTGACGGCCTTCCTGGCGCTGGGCTGGTGGCAGGTCAGCCGGGCCGCCGCCGGCAACGCCATCAGCTGGGGCTACGCCGTCGAGTGGCCGATCTTCGCAGGGTTCGTGGTCTTCGTCTGGTGGCGTGAGGTCCGCCACGCGCTGCGCGACACCCCCTCGTCGTCGGCGACCGGCGAGGCGGCGGTCGTCGAGGAGGCCGAGGCCGTCCCGGCGGGCCGGTCCGCCGGGCCGACCGGGGTACGACCACAGCCGGGCATCGGTCGGCCGGTACGGGTCACCCGCACGGTCGACATCCCCGGCGAGGACGACCCTGAGCTGGCCGCCTACAACCGCTACCTGTCATGGTTGAACGCCAATCCGGGCGCCAAGCCCGGCGACTATCCCGGCTGAGCCGGCCCGGAAGGACACCAGAAGTGCGCGCTGCCCTCACCCGTTACCGCGTGATCGCCTGGATCGTCGGTGTGGTGCTGATCCTGTTGGTCGTCATCGGCATGCCGTTGAAGTACGGCTTCGGCGAGCCGATCGTGGTGGAGACCGTCGGTCAGGCGCACGGCTTCCTCTACATGCTCTACCTGGTCGCCACCTTCGACCTGTCCCGGCGGGTCAACTGGCCGCTGAAGCGGATGGTCCTGGTGATGCTGGCCGGAACGGTGCCCTTCCTCTCCTTCTGGGCCGAGCGCAAGGTGGGCGCCATGGTTCTCGCCGAACACCCTGAGCCGGCCCCGCAGCCGGTCGCCGGCTGACCCACCACCGCCCGCCGAGCGCCTCAGCGCTGGGGTCGCCACAGGTCGGCGTTGGCCAGGGGGTCCTCCCAGCTGCCGTGGTGGTGGATCTCCCGGGCCCGCCGCAGCGCCCGGCTGACCTGGCCGAACTGGTGCTCGTCGTCGCTGGCGAACAGCAACTCCGTGGCACCTGCCCGCTGCCCCCACAACTCGTACGCCGGGGGTCGCCACCGGTCGCCCGCCGCCGCGACCAGCACCGGCACCAGGAACACGGCACCGAGCAGCAGGTACGCCCCGGCGGTGAGCCGTTGCAGTCCGCCGGTGAAGCCGAGCGCCAGCCCGATGCCGACGATCACCGCGGCGGAGACCAGGGCGGCCCGGGTGGCCATCCGGTCGTGTGGCCCCCGGGTGGTTTGCAGGTGGGTCAGTTCCGCGACCTGCCAACTGGTGGTGCCGACCGTGAACCGGTCGGCCGTGACGATGATCCCGGGTCGGGCGTAGAGCAGGGTGGGTTGTCCACCTGCCGCACCCCCCGGTGACCAGGGCGGTCGTGTCCTAGCACCCTCACGCTCCACGGCCCCTCCTCCACTGCTGGTGTCGAGGCGACCGGCGGACGGCTCCTCGATGCAGATGTGCGGGAATCCCGGCTGTGCGCTTATTGTGTGCCCGTCTCGCCACCCTGGCCTGGCCGTTTGCGGTGCTCAGCGGCGCGGTGGCGGGCCGGGGGTGCCGGAAACACCATGCCGATTCCGGCTTGTCGGACATGGCACCCCAGCACTCGGGCGTCATACGCCAAGACGGACCCTTCTCACTTTCCTCCCATACCCTTTCATTGCTGACGAACGCAAACCTGATTCAGTCTCACCATCACCATTGGTCCCGGCTTTCACTGCCGCTGACTCCCGTCCCGTACTACCTTGGGCGAGTCGGCCCGGTCGGCCGCCGTCCGCCCCGGACGGCACCGGGCTGGTGCCGCCGCGGAGCGTCAGCAGGCCCGCGTCGGCGACGGGAGAGGAGCATCAAGCTCTTGTCGCCCCTGTTACACACGCTGCGGGCCCTGACCGTCACCGCGTTCGCACTGGTGCTGATCGCACCGGCCACGGTGGCCCGGGCCGAACCCTCCCCCGCCGAACTGACCCGGCGGATCGACAAGGCCTCCACCGAGTTGGAGAACGTGGTGGAGGCACACAACGAGCTACGCGAGAAGACCAAGAAGAACCAGGCCGCCGTACGCCGACTCCAGCAACGCATCGGTCCGCTGGAGCAGCAGGCCGCGCAGAGCCGCGCGGATGTCACCGAGTTGGCCACCACCGCGTACAAGACCGGCAACCTCGGCGCGGTGGACGCGCTGCTGCACGGCGGGGACTCGGCATCCGTACTGGACCGGCTGGGCACCCTGGACCACCTGACCCGGCAACGCCAGGCCACCATCGCCGGCTACACCGCGGACCAGCAACGGCTGCTCGACGAGAAGACCCGGCTGGATGTGACCCTCACCCAGCAGGCGGCGCGGTCGCGGGAGCTGACCAGCGCCAAGCGCCGGATCGAGCGGGACCTGGCCAAGTTGTACGAGCTACGCCGGCAGGCGTACGGCCGAGCCACCGAACGTTCGACCAACCGGCCGGACAGCGCCAAGGAGGCCCCCAACGTCTCCGGCCAGGCCGGCGCCGCCGTCCGGTACGCCTACGGTGCCCTCGGCAAGCCGTACGCGTGGGGCCAGGACGGGCCGAACGGCTACGACTGTTCCGGGCTGACCTCCGCCGCCTGGCGGGCCGCGGGCAAGTCGTTGCCACACAACACCCGGATGCAGTGGGGGGTGGTCGCCCACATCAGCCGCAGCGAGCTGCGCCCGGGTGACCTGGTCTTCTACCGCAGCCTGGGGCATGTGGCGATCTATGTGGGCGGCGGACAGGTCATCCACGCACCCACCTTCGGGCGGAATGTGGAGAAGCGGGCCGTCGACCTGATGGCGCCCTACGGCTACGGCCGGGTGCGCTGAGTCCGGGCCACTCAGTCGCCCGTCAGGCCCGGCCCCGGAGCCCTGCTGTGGTGCGGCCCGACCGGTGCCCATGACGAAGGGCCGGCGTCCCCCTACCGGACACCGGCCCTTCGCTCGCCGTTCCTACCAGGTCAGGCCGCTTGCAGCCCCTCCGCGCGAGCCAGCTCACGTAGCCGCCCGAGCGCCTGGATCTCCAGCTGGCGGATTCGCTCGCGGGACAGCGAGAACCGCGAGGCGACCTCGGTAAGCGAGTGCTCCCGGCCGTCCTCCAGCCCGTAACGCGCCCGCATGATGCCGGCGGACCGGTCGTCCAGGTGGTTCAGCAGGCCCTCGATGCGCTGCCGCTCCAGGCCGGTGAGCACGATCTCCTCCGGCGAGGGGGCGTCGCTGTCGGCGACCAGGTCACCGAGGTTGGTGTCACCGTCGTCACCGACCGGGGTGTCCAGCGACACGGTGTCCTGCGACCAGCGGACCAACTCGTTGACCCGCTCGACGGTCACCCCCAGGGCCGCCGCGATCTGCTCCGGCTCCGGGTCACCGCCCAGCTCACGGGTGAGCTGCCGGGCCACGTTGCGCATCCGGTTGACGTCCTCCACCAGGTGCACCGGTAGCCGCACGGTGCGTTCCTGCTGGGCGATCGCCCGGCTGATCGCCTGGCGGATCCACCATGTCGCGTAGGTGGAGAACTTGTAGCCACGTTCGTAGTCGAACTTCTCGACCGCCCGGACCAGACCGGTGTTGCCCTCCTGGATCAGATCCAGCATGGGCATCCCGGAGCGGACGTAACGCCGGGCGATCGACACGACCAGGCGGAGGTTGGCCCGGATGAACAGGTCCTTGGCCCGCTCGCCCTCGGCGACCAGTCGGCTCAGTTCCTCTCGGGTGGCACCGTCGGGCACGCGGTCCTCGCCGAGCAGGTGCTCGGCGTACAGGCCCGCCTCGATGGCCTTGGAAAGGTCGACCTCCATGGCGGCGTCCAGCAACGGCGTCCGGGAGATCTCGTGCAGGTAGACTCCAACCAGGTCGCGCTCCTCGGCAACCTCGTCGGTTCGCATCCCGATGTTCTTGTCCACGGTGCCCACGGTCCCCTCTATCGCGCCGGTTGCCCGGTTCCTTGCCATCCCCACGCTCATCAGCCCCTCCCCCGTAACCTCCGCTGTGCCCATCGGTGCTGACATCTACACAACAGATGAGACGTATCGGGGATTCCATGTCGTGGGTCGAAAGTGTCACGAATGCCTGATAATCAGCTGAGAGCACGGTCCACGTTTGCTGTCAGCACCCTGTCGGATGATCTGGTCGACAGGGACCTCGGTGAGGTCGACGGATCGACGGATCGCTGACCGTACCCGCCCATGGCAACACTGCCCGGCCGACCGATACAGCGACCCGGGTCACCCCCGTGCTGCGATGCTGGTCACTGCCAGATACGCGTACGCGGAACGGTTGGTTCATCCACGCCGGTGGTAATACCCCACGCCCTGATGAACAATCCGTACCCCCGTTCTATGCCCGGGTTTGCCCCCCGCCGAGGGCCGGCGTCCCGCTGCCGACCGGCGCGGGGAGCGGGCGACGGCAGTAGCGTGTGGCCCATGGCCGAACGCAGCGTGTTGATCACCGGAGGCACCGGCGGGCTGGGCACCGCGGTGACCGCGACCTTCGTCGAGGCGGGCTGGCGGGTGGTGGCGCCACAACGGCACCAGCCGACCCCGAGCCCCGATCCGGGCCCCAACGCTCCCGTACGGCTGGTCGCGGATCTGACCGAGGCGGACGACGTGGCCAGGGTCACCGAGGTGGCCGCCGGGGATCCGCAGGCGCCGCTGCGGGCCGTGGTCAACCTCGTCGGCGGTTACGCCGGCGCCGGTCTGGTGCACGAGACCCCGATCGAGGAGTTCGAGCGGATGCTCACCCTCAATCTGCGTCCCACCCATCTGGTCACCCGGGCCGCCCTGCCGCGTCTGATCGAGGCGGGCGGGGGCGCGGTGGTCTGCGTGGCCTCCCGGGCGGCGGTCGCCCCCTTCCCGGGGGTCGCCGGCTATGTCACCGCCAAGGCCGCGGTGCTCGCCTTCGCCTCGGCTGTCGCGGTGGAGTACAAGTCGGCCGGGGTGCGCTGCAACACCGTGCTGCCGAGCATCATCGACACCCCGGCCAACCGGGCGGACATGCCGCAGGCCGATCATTCCCGGTGGGTGGCACCGACCGAGATCGCCTCGGTGATCCGTTTCCTGGCCTCCGAGGAGTCCGCCCCGACCAGCGGCGCCGCCGTACCGGTCTACGGTCGGGCCTGAGCCGGCGCAACCGGGGCGACGGGGTTCGCGACCCGCACCCCGCACCGGGCCTGGTCCTGCGCCGCCCACCACCCGGTCAGATACGCCTGGATCGCCTGGGCCACCTCCTCTGGCGACCGGGTCGCGTCCACGACGACGAAGGTCGGATATTCCGGCAGGGTGCGGTAGGCGTGCTCGGCGGCGGTCAGGTAGGTCAGACTCTCCTGGTCGGTGCCGCGCCGCTCGATCCGCCGGTACGCCTCCGCCGGGTGCACCGCCATCAGGAAGGTCACCTGCGGTTGCGGGAAGATCCGGTACGCCGCCCGGACCAGGCGCTCCCAACGCTGCCCACCGTGGGCCCGAAGGCTGGCGTACTGGCAGACGGCGTAGCGGTCCATCACCGCCGTCCGGCCGGTGAACCAGCCGGCCAGCAACGCCGCCGCGATGGCCAACCAGCGCAGTACGGACTCCACCAGCAGCATTCCGTCCCGCCCGACCAGCCGTTGGGCCTCCCCCCTACCCAGTCGGTTGGCCGCCCGCCCCAACCAGCGTCGGCCGCCCGCATTGCGGTGGTAGGTGGCGGGATGACCAGAGGCACTGAGGGCGTCCGCCAGCGACTGCGCCTGGGTGGTCTTGCCGGAGCCGTCGATGCCGACCAGCGCCACGGCGCGGAGTCGGCTGGCCCGACCGCGCTCGGATGAGGGGGCCGACCATGCCGGCAGAGGGGCTTGCGTCGCACTGACCACCCTCGACAGATTATCCGACCCCCGCAGCACCCCTGCGTGTTACCTACCGGTTAGGGGCGGTTCGGGGTGTTCCACCAGCGTGACAGGTGTGGGTTGGTGGAATGCCGGGTACGGATGGGAACCCCCGAGGTGCCCCGAACGAGTCGACAGGAGAGCCGAGATGGCCGAGCGCGACGACGAAACTCTTCTCCACACCCTGAAGAAGGTCGCCGCCGTGCTCAAGCAGGCCGACATTCCGTTCGCCCTCGGCGGCAGCTTCGCCGTCTACGCCCACGGCGGGCACTCCAGCGAGCACGACGTCGACTTCCTGATCCGGGAGGGCGATGTCGATGCCGCCCTGGAGGCCCTGGTGGCCGCCGGCTTCACCGCCGAGCGACCCCCGGAGGACTGGCTGGTCAAGGTCTACGACGGCGGCCGGATGGTGGACCTGATCCATCGACCGATCGAGACCCCGGTGACCGAGGAGACCTTCACCGACACGGTGGTGCGGCCGGTCGACGCCATCCACATGCCGGTGTTGTCGGCCACCCAGTTGATGGTGCACAAGCTGCTCAGCTTCTCCCAGCACTACTGCGACTTCGCCCGGGGTCTGCCGCTGGCCCGGTCGCTGCGGGAGCAGATCGACTGGGAGCGGGTACATAAGGACACGCAGCACTCGCCGTACGCGGAGTCGTTCCTGGTGCTGCTGGACAGGCTGGAAGTCGTGCCGTTCGTCGGCACGGCCGACGGGAGGGGAACACCGTGACCGTGTACCGCGACCCCGGCGCCGGGCCACCGGACGAATACGTCGAGGCGGAGATCCAACGACTGCTCTCCGAGGATCCGGCCGTGGCCGAACAGGGAATCACCGTGGTCCGCACGGAACGCGGCCTCATGTTGTACGGCGAGGTGGAGAGCGCGTACCGGCGGGACGAGATCCTGCGCCGGGTGGCCGAACGCTTCCCGGAGGTGTCGATCACCAGCGACATCGGGGTGACCCGCACGCAGGCACCCACGGAGATCGAGCAACTCTGAGGGAGGTTCGATGGTTATCCGGATCGCCGCCGTGGGGGACGTGCATCTGGACGACGACGTGGTCGGCCGGTTCCGGCCGGCACTGGAGGAGTTGCCCGACCGCGCCGACGTACTGCTGCTCGCCGGTGACCTGACCCGGCACGGCACCGAGGCCGAGGCCCGCTGCGTGGCCCGGGAGTTCGGTGGCCTGGGCGTACCGGTGATCGCCGTGCTCGGCAACCACGACCACCAGTGCGACCAGGTACCGCAGGTGACCGGGGTGCTGGAGGAGGCGGGGATCACCGTGCTGGAGGGCACCGGGGTGGTGCTCGACTGCGCGGGCGGGCGGCTGGGGGTGGCCGGGGTCAAGGGCTTCGGTGGCGGATTCGCCGGCCGTTGCGCCAGTGACTTCGGTGAGCCGGAGATGAAGGCCTTCGTACGCACCACGACCGAGAGCGCCGAACGGCTGTCGGCGGCCCTGCGGTCGCTGGACTGCGACATGCTCGTGGCACTGACCCACTACTCGCCGGTGCCGGACACCCTGGCCGGTGAGCCGTTGGAGATCTATCCCTTCCTCGGCTGCTACCAGCTGGGTCAGGCGATCGACGACGCCCCGACCACCCTGGCCCTGCACGGGCATGCACACCAAGGCTCGGAGCGGGGGGTCACCCCGGGCGGGGTGCGGGTCCGCAATGTGGCCCACCCCGTGATCAAGCAGGCGTACAGCATCTTCTATCTGGGCGATGGTCTCGATCAGGCCGACGTTTCCCCAGTCGGGACATCGGGTACTGCGCAACCATGGAGCTGATTCTCTGGATTCTCGCAGTCGTACTGGTGGTTGCCGGCATCCTCGCGCTGTTCCGGCGGCAGATTCTCTGGGGCATCGTCCTCATCGTGGTCGGTCTTCTCGTCGGCCCGGGTGGTGTCAGCATCTTCAATTGACGTGGCGACGACGACGTCGCCCACACCGGACCCGCCGGGGTCGTCATGACCGGAACTCCGTCCTCCCGACTGGAGTCACCGGGCACGGCGACCCCGGCGTGCTGTCCAGCCTTCTTGCGGTGTCCGACATGCGACCCTGAGGTTTGCCGGCCCCCGGGACGGAGAAGCAGCCCTCATGCGGATGACTACGGCACAGACCCGACGGGCCACCGGCGGCGCACGACAGTGGTGGGCGCTGGCCGGCTTCGGGCTGGCCGTGTTCGCCGCGGCGGCCCTGGGCAGCCTGGCCGTCACCGGCACTTCGGCCGAGTACGCCAGCCTGGACCAACCCGGCTGGGCGCCGCCGTCCTGGCTGTTCGGGCCGGTGTGGACCGTGCTCTACGTGATGATCGCGGTGTCCGGCTGGCTGGTCTGGCGTCGGGTGGGCTTCGGCCCCGCCCTGATCGCCTGGGTGGTGCAGTTGCTGCTGAACGCCGCCTGGACCCCGCTGTTCTTCGGCGCCGGCCAGTACGGCCTGGCCTTCGCCGAGATCGTGGTGATGTGGCTGGCGATCGGGGTCACCGTGCTGTTGTTCCGGCGGGTCAGCGTCCTGGCGGCGGCCCTGCTGCTGCCCTACTGGGCCTGGGTCACCTTCGCCGCCGCCCTGAACTACTCGATCTGGCAGCTCAACGGGTGACCTACCCTGGGCGCGGCGGATGTGTAGCCGCACCGCGCCCAGGAGGTCGAGGACGGCTCAGCAGCGGGGCACGTTCGGGATGAACCCGTCGTATCCGGTGTAGGTGTACGCATCCGCGATGAAGCGACCGGCGCCGATGCGGTTCCAGATCGAACTGGTGCCGTAGGTGCCGGTGACCGTGGTGCCGTTGGTCTGACAGTTGATGGTGACCTTCGTACCGGTGGCCAGGGAACCGACGGCCGAGTAGCCGGTGCCCGGGCCGGAGCGGACGGTCAGATCGGCACCGGCGGTGCGTACCGTGCCGGAGCCGGTGGCCGAGGAGCAGCCGTTGCCGCTGGTGTAGTTCCTGGTGCCCCAGTACAGCGCCAGGGTGCCGTTGAACCGGATCTTGATGTCGGCCCCGTTGAGTCGCTGCTCGTAGTGCAGGTGGGCGCCGCTCGAATTGCCGGTGCTGCCGACCCAGCCGATCACCTTGCCGTAGCCCACGGACTGTCCGACGGAGACGTTGAAGCCCCGCAGGTGGGCGTAGTAGGTGTGGTAGCCGTTGCCGTGGTTGATCCGCACGTACTTTCCGTAGCTGCTGCCGCCCAGGTCGGTCACCCGGTCGACCGTGCCGGGGGCGCTGGCCACCACGGGGTCACCCAGGTCGTCGGTGCGGTTGAAGTCGATGGCGTTGGCCGGGCTGTGGCCGCTGCGGGTCTGCCCGGACCAGGTCTGGCCACAAGGGAAGGGCACCCGGAAGGTCGGCGCCGCCATCGCGGGCGACGCCGGCAGCAGGAACCCTGCGACGAGCGTCAGCAGGGCGCCTGCCGCCAGTAACCGGGCGGTGATGGGGCGCAGCCATCGATCATGCATCTAGCACCTCCGAGGTCGAAACCTGTCAATGGTTTAGACAAGCCTGGCAGGAATCCTCGGATATCGGTAGACCGAGTATTCGCGGAGAACGCGACCGGCCCGAACAGCAGGTTTCGGGATTGTTACTTGTCCGTGTCCCGTCCAGGGGTGGACCCCACCGGATGCAAGCGCTTACATGTGTAACGCCCCATCGGACCGGCGCCATGTTGACCGGATGTGTCCGGTCAGCGCCGGCTAGAAAGGAGGACGGTATGGCGGTCTTTGCCAGGCCACGCCAGGCCCTCGCGATCGCTGGCGTGCTCGGACTGGCGCTCGGCGTCAGCGCGTGCGGCACCGGAAGCAGCGACAACAGCGGCAATAACAACAACGCCGATTCTGCCGAGTGCGCCCCGTACGAGAAGTACCAGGGTCACAGCGGCAAGAAGGTGGGCATCTACTCGTCAATCCGCGATATCGAGGCCGACCGCCTCGACCAGTCGTGGAAGCAGTTCGAAGAGTGCACCGGCATCGACATCAGCCACGAGGGCGCTGGTGACTTCGAAGCGCAGCTGCCGGTTCGCGCCGACGGCGGAAACGCGCCGGATCTCGCGTTCATCCCGCAGCCCGGTCTGATTCAGCGTTTCGCCGAGCGCGGCCAGATCAAGGCCGCCAGCGCCGACACCAAGGCGATGGCCGAGGAGAACTACCCGGCCGACTGGCTGAAGTACAGCACGGTCGACGGCGCCTTCTACGGCGCGCCGCTGGGCTCGAACGTGAAGTCGTTCGTCTGGTACTCGCCGAAGATGTTCCAGGAGAAGGGTTGGTCGGTCCCGACCACCTGGGAAGAAATGATCAAGCTCAGCGACACCATCGCTGACAGCGGCACCAAGCCGTGGTGCGCCGGCATCGAGTCCGGTGACGCCACCGGCTGGCCGGCCACCGACTGGATCGAGGACGTCCTGCTGCGTACGCAGACCCCCGAGGTCTACGACCAGTGGACGACCCACGAGATCCCGTTCAACGACCCGCGGATCGCCGACGCCCTCGACCGGGCCGGCACCATCCTGAAGAACGAGAAGTACGTCAACGGCGGCTTCGGCGGGGTTCGCAGCATCACCACCACCTCCTTCCAGGAGGGCGGCATCCCGATCACCTCCGGCAAGTGCGCCCTGCACCGGCAGGCGTCGTTCTACGCCAACCAGTGGCCGGAGAACACCAAGGTGGCCGAGGACGGCGACGTGTTCGCGTTCTACTTCCCGGCCATCGACCCGTCCCGGGGCAAGCCGGTGCTGGGTGGCGGCGAGTTCGTCGTCGCCTTCGCCGACCGTCCCGAGGTGCAGGCGGTGCAGACCTACCTGGCCTCCGGTGAGCACGCCAACAGCCGCGCGAAGATCGGCGACTGGGTCTCGGCGAACAACAAGCTCGACCTGGCCAACGTCAGCAACCCGATCGACAAGCTCTCCGTGGAGATCCTCCAGGACGACAGCTCGGTCTTCCGGTTCGACGGTTCCGACCTGATGCCCGCCGCCGTCGGCGCCGGGACCTTCTGGAAGGGCATGATCGACTGGATCAACGGTAAGGACACCGCCAGCGTCCTCCAGGGCATCGAGAGCAGCTGGAAGTAATTCCAGCGGTGGGGCCGGTCCGCTGGTCGCGGACCGGCCCACCTGCTCCGTGGAGTAACCCCTGGGAGGGTTGATGAACTTCGACTTCGCCGGCCAGGCGCCGAAGATGATGATGTTGCTGTGGGGGCTGGTCGGCTTCGCAGTGGTGGTCGGCGGCCTGCTCTTCGTACTCGACGCGGTGCCGTCCTACTTCGCCCGGCGCCGTGAGGCGCAGGTGCTGGCGGCGTACGCCAGCGGGGGTCCGATGCCTCGGCGGACCAAGCCCCGCGAGGGTCTCTTCGCGCTGTTCTTCCTGATGCCGGCGGTGCTGCTGCTGCTGATCGGTCTGGTGGTCCCGGCGCTGCGGACCACCCTGCTGTCCTTCATGGACGGTAGCAGTCAGAACTGGGTCGGCCTGGACAACTACCGTTGGATGTTCGCCGATGACGCGATCGTCCGGGTGCTGCTCAACACCCTGGTCTGGGTGACGCTGGTGCCGCTGGCCGCCACCGCCATCGGTCTGATCTACGCGGTGCTGGTGGACAAGGCCCGCCTGGAATCCATCGCCAAATCCCTGATCTTCATGCCGATGGCGATCTCCTTCGTCGGCGCCAGCATCATCTGGCGGTTCGTGTACGCCTACCGTGGCGACGACCAGGACCAGATCGGCCTGCTCAACCGGATCGTGGTCAGCCTCGGTGGCGAACCCCGGCAGTGGCTGCTCGACTCACCGCTGAACACCCTGCTGCTAATCGTGATCATGGTGTGGATCCAGGCCGGTTTCGCCATGGTGGTGCTCTCCGCGGCGATCAAGTCCATCCCGGCGGACATCGTGGAGGCGGCCCGCCTCGACGGGGTCACCCCGTGGCAGATGTTCTGGCAGATCACCATGCCGAGCATCCGGCCCGCGCTGATCGTCGTGGTGGTCACGATCTCGATCGCCACGCTGAAGGTCTTCGACATCGTGCGTACGACGACCAACGGCAACTACGACACCAGCGTGATCGCCAACGAGATGTACAACCAGGCGTTCCGGTACGGCGAGAACGGGCAGGGCTCCGCACTGGCGGTGTTCCTCTTCATTCTGGTGGTACCGATCGTGATCTTCCAGATCCGGAACCTGCGTCAGCAGCGACGGGAGGGCTGAGATGACCACCACCACTCCCCCGGCCGCGGTCGGCGCCCAGCAGGACGGCAAGGGTTCCACCCGGGCGTCACGGGTACGCAAGCGGCTCAACAGCCGTACGGCGACCGTGGCCGCGATCGTCATCGCGGTGGTCTGGACCATCCCCACCTTCGGCCTGTTCATCTCCTCCTTCCGCCCGGAGGCGGAACTGAAGACCACCGGCTGGTGGACGGCCTTCCGGGATCCGCAGTTCACCCTGCAGAACTACCAGGACGTGTTGTTCGGGCAGAACGCCTCCTCCGGGCAGCTCGCCAACTACTTCGTCAACTCGCTGGTCATCACCGTGCCCTCGGTGTTGTTCCCCCTGGCGTTCGCCGCCCTGGCCGCGTACGCCCTGGCCTGGATCAACTTCCGCGGCCGGGACTGGCTCTACATCGCCATCTTCGCGCTCCAGATCGTGCCGTTGCAGATGGCCCTGGTGCCGCTGCTCAGCTTCTTCTCGCGCGGAGTCAACCTGGGCGGGATCACCCTGATGCCCGCCTGGAACCTCGACGGTGCACAGAACTTCGCCCAGGTGTGGTTCGCACACACCTGCTTCGCGCTGCCGTTCGCGGTGTTCCTGCTGCACAACTTCATCTCGCAACTGCCCAGGGACCTGATGGAGGCGGCCCGGGTCGACGGGGCAACCCACCCCAAGATCTTCCGCACCATCGTCCTGCCGTTGGTGGCACCCGCCCTGGCCGCGTTCGCCATCTTCCAGTTCCTCTGGGTCTGGAACGACCTGCTGGTGGCGCTGATCTTCGCCGGTGGCAGCGAGGTCACCGCCCCCCTGACGGTGCGGTTGGCCGAACTGGCCGGTACCCGGGGCAACGAATGGCAACGGTTGACCGCCGGAGCCTTCGTCTCCATCGTCGTACCGCTGATCGTGTTCCTGTCGTTGCAGCGCTACTTCGTTCGAGGGCTGCTCGCCGGCAGCGTCAAGGGTTGACCCACCGGTGGTGCCGCCGCCTGAGGTGGCGGCACCACCGGAGGCAGTGAGTGGGGTTACCGTGACGAGGATCGACGATGTCGCCCGGTTGGCCGGGGTCTCCACGGCCACCGTCTCCCGGGCGTTGCGCGGACTGCCCACCGTGTCGGCGGCCACCCGTCGGCGGGTGCTGGCCGCCGCCGAACAGTTGCAGTACGCCGTCTCCCCCAGCGCCTCGCGACTGGCCGGCGGGCGTACCGGCGCGGTCGCCGTGGTGGTCCCCCGGATCACCCGGTGGTTCTTCGGGGTGGTCGTGGAGGCGGTCGAGGACTTCCTCCACCAGTCCGGGTACGACCTGCTGCTGCACAACCTGGGTGGGCGGGAACAGAACCGACAGCGCCTGCTGCACCCGGCCAACCTGCACAAGCGGGTGGACGCCGTGATGCTGGTCGCCACTCCGTTACGCCCCGCCGACCTGGCCGCCCTGACCACCCTGGCCCTGCCCGGGGTGACCGTCAGCTCCGGCACCGACGTGGCGGGCTGGCCCTGCGTACGCATCGACGACGTGGCCGCCGCCCGCACCGCCACCCGCCATCTGCTGGAACTCGGTCACCGGCGCGTCGCGCACATCTCCGGCGACCCGGACGACGAACTGGCCTTCACCACCCACCTGGACCGGCGGCGGGGCTACCAGGAGGCGCTGCGCGCGGCCGGGCTGCGGCCGGACCCGACCCTGGATGTGGAGTCCGGGTTCGACATCGCCGGTGGCACCCGGGCCACCGAGGAACTGCTGCGCCGGGGTGACCCGCCGACGGCCATCTTCGCCGCCTGCGACGAGATGGCGATGGGCGCGCTGACCGCGCTGCGCGACGCGGGCCTGCGGGTACCTGAGGATGTCAGTGTGATCGGCATCGACGACCACGCCCTCTCCGGTGTGCTCGGGCTGAGCACGGTCGCCCAGCCCGCCGCCGAGCAGGGTCGGTTGGCTGCCCAGATGCTGCTGGACCCGCTCTGCCGACCTGCCGCCTCCGCCCCCGACCCGGCCGCCACCCTGGTGATCCTGCCCACTCGGCTGGTCGTGCGGGAATCGACCGCCCCACCACGGGCAAACTGAACCAACGGGTCTCCATCGCCCGTCGCCGACCTCGTCCGGACCATGGGAGTACGCCCTGAACGAGAACCCGACCCCGCAGCCCGCACCCGCCGTCGCGGCCCCCGCATGGTGGACCGAGGCGGTGATCTACCAGATCTACCCGCGCTCCTTCGGTGACTCCGACGGCGACGGGATCGGAGACCTGCCCGGCATCACCGCCCGCCTGGACCACCTGCGGGAGCTGGGGGTCGACGCGATCTGGCTCTCCCCGTTCTATCCCTCACCCCAGGCCGACGCCGGGTACGACGTGGCCGACTACCGGGACGTCGAGCCGCTGTTCGGCACCCTGGCCGACGCCGACGACCTGATCGCCCAGGCACACGCCCGCGGGCTGCGGGTGATCGTGGACCTGGTGCCCAACCACACCTCCTCGGCCCACGAGTGGTTTCAGCAGGCCCTGGCCGCCGGGCCGGGCAGCCCCGAGCGGCAGCGCTACATCTTCCGCGACGGGCGGGGACCCGAGGGTGCCGAACCACCGAACGACTGGCAGAGCGTCTTCGGCGGACCGGCCTGGACCCGGGTGGCCGACGGGCAGTGGTACCTGCACCTGTTCGACACCGCCCAACCCGACCTGAACTGGGACGACCCCGAGGTTCGCACGGAGTTCCTGGAGGTGCTGCGGTTCTGGTTGGACCGGGGGGTGGACGGCTTCCGGGTGGACGTGGCGCACGGCCTGATCAAGCAGGCCGACCTGGCCGACTGGCAGGAGCCGCAGGAGATCCTCTCCGGTCAGGAGGTGGACAAGCCCCGCCCGCCGATGTGGGACCAGGACGGGGTACACGAGATCTACCGGGACTGGCGGCGGCTGCTGGACGGCTACCCCGGCGAACGGATCCTGGTGGCCGAGGCGTGGGTGGAGCCGGCCGAGCGGCTGGCCCGCTACGTCCGTCCCGACGAGATGCACCAGGCCTTCAACTTCGAGTACCTGCTGGCCTCCTGGACGGCCCCGGCCCAGTACGCCGTCATCACCCGCTCCCTGGAGGCCACCGACGCGGTCGGTGCCCCCGCCACCTGGGTGCTGTCCAACCACGACGTGGTGCGGCACGCCTCCCGGCTGGGCCTGCCGATCGGCACCCCCCGCCCCAACGGCATCGGGGCGGACGACCCGCAGCCGGACGCCGCGACCGGTCTGCGTCGGGCCAGGGCGGCCACCCTGCTGATGCTCGCCCTGCCCGGCTCGGCCTATCTCTACCAGGGCGAGGAACTGGGGTTGCCGGAGCACACCAGAATGCCGGACGAGGCCCGCCAGGATCCGACCTGGGAACGCAGCGGACACACCCAGCGCGGTCGGGACGGCTGCCGGGTGCCGATCCCGTGGGAGGCCGACGCCCCCTCGTACGGCTTCGGGCCGACCGACGCCAGTTGGCTGCCCCAGCCGGGCGTCTGGGCCGAGTACGCCCTGGACCGCCAGCGGGAGGTGCCCGGGTCGACCTACGAGATGTACCGCACCGCCCTGCACCTGCGGCGTACCCACGGGCTGGGTCGTGGCACGTTGCAGTGGCTCTCCTCCGGCGACGAGGTGCTGACCTTCCGCAACGGCCAAGTGGTGGTGCTGACCAACTTCGGTGCCACCGGGGTACCCCTGCCCGGCGGCGAACTGCTGCACAGCAGCGCCCCGCTGGACGAGGACGGCTCGGTCCCCACCGACGTCACCGTCTGGATGCTCGCCGACTGAGGCTCACAGCTTCTCCGCGCGGGTGTGGAGCAGCTGGGTGACCTCGGAGATGTCCTTGGGGGAGGTGCGGGCGGCCAGCCAGTACATGATGCCGGTGGGGATGAAGAAGAGCTGGAAGGCGGCCAGCCCGACGGCGTAGTTCAACGGGGGCGGGAAGGCCGCCCGCAGGGCGTGGAAGGCGACCCCGACCAGCCCGTTGCCGGCCGCCCGCCCCACCCCGTTGACCAGGTTGCCCAGGCTGTAGACCGTGCCCCGGTGCTCCGGAGGGTTGGCGTCGGCGATCAGGGCGAACCAGTTCGGCGAGTTCGCCGAGGTCAGCGCCAGGGCCAGCAGGGCGGTGAGCAGGCTCAGCCCGACGGTGGGCTCGGTGACGACACTGGCCAGTACGGCCCGCACCACCGTGCCGGTGCCGGCCCCGTCGGGCACCTCGATGCGGATCGGCACGAAGAACAGCACCAGGTAGAAGGGCAGGGCGGCGAGGATGCCGATCGCGGCCACGGTGGCCCGGCCGGAGAGGGTACGCCGTTGCAGGGCGTCCCCGATCAGTCCACCGACGATGGAGAGCACCCCGCCGAGTTGGAACAGGGTGGCGAAGACGCTGCCGACCACGATCGCGGTGGCCGTCGAGTAGCCCTGGTCCCGGGCCCGTTCGGCGAACAGCACCGGCAACCAGACCAGCGACCCGAAGGCGGCCTGGGCGGTGAGTCCCTGAAGGATCAGCCACCGGTTGGTGCGTCGACCCAGGATGACCGGCAGGTCCCGGCGACTGATCCGGTAGTCGTAGTCCGCGCCCCCGGCCAGCGCCTCGGCCAGTTCCGGTTCGCTCTGGCCGCGCCGAATGTCGTACGTGAGCAGGTAGGCCGCAGTGGCGACCAGACCGACGACGGTGAGCAGCAGGAACGGTCGTCGCCAGTCGGCCGCCCCGAGCAGCCCGCCGACCAGGGTGCCGGCCAGGGTGCCCGCCCCCTGGGACAGCCCCCAGAAGCTCATCACCAGGCCCCGCCGCCGGGGCGAGATCAGGTCGGTGACCACCGAGAAGCCGACCGAGCCGACCGCCCCCAGCCCCACCGCGGCCAGCAGCTGCGCGGCCAGGAAGGTGGGATAGCCCCCGGCCAGCCCGCTGCCTCCGGTCCCGGCGGCCCAGAGCAGAGTGCCGATCATGAGCAGGGGCTTGCGGTGGGTACGGTCGCCGAAGTAGGCCCAACCCACCGCCGCCACCGCGCTGACCAGGAAGCTGACCGCGGTCACCAGGCCGAGCAGGCGCTGCGACACCTCGAAGGACTCGGCGATCGCGCCGTACAGCGGCGGCACCAGGCCGATCGCCACATTGTCCAGCGAGGCGAGCAGCACGAAGACGACGACACTGTAGAACCGGTGCACCGCGCCGCCGCCCCACACCCGCCCGGCTCCGCCCGTGGTCAAGGTCATGCGGGCAGCCAATCAGGACCGGATGTCGGGCCGTGCACCGGCCCACCCCCGGATCGAGTGGCTGCACCCCCTAGCGCCAGCCACTCGATCCGGGTTTCGAGGGTGGTTCAGCCCTGGGCCTGGCGGTCCAGGTGGTGTTCGCGGGCCTGGGCGTAGCGCTCCCGGATGGCCGGGACCGGTTCGGCGGCGTACTCCCGGGTGCCGGCCGGGGTCCAGTCGGGGGCCTCCGTGGCGCCCAGGGCCAGCCAGGCGGCCTGGCGGGCGGCACCGTCTGCGACGTACTCCCCCGGCGGGGGAACGACGACCGGGCAGCCGAAGACCTGGGCGGCGATCCGACGTACGGCGGCGGAACGGGCCCCACCCCCGACCAGGATCACCCGACGGGCCTGCGCGCCCTGGGCGGTCAGCGCGTCCAGACCGTCGGCCAGGGCACAGAGCATGCCCTCCACGGCCGCCCGGGCCAGGTGCGCCGGGGTCGAGGTCCGCAGGGTCAACCCGTGCACCGCCCCGGTGGCCGTCGGCCGGTTCGGGGTGCGCTCCCCCTCCAGGTACGGCACCAGCACCAGCCCGTCCGCCCCGGGCGGGGCGGACAGCGCCAGGTCGGCCAACTCGTCCAGGCCGACCCGCAGCATCCCGGCGGCGGCGTCCAGCACCCGGGCCGCGTTGAGGGTGGCGACCAGGGGCAGGAACCGGCCGGTCAGGTCGGCGAAACCGGCTACCGTGCCGCCGGCGTCGGCGGCCGGGGTCTCCGCGATGCTGAAGACCGTGCCGGAGGTACCGATCGAGACCAGCACGTCACCGGAGCCCGCTCCCACCCCGAAGCCGGCGGCGGCGTTGTCACCCGCCCCGGGGCCGAGCAGGGCCTCGGTGGCACCCGGCAGGGCGGCCGGGTCCAGCCGACCGGCGGACTCGGCCGGACCCAGCACGGTGGGTACCCGTACCACCCGGCCCAGTGCCCGTTCCAGCAGGTCGGGGCGGTACTCGCCGGTGGCCGGCGACCAGTACCCGGTGCCGCTGGCATCACTGCGATCAGTACGCAGGGCGTCCAGCCCGGGTGCGCCGGCCAGCCGCCAGGTCAGCCAGTCGTGGGGCAGGCAGACGGCCGCCACCCGGTCGGCGTTGGCCGGCTCGTGCCGGGCCAGCCAGCGCAGCTTGGTGACCGTGAAGCTGGCCACCGGCACACTGCCCACGGCCTCCGCCCAGAACTGCCCGCCCCCGGCCTCGGTGACCAGGTCGGCGGCGGCCTCGGCCGAGCGGGTGTCGTTCCACAGCAGGGCCGGCCGGATCACCTGCCCGGCCTCGTCCAGGCAGACCATGCCGTGCTGCTGACCGGCGACGGCGACCGCGGCTACGTCGGCCAGCCCACCGGCGGCCTCGACCGCCTTCTGGAGGGCGGACCACCAGGCCTCCGGGTCGACCTCGGTGCCGTCGGGGTGCGGTGCCCGGCCCTGGCGGACCAGGGCACCGGTCTCCGCGTCCCGGACGACCACCTTGCAGGACTGGGTGGAGGAGTCCACCCCGGCGACGAGCGGCATCCCGTCCGTCCTCAGCGGGCGCCGAGCAGGTGCTCGACGGCGAGCTGGTTGAGCCGGACGAAACCGAAGCCACGGGCGGCCACGGCCTCGACGTCGAACTCCTCGAACGCGGTGGTGTCGGCGAGCAGTTCGGCGTACCCCTCACCCTCGCCGAGGGTCGGCACGGCCAGCTCGGCGACCTTGCTGGCGGCCAGCGCCTCGGCCACCTCCGGGTCGGCCCGGAAGGCCGCGGCCCGCTCCTTGAGCAGCAGGTAGGTGCGCATGTTCGCCGCCGCGGAGGCCCACACCCCGTCGATGTCCTCCGTGCGGGAGGGCTTGTAGTCGAAGTGCCGTGGCCCCTCGTAGGCGGGACCCCCGGCCGGGCCGCCGTGCTCCAGCAGGTCGACCAGGGCGAAGGCGTTGAGCAGGTCACCGTGGCCGAAGACCAGGTCCTGGTCGTACTTGACGCCCCGCTGGCCGTTGAGGTCGATGTGGAACAGCTTGCCCTGCCAGAGGGCCTGGGCGATGCCGTGGACGAAGTTGAGCCCGGCCATCTGCTCGTGGCCGACCTCCGGGTTCAGCCCGACGCGCTCGGGGTGGGCGAGGGTGGAGATGAAGGCCAGGGCGTGCCCGACGGTGGGCAGCAGGATGTCGCCGCGCGGCTCGTTCGGCTTGGGCTCCAGGGCGAAGCGCAGGTCGTAGCCCCGGTCGATGACGTACTGGCAGAGCAGGTCGACCGCCTCGCGGTAGCGCTCCAGGGCCGCCTGGACGTCCTTGGCGACGTCGTACTCGGCGCCTTCCCGGCCGCCCCACATGACGAAGGTCTTCGCGCCCAGTTCGGCGGCCAGGTCGACGTTGCGCAGCACCTTGCGCAGGGCGTACCGCCGCACCTCACGGTCGTTGCTGGTGAAGCCGCCGTCCTTGAAGACCGGCTGCTGGAAGAGGTCCGTGGTGACCATCGGCACCACCAGGCCGGTCTCGTCCAGGGCCTTGCGGAACCGGGCGATCTGGGCGTCGCGGGTGGCCGCGTCCGAACCGAAGGGGATGAGGTCGTCGTCGTGGAAGGTCACGCCGTACGCGCCCAGCTCGGCCAGCCGGTGCACCGACTCCACCGGGTCGATGGCGGTACGGGTGGCGTGGCCGAACGGGTCGCGGCCCTGCCAGCCGACCGTCCAGAGCCCGAAGGAGAACTTGTCGGCGGGGGTGGGACGGGGTGCCATGACAGACCTCCGGTGGTGTCGTCCGCTATTTGTTCAGTGGTTGAATTAAATGGTGGTGATGTGGCAGTGTCAAGAGGTGATCCCCTCCGCAGCCCCGGCCGGCGCGGTGCGCCAGGGCAGCCTCCGCGAACTGAACCTCGCCCTCGTGCTCGGCCGGATCGCGGCCGCCCCCCGACCTCCCTCACGGGCCTCGCTGGCGGCCGAGACCGGCCTGACCCGGGCCACGGTCTCCGCCGTGGTGGAGGACCTGGTCGCCGGGCGACTGGTCACCGAGGCGGAGCCCCAGCCGCGTACCGGTGCCGGCCGACCGGCCCGTGGTCTGGTGCTCGCCGGGGACGGCCCGGCCGGGTTGGGGCTGGAGGTCAATGTCGACTATCTGGCCGCCTGCGTCGTGGACCTCACCGGTGCGGTCCGGCACCACAGCGTGCACCGCGCCGATCTGCGGCCGATCTCCCCCGCCGACGCGCTGGGCCGGCTGGTGCGGCTGGCCGCCGAGGCCCGGGCCGCCGCCGACGCGCAGGGCCTCATCCTGGCCGGCGCCGCCCTGGGGGTGCCCGGCCTGGTCGACGACGCCGGGCTGGTCCGCCTGGCCCCGAACCTGGGCTGGCGCGACGTGCCGGTGCCCGAACTGCTGGCCGGGCATCCCCCGCTGACCGAGGTGATCGACGGGGTGCCGCCGCTGGTGGTGGACAACGAGGCCAACCTGGCCGCGCTGAGCGAGTTGCACGCCGGCGCCGGGCCGGGCAGCTTCCTGCACATCTCCGGTGAGGTCGGCATCGGCGCCGGCATCGTGCTCGACGGCGCCCTGTACCGAGGGGCCCGAGGTTGGAGCGGGGAGATCGGCCACATCCCGGTACGCCCGGACGGGCCCGCCTGCCGGTGCGGGGGTCGGGGTTGCCTGGAGCAGTACGCCGGCCAGGAGTCGATCCTCGCGGCGGCCGGCCTGGCCGGGGCGGACCTACCGGCCGACACCGCCCCGAACCGGCTGGCCGAGCTTGCCGAGGCGGGCGAAGCACAGGTGCTGCGCGCCCTGCACGAGGCCGGGACGGCCCTCGGGGTGACCGTGTCCAGTGTGGTCAACCTGCTGGACCTCGACACGGTGGTGCTCGGCGGCGGCTACGCCCCCCTGGCTCCCTGGCTGCGCCCACCGATGCTCGCGGAGATCGATCGCCGGGTGCTGACCGCGGCCTGGTCCCCGGTGACCGTCCGGCCGGCGACCCTCGGGGCCACGGCCGCCGCCGTCGGCGCGGCCGGTTCGGTGGTACGCCGGATCATCGCCCGGCCGGTGGCCTGGTTGGCCCGGCTGTAGCCCTAGCCTCCACTGCGTCCGGGCGGGTCCCGAGGGCACTTCGGTACGCTTGCCCCCAGGCAACCATGACCGTGACCCGGAGGAGCGACACCACCGGAATGCGCACACCCCGACAGCGCAGGGCGCACCGCGAGCCGGAATGACCACCACTCGTGAGGGCCGAGTCGTCGGCCCCGCCCGCCGTGACAAGGCCGGCCAGGGCAGGGCGGAGCGACCGGAGCCGGCCGACCGCCTGGACCTGGCCGGTGAAGTCCTTGACGGACTGGCCGAGGCGGTGCTGACCGTCGACGGCGACGGGCTGGTCAGCACCGCCAACACGGCCGCCAGGAGACTGCTGCCCGAGGTGGGCCCCGGCACCGATCTGGCCACCTGCGCGGTGGCGGCACTGGCGACCGCGACCGCCGCCGGGCACCCCCACTTCGAGGGTGAACACCGCAGCCGACGCCTTCGCGGGGTACGGCGGCCACTGCCCGCCGGCCGCTGGGTCTGGTACGTGCGTGATGTCACCGACGAGTGGACCGGCACCGAGGCGCTGCTCGCCGAACGCCGCCGTACCGCCTTCCTCGCCGACGCGGGTCGGCGCCTGGGCCTGGCACTGCACCGCGACCAGGCGCTGCGTGCCGCCGCCACCCTCCCGGTGCCCTACCTGGCCGACCTGGCCCTGGTCGTACACCTGCCGCCCGTTCCCGCCGAGCAACGGCCGCACTGGGTCCGCTACGCCGAGGGTCAGCCCGGCCCGGTGACCGGGGAGTCCGACTGGAGTCTGACGGCAGCCCTACCCGGGCTGGAGGAGGCCCTGGACGGCGGGTTCCCGGCGCCTGGACCCTGGTCGGTGGCGGCGCAGGAGGACCTGGACCCGGTCTTCGCCGCCGACCTCGACCGGGAGGCGACCCTGCTGGTCAGTCCGATGCCGGGGGCCGGCCGGACGGTCGGGGCCCTGGTGCTGCTGCGACACCCCGGGCGTACCGGCTTCGACCCTCGGGATGTCGATCTGGCCCGTGAGTTCGCCGCCCGGGTGGGCGCCGCCCTGACCATGGCCGAGTTGTACGACCAGCAGGCCCACCTGGCCCGAGTGCTCCAGAACAGCCTGTTACCGCCGGAGCTGCCCCGGGTCGCCGGGATGGAGATCGCGGGAGGTTACCGTGCCGCCGGGGACAGCCTGCGGATCGGTGGCGACTTCTACGACCTCCTACCCTCCGAGGGCGGGGTGTTGTTCGCCCTGGGCGACGTCTGCGGCAAGGGGGTCGGCGCGGCCGTGCTGACCGGCCGGGTACGGCAGTCGTTGCAGACCCTGCGGCTGGTCGAACAGCAGCCGTTGAAGCTGCTGCGGCTGCTCGACCGGGCCCTGCTGGACATGCCGGACGCCGCCCGACGCAGCCAGTTCACCACCCTGCTGCTGGGCAGCCTGAGCCAGGATCCCGAGGGCGGCCTGCGGGTCCGGGTCGCCGGGGGTGGGCATCCCGCGCCCCTGGTGGTCGACCCCGACGGCACGGTGACCCGGATACCGGTGGGTGGGATGCCGGTGGGAGCCCTGCCGGACGCCCGGTTCACCGAGATCGATCTGCGGCTGCCGCCCGGTGCTGTGCTGTTCGCCCACACCGATGGGGTCACCGAGGCTCGCGGTGGGCCGCACGGTGCGGAGATGTTCGGCGAGCGACGGCTGCACCAGGCCCTCTCCTCGGGTGCCGGGCTGCCGCCCAACGCCCTGGTCGAGCGGGTGCTGCGCCTGGTCGACGAATGGTCCGCCGGGCAACGGCACGACGATGTGGCGATGCTGGCGGTGACCCCCCGCAAGCCCGGCTGACCCCGACCGGGGCGGCGTCAGGCCGTACGGGAGACCGGGGTGTCCCCGTTCGACCAGCTCAGCGGGGTGTCGACGACCTCGCGGACCTCCCCGCGGTGCACGGAGCCCGGCTCCTCCGGCTGCGGCACCAGCGAGGACACCGGCCGTACCACCCGTGCCCGGGCCGCCTCGTCGAACTCCTGGAGACCTCGCAGCAGGGCCGTGCGGCCCTCCGGGGTCATGTCGGCCAGGATCGCCGCCAGGTGCTGCCGGCGGTCCTCGCGCAGCTCGGCGAGGAGGCTGCGGGCCTCGGCGGTCAGGTGCAGGGAGATCTCCCGCCGGTCCGCCCGGCCGGGCTCGCGCTCCAGCATCCCGGCGGCGACCAGTCGGTCGCAGAGCCGGCTGGCCGAGGAGAGCAGCATGTCCAACCCGGCAGCGAGCCTGCGCAGGTTGATCCCGTCCTGTCGCTCGACGAGCATCACGGCACGAAGCTGGGCGGTGGAGATGCGGTTCGCTGTGCGCTCCCGGGCACCGTCCCAGACGGTCAGCAGGGCGCCCGCCGCGACATCCACCTCGGCAGCCATACTCATCTCGGGTCCTGGAAAACCATGCAGTTCCGCCATCGTGCGCCTGAGCGTACTCCGATTCTGTCGGTCGATGGGCTTGTGATCAAGGAGATGCCCCATGAGCGATCCGGTCGATCAGGCCCGCACCGTGCTCACCGCCGCCCCGGCGGATCTGCTGCTGAGCCGGATCAGAGGACTGCTCGACCAGCGGTACGGCATGGCGGAGGTCGACCTGCTCCAGGTCGACTACCGACTGGCCGCGTTGCTGCCGCTCACCGCCGGGGAGGCGGTGACCGAACCGGGCCACCCGGCCTGGCGGTGCTTCGACCACCAGAACCCGATGTACGCGGACGGCACGGCCTATCTGCCGGTCAGCATGCGCGGCGAACGACGTGGAGTGCTGCGGGTGCGGCCGGTCGCGGACGAGAGCCTCCTGCCGGAGCTGGCCGAGATCGGCACCGCCCTGGCGCACGAGCTGACCGCGGTGGACCCCGGCACGGACGTCTACCGCATCGCCCGGCGTACCCGGCGACTCACCCTCGCCGCCGAGATGCAGTGGGAACTACTGCCGGGGCGCAGCCGGATCCGGCCCTCCTTCAGCCTGGCCGGGCAGTTGGAACCGGCGTACGCGGTGCGCGGGGACAGCTTCGACTGGTCCGACGACGGCGATCGGGTGTGGACCGCAACCATCAACGGCATGGGCTCCGGGGTCGCCGCCTCGATGCTCACCACCCTGGCCACCTGCGCGCTGCGCAACGCCCGCCGGGCCGGCATCTCCCTGGCCGACCAGGCCGCCCTGGCCGACCAGGCGATCTACGCCCTGCATCGGGGCGAGCAGTACCTGGCCACCCTGCTGATCGAGGTGGACCTGCACAGTGGACTGCTCACCGCGGTCGACGCGGGCTCCCCCCGGCTGGTCCTGCTCCGGGCCGGTGAGGTCGGGGTGCAGTCGTTGGAGGAGCAGTTCCCCCTCGGCATGTTCGAGGGGTCGCACTATCGCGAGCAGCACCTCCAGCTGGAGCCCGGCGACCGCCTCTTCATGATCAGCGACGGGGTGCTCGACGCCACCGGGCAGGACATCCGCTACGGGCAGACCGCCCTGGACCGGATGCTGCGTCGTACCGCCCCGATGAGCCCGCTGGACGCGGTCCGCGCCCTCCTGGGGGACCTGCGGGCCTTCGTCTCGGCCGATCTCACCGACGACGCGGTGATCGTCTGCCTGGACTGGTACGGGCCGCAGCCGTGAGCGCCACGGCTCAGTAGGCGCCCCGGCTGTTGACCACCGCGCCGAAGGTCTTCCAGAGGATCGTCAGGTCGGCCGCCAGCGACCAGTTCTCCACGTAGTAAAGATCCAGCCGGATGCCGTCCTCCCAGCTCAGATCCGACCGGCCGCTGACCTGCCAGAGGCCGGTCATGCCGGGCTTGACCAACAGTCGGCGGGCCACATCGCCGTCGTAGCGGGCCACCTCGGAGGGCAGCGGGGGACGCGGACCGACCAGGCTCATCTGCCCCAACAGCACATTGACCAGTTGCGGCAACTCGTCCAGCGACCACTTGCGCAGCAGTCGCCCGACCCGGGTCACCCGGGGGTCGTCGCGCATCTTGAACATCAGACCGTCGGTCTCGTTGCGCGCGGCCAACTCGGCCAGCAGGACGTCGGCGTTGACCACCATGGTCCGGAACTTGAAGACCCCGAACTCCTGGCCCCCCTGCCCGACCCGGGTCTGTCGGAACAGCACCGGCCCTCGGGTGTTCAGCTTGATGGCCAGGGCGATGACCACCAGCAGGGGCAGCAGCAGAGCCAACGCCACGAGCGAGATGGACCGGTCGACGAAACCCTTCACCAGCTTGCGGGTGCCCCGGAACTCCGGGGCCTCCACGTGGATCAACGGTAGGCCGGCCACCGGGCGGGTGTGGATGCGCGGGCCGGCGACATCGGTCAGCGCCGGGGCCAGCACCAGGTCGATTCCGGTGCCCTCCAACTGCCAACCGAGCCGGCGCAGGCGGGCGGCGGTCAGTTCCCCGCTGGCGGTGACGGCGACCGTGTCCGCGCCGATCGCGGCGGCGGCCTCCGGGATGCCCCGGAAGGAGCCGACCACGGGCACGTCACCGAGTCGCTGGGCCACCGGCGCCAGCAGGGCGTCCGGGATACAGGCACCCACCACCTGATAGCCCGCGTACGGTTCGCGGCGCAGGGTGTGCACCAGTTCCAGTACGTGCGCGGTGTCGCCGACCACCAGCACTCGGCGGGACCAGCCGGCTCCCGCGGAGCGGGCCCGGTGCAGGCGCTTGCGTGCCGCGAACCGGGCGAGTTCAAGGCCGACGAGGCCGACGGCGAAAGAGATCGCCAGGAAGCCCCGGGACACCCCGACGTCGGCGATGTAACCGGCGATGGCGACCGCCCCGGCCAGTCGGAGGCTGGCCATGCTGACCCGCCGGTACTCGTCCGCGCCGTAGCCGATCACCCGGTCGTCGTAGCAGCGCATCGCTTTCAGCGACAGCAGCCAGGCCAGGACGAGTACGGGCGCCACCAGGACGTAGGGCACGTGGGTGCCGCGTGGGGCGGCCTCACCGAAGCGGGCGGCGTAGCCGGCGAGCACCGCCAGGGTGAGGACCGTGGCGTCCAGCACCACGAGGGTTCGCACGTACGCCCGCTGGCCACCGCGCAGCGAGCTGCTCGATGACGACGTACCGTCAGGTCGTGTTGAAGATCTGGCCGGAGTCAACAGCGTCGCCGAGGTCACCAGCCCTCCCACTCCACTCGTCGACGGCACGGCTCCGGCTCGACGGTAAGCCGGAACTGCCGGTGCACTACGACATCCTCCCCTGAGAACTATGACGAGCAATTGCTTCGGACGCATTGCCGTCACTTTCCATCCCGGCGAACCGGCCGGAAGCGGCCTGTGGTATGGAATTCACCCCTACACCACAGTTCTTACTTGAGACACGACTCAGGCCGGCGCCTTCCGCAGGGCGATAGCTCGCAGGAAGATGTCGCCGATCTTAGTCGGGTCGGCGGCGATGAAGGCACCCCCGCCGGCGCTCTGCGCGATGGTGTCCAGCTCCGCCTTGCTGACCTCGGTGCCGATGCCGATGATGATCACCTGGATCGGCTGGTCCGGGTCCTTGATCCGCTTCAGCTCGGCGAGCAGTTGCCGCTGCGAGACGCCGTCGGCGTCCTCGTTCTTGCCGTCGGTGAAGAGGACGATCGAGTTGACCTTGCCCGGTTCCCAGTTCTGCTGCACGTTCCGGTACGCGGCCAGCAGGGTGTCGTACAGGCCGGTGTCGCCGCTGGACGAGGTGATCGTGTCCAGGCTGCGCTCCAGGGAGCTGCGCTGCCGGGACAGCGGACCGGTCGGCACGACCTCCCGGTAGTCCCGCGCCCCGTCCAGGTTGGTGGAGAAGACCCACAGACCGATCGACCAGGAGTCGTCGAACAGGTTCAGGCCCCGCCGGGCGGCTTCCGCGGTGACCTGCTGGCGGGTGGCGCCGTTGGCGGTCGGCACGGCCTTCTTCATCGAGCCGGAGACGTCGATGATGCAGAGCATCCGGCCGGAGAGGGTGGCGATGGACCAACTGGAGACGGCCCGCTCCACCGCGTCCGGCGCCAGGCCACCGGCGGCGATGCCGCCCTGGGGCGGCGGCGCGGCGGAGGAGTCACCGCTGGCCGGGCTGGGTGCGCCCTGCGGGGGCTCGAAGCCACTGCCCCAGTTGCCGTCCGGCCCACGCAGCCCCTGGGCGGCCAACCGGTCCTTGAACGAGGGGGTGGTCAGCGCCTCGAACAGCACCCGCGCGGCGGAGGCCTTGGCCGGCTCGATGCCCGGCAGCACCGCGTAGGGGTAGTCCAACGGCAGCGGCGACGGCTTCAGGTACAGCGCCGCCAGCGGCACCGGCGGCTTCTTCGCGTTGTACCGGATGACGTTCTCCTCGGACAGTGCCGCCGCCCCGAGGGCACTGGCCAGGGTGGTGGCGTCCGAGGCGGTGGGGAACTTGGCCAGCAGGTCCTGGCGCAGGGCCGAGGCGCCCGAGGCCAGCGCCCGCAGGGCGCCGATGCGGTCCTGCTCGGCGGTCGCACCCCCGGCGGAGGAGGCCGCCGTCATCAGCGACAGCAGTCCGGACAGGCCGGCGGCGTCGCGGGTCGGCTCGACGATGCCGGTCTTCAACGGCCGGTCGCTGTTGACCCGGGTCAACAGCTCGGTCCAGCCGATTTCCTCGTGCGGCCAGCCCAGCTGCTCGGCCCTCGGTTCCGGCATCGCGACCACCACCGGGCTGCTGGCGATGGAGGCACCGTTGCCCGGTGCGAAGGCCGCCGCGCCGCCGGTCTGCAGCCGCAGCAACCAGGTGGAGGAGTCCGGGATCCAGACGTCGGGGCTCACCGCCGTGCCGCTGGCCTGGCCGACCCCGGCCAGGGTGGCCCCGTGCTTGGCCGCCACCACGGCGGCGACCTCTACCGCGTCGGCCGCCGCCACGGTCACGTCGATACAGGTCCCGTCGACCGCGGCGCCGTTTTCCTCCCACTCGGTGGCCGCCGCGTCGACAGCGGGTGCGAGTTCGGTCGAGACCGCGACCGAGAGTTCGATCTTGCCAGCGCAGTCCGGGCCGGCGAGCTGCCGATAGCCCACCCACCCACCGGCGGTGACGACGAGCACGCCGACCGCGGCTGCGGCGGCGGCGCCGTGGAACCCTGAACGCATGCGATGGCGGCCTGCTGACACGCTGACCATCTTCCGGACCTGACCATGGGACTGCCATGGCCGTTCGGACGAAAGTTACAGAGGAGAAACAGTTTACCGCGATTTAGTAACTCTGAGTGATGACTCAACGGCGCAATGTGGATTCATCAATATCCAACACCCACGATCAGGGCAGAACGCAAGTAGGGCTGGGAATCGTCAGCGGCTCCCCGACCGCCACCGGCACCCCGCTCTCCCGGTCGATCCGGAAGGTACGCACCATGTCCGCCCGCTCGTCGGCGACATACAGATGGTCCCCCACCAGCGCGAAATGCCGGGGCCACTCGCCGCCGGTCGCCACCTCCTCGACGAGCTTCGGCAGCCCCGACCCGAGCGCGAACACGGCGATGGTGCCGACCCCCCGGTTGGCCAGGTAGAGGAAACGCCCCTCGGCGTCCACCGCGATCTCCGACGGCTGGACGTGCCCGGCCCGTTCGCTGGCCTCGACCCGCCCCGACTGGTGCCACCCGCCCTCCTCGGTCAACTCGTAGACCAGCACCGAGCCGTCCAGCTCACCGCAGACGTAGCAACGCCGGCCGTCGGGGTGCCGGGCCAGGTGCCGGGGGCCGGCTCCGGCGGGGGTACGCACCCGGGGTGCCCGGGGGACGAGCCGTCCGGAGGCCGGGTCGAGGTCGTACCGGTAGATGGAGTCCGTGCCGAGATCCACCGCGAGGATCGGTCGGCCCTCGGCCCCGGGCGCGACCATGTGCGCGTGCGGCCCCTCCTGGCGCTCGGGATCCGGGCCGTGGCCGGTGTGCTGCACCAGGTCACTACGCTCGCCCGGCACCCCCTCGGAGTCCAGCGGGAAGACCGTAACGCTCCCGCCGCCGTAGTTGGCCACGAACAGGTTCCGACCCTCCGGCGCGACCGCCAGGTGGCAGGGCTCGGCTCCGCCGGTGGCCCACGAGCCGATCGTGGTCAGGTCACCCTCGGGCCCCACCCGCCAGGCGCTGATCCGACCCTCGGGTAGCTCGTTGACCGCGTACAGCACGGGCCGGGTGGGATGGCGGGTGAGAAACGACGGCGAGGCGGTGACCGCGACCGTGCCCAAGGAGGTCAGCTCGCCGGTTTCCGGGTCACGCGAGGCGGCGACGATCCCGGTGCCCCGCCCGCCGCTGTGCGCCGTGTATCCGCCGATGTGAACGATCTCGCCTCGACCTGCCACCAGGTGCCACCTCTCCGCCGAACTGCCTAGGTCCCATCCGAACCCTTCCCCCCGACACCCGCGGTTAGACCTGCCACCGCCGGCCTTCGCAGGGTCAGGCCGCCGGCACCGGTTCGCCCCGCTGCCGGGCCACGTGCTCGACCAGGGAGATCAGCACGGCCTTGCCGGACTGCCGGTCCCGGGCGTCGCAGAGCACCATCGGCACCTCCGGGTCGAGGTCCAGGGCTCGGCGTACGGCCTCCAGGCTGAACCGTTGCGAGCCGTCGAAGCAGTTGACCCCGACGACGAAGGGAACGCCCCGCTGCTCGAAGTAGTCGATCGAGGGGAAGCAGTCGGCCAGCCGCCGGGTGTCGGCGAGCACCACCGCCCCCAACGCCCCGAAGGCCAACTCGTCCCAGAGGAACCGAAAGCGGTCCTGTCCCGGGGTGCCGAACAGGTACAGCTGGAGGTCCTCGTTGATGGTGATCCGCCCGAAGTCCATCGCCACCGTGGTCGTGGACTTGCCCTCCACCCCGGAGATGTCGTCGGTGTCGATGCTGGCCCCGGTCAGAATCTCCTCGGTCTGGAGCGGCCGCACCTCACTCAACGCGCTGACCAGGGTCGTCTTGCCGGCGCCGAAGCCACCGGCGATGAGGATCTTCAACGCCAGGGGGACCCTGGGGTCCCGATACTCGGCGTCATAGCGCACGGAGTCCATCCACCACCGCCTTGAGGATGTCGTTGTCGGGCAGGTACGTGGCGCGCGGTGGCTGTTGCACGGCGACCAGTCCCCGGGACAGCAGATCACCGAGCAGTACCCGGACCACACCCACCGCCAGGTCCAGGTCGGCGGCGAGTTCCACCACCGGGGTGCCCCGGCCCGCCAGGGCCACCAACAACCGGTGCTCGGGATGCAGTTCCGGAAACGCCCCCAGATCCGGGTTCGGCTTCGCCAACACGTACGCGACCAGGTCGAATCCGTCCGCGCAGGAGCGCACCCGGCCACCGGTCAGGGTGTACGGCCGGACCACCGGCCCGGCGTCCTCGTCGAGCCACTCGTTCCGGTGCCCGGACAACTCAGTCCGCATCGGCGGCACCCATCGACGCCCGCACCGGTGTCTGCAGGTTCTCCCCCACCCGGGTCACCAGCATGGCCATCTCGTACGCCACCAGGCCGATGTCCGCGTCCGTGTCGCTGGCCACCGCCAGGCAGGTGCCCTGTCCCGCGGCGGTCACGAACAGGTACGCCGACTCCATCTCCACCACCGTCTGCCGCACCGGCCCGCCGCCCAACTGCCGGCTGGCACCCCGCGCCAGGCTGGCCAGCCCGGAGGCCAGGGCACACAGATGTTCGGCGTCGGCACGGTCGAGTTCGGCGGAGGAGCCGAGCAGCAGTCCATCCGCCGAGAGCACCACTGCCCGCCGCGCGGCGGGCAGTCGCTCCACCAGATCGTCGAGCAACCAGTCGAGATTGGCACTCTGCCTCGTCGATTGCATCAGGCGTCCCTCTCAGTAACGGTCGGGGATTGCACGGTGACCGGTCCGCCGGTCGGCGGTCCAGCCTCCTCGGTGGTCGATTCCCGGTGAATCGCGTCGGTCCGGTCCGACCGGGGCTGGGCGGCCGCTCCCGCCTCCCCCTCGACCGGCACCTGTCCACCTTCGGCCGTACCGGCGGCGGCCAGCCGGCCCCGGGCGGTGCCGGACTGCAACGCGGACATGAACCGCCGCGCCTCCTGCGGGCTGCGGGGGGTCGGCTCGCCCACCCGGGCGGTGCTGCCGTGGAGGGCCGTCACCGACCGCCGGTCGCCCGCCCCCGATCCGGTCGCTCGCTGGGTCAGCGCGGGCAGTTGCACGGTGGGTGAGTTCACCCCGGCGGAGTCCTGGTCCGTGCCGGGCGAGGGCACGGCGGTGGTTCCGGAGACCTCCTCGGCCGTGGCCTCAACCGGTTCGGGGGCTGCCGCGGCACCGGCAGCGGTCGTGGATCCGGCCGGCGGACGCCGCCGGATCCGGCGGGGCAGCCCGTCGGACTCGGCCGGCCCCACGGTCGAGGCCTGGCGTGGCCCGCCCCGGCTCTCCGCAGCCGGTGAGCGCGAGCCCTTCGAGGTAGCCGCCGAACGGCTGCGGGGTCGGGGAACGGTGGCCAGCCGGCTGGCCCGCGCCAGCCGCCGCTGCTCCATGGCGCCCTCGTCGCCGCTGTCCGCAGCGCCGAGGGCGGGCAGCGGCGAGGGCTCGGTGGTGATCAGGTCGGCGGGGATCAACACCACCGCGGTCATCCCGGCGCCCTCCGACCGGCGCAGTCGCACCCGGATGCCGTGCCGGCCGGCGAGTCGGGCCACCACGAACAGGCCGAGGCGGGCGGTCTCGGCCGGGTCGAACTCCGGTGCCCGGGCCAGTTTGCGGTTGGCCTCCTCGATGGCCGCCGCGGTCATGCCCAGGCCCTGGTCGGAGACGGACAGGGCGTACCCGTTTGCGACATGCTCACCGGAGACCGTCACCCGCGACTGCGGCGGGGAGAAGGTGGTCGCGTTCTCGATCAGCTCGGCGAGCAGGTGGATGATGTCCCCGACCACCCGCCCCGCCGTGCCGGCGGACTGCAAGGAGGTGATCTCGACCCGGTCGTACGACTCGACCTCGGAGATCGCCCCCCGGATCAGATCCACCATGGCTACCGGCTCCCGCCAGCCGCGCCCCGGGGTGGCCCCGGCCAGGATGACCAGATCCTCCGCGTGCCGGCGCAGCCGGGTGGCCAGGTGGTCGACCCGGAACAGTTCGGCCAGATGGTCCGGATCCTCCGCGTCGCGTTCCAGCCGATCCAGCAGGGCGATCTGCCGGTGCACCAGGCCCTGGCTGCGGCGGGCGATGTTCAGGAAGACCTCGTTGAGCCCACGGCGCAGGGTGACCTCGACCTGGGCGGCCCGGATGGCGGCCTTCTGCACCTCCGTGAAGGCCTGGGCCACCTGCCCGATCTCGTCGGTGCCCTCGTCGACCACGGGTGCCTCCCGGTCGACATCGACCTGTTCGCCCCGACGCAGCCGGTCCACCACCTCCGGCAGGCCCTTCTCCGCGGTCTCCGTCAGCCGCCCGCGCACCAGGGTCAGCCGCCGGGCCAGCGACCGGCCTACCCGCACAGCCACCACCAGCGACACCACCACGGCGATCAGACCCAGCACCCCGGCGCCGGCCAGCCGGGCCAGGATGCTCACCGCCATCGGCACCGACCGGTCGGCCAGTCCGTCGGCCTGGGTCAGCTCGAAGTCCCGCAACGACTGCTGCACGGTGTCATAGCCGGACTGCCAGGCCCGCGCGTCGACCGTGATCCGGCCCGCCGGACCGGCGGCGATCAGCTCGTCCTGCATCTCGCGCAGCCGCTCGAACCCCTCCTGCTCGGCCAGCCGCTGGTACGCGGCCTGTTCCGGGGCGGGTAGGTCGGCGACCGCCGACTGGATGAGAAACCACTGGTTACCGATGCTCTGCACGAGCATGGTGTGCTCGCCCTTGGCGAAGCCCCCGGCGGCCAGGGCCCCGGCCAGCAGCGCATCCGTCTGCCCTAGCAGCTCCCGGGAACGGCCCAGGTCCGTCAGCGCCCGTGCCTCCCGGTTGAGATTCTGGTCGGGCAGGTTCGCCAGCGCCTCGAAGGTGTGGAAGGCAGCCGAGACCAGGTCGCCGTAGAGGCCTACCGCGCCGATGCGGTCCAGCTCCCGGCGGTCGATCGCCGCCCGTCCCGCCGGCAGCCCCGCCAACCTGTCGAGCAACCGGTCCAGTCGGGCTTCGAGCAACTCACCGGCGGCCTCCCGGAACTTCTCGCCGGCCACCCGGCGGCGCAGTTGCTCCACCGCCACGTCGGTACGGTCCCGCTGCTCGCCCAGCGCCGGCACCACGCACCCGGCCGACTGTTTGGCGCAGTCCGCCCGGGAAGAGGCCAGGTGCACCACGGACAGCCGCCGCTCGCGCTGCAACTCGGCCACCACGGTCTCACCGGGCCGCCCCAGGTCGTACAGCAGGGTCCGGGCGGACAACAGGTCGAGGGCCGGTCCGAAGGTGAGGTTGGTCGCGAAGATCCACAACGCCAGCAGGGCGGTCACCGGTACGACGACCAGGGCGGTCAGCTTGGAGCGGATCGGCCAGTCGCGGGTGTTCAATCGGACCTCGCCCGGAAGGGTGGCTGGAGGGGCTCCGGCACGGCCGGGCAGCACCTTTGCCGGATGCACCCCAGTTGTCCCCCGGGGCGCCGGCTCGGGCGCCTTGGGCAGGATACGTAATCCGCGCTCGCCGCACTACCGTCCGTCGAGACGACCGGTACGTTGACGAACGTTCGGTTGACCCACATCCTGCCCGAATCCGTGCGAACCGGTCTTCGGTGATGCCTTCAGGAACGGCATCGGGACCGGCAAGGGGCAACGTGGGCGAGGAAAGTGCTCCGAAACGGGATTGGCGATCAGTGGACGGAGGGAATACCTGCAGGCGAAGGAGGAACCATGTCGCCCACGCAGATAGTCGTCACCGTCCTCGTCATCCTGGTCGTCGCCGCCGTAGCCGCGGCCCTGGTGGTCGCCAACCGCCGCCGGACACTCCGACAGCGCTTCGGCCCCGAGTACGACCACGTCATCGCCGAACAGGACAGTCGTAGCGCCGCCGAGCGGGAGTTGCGCGACCGCGAGCGCCGGCACGCCGAACTCGAACTGGTCCCCCTCGACCCGGCCGCCCGGGCCCGGTACGCCGAGGCCTGGGAGGAGCTTCAGGTCCGCTTCGTCGACTCCCCCGCCGAGACCGTCGGACAGGCCGACGAACTGGTCACCCGGCTGATCGCCGAACGTGGCTACCCCACGGGTGACTTCTCCGACCAGATCGCGCACCTGTCCGTCGAGCATGCCCGCACCCTGAGCCACTACCGGGACGCCCACGAGATCCACCTGCGCAACAGCCGGGGCGAGGCCAGCACGGAGGACCTCCGCCAGGCCCTCGTCCACTACCGCGCCCTCTTCGCCGACCTGCTCGGTGAGGAACTGGCCTCCAGGACGCCGGAACAGCGCCAGCCTGACGCCGCCCACGACGCCACCAACCGCTGAGGAGACCACCATGCGGCAGCAAGAACAGCAGATCAACAACGACCACCCCGAGACCGTACGGTCGACCCCGGTACCGGTGACCGACGACCAGGGGACGGACGAGTTCGACCGCAGGGACGAGTTCGACGGCACCGACGAGTTCGACGGCACGGACGAGCGGGCCGCCCGCGCGGAGTCCGGCACCGACCGCAACCGCCCGTGGGACGGCCGACCGGGCGACGACGAGCAGGCCGAGTTCCACGAGCCGGGCCCGGTGCCGTCGGCCTTCGGCGCGACCACGGTCGGCGGGGCGGTAGCCGCCTCCGCGCTGGCCAGCCCGCTTCCGCAGGACCAGCCCGACCCGCGCGCGGAGCGCACCGCCCGACCGGGCGACGGTGCCGCCGACGGTACGGGCGAGGGGCTGCGGGCCGACCCCACGGCCGAGTTCGACGGACGGCACGACGAGGTGGACCCCGCCGAGGTGCGGGAGGCCGAGGACGTCAGCCGCGACGCGGACAGCCACCGAGCCGACGCGCACGACTCGGACCCGTCCACCCTGCCGGGGACCGACACCGAGGCGGCGGCAGCCGGCGGGGCCGGTTACGGCAGCGCCACCCCGGCGATGGTCGACCCGGACACCGAGACCACCGAGACCACCGGGTCGGACGGGGCCACCTCCGCCGTGCCGTCCGGGGCGGCGACCCTGTTCGACGACAGCACGGCCCAGGGATTCCGGGACCGCTGGCGCGATGTCCAGATGCGTTTCGTCGACGACCCCCGGGGGGCCGCCGGTGAGGCTCAGAACCTGGTCGACGAGGCCATGCAGGCGCTGTCGGCCGCGTTGACCCAGCACAAGGAGAAGCTCGGCAGCTGGCAGGACGCCGGTGCCACCGACACCGAGCAGCTGCGGGTCACCGTGCGCGAGTACCGCGACTTCCTGGACCGGGTCCTCGGTCGCTGACCACCACCACCGACGGCGGGTGTCCTGCGGGGCACCCGCCGTAGGCATGTCCGCTGACCTGGCGGGTATCCAGGCAGGGGCCAGGTGATTCGGCTGCGGACAGGGAGGTGGCCAACGATGACCGATCGTGGGCGGAAACGACCGCTGGAGGAGAGCCCCGAGGTGGCCGCAGCGGTCGATGACGACTCCGGGGTGCCCCAGCTGATGACCGGGGGCGGCCCCGACGCGGACACCCCGACCTTCACCGAACCGGGCGGACGGGATGACCCGTCCGCCGAGATCATCGGCGATCCGTACGCCGCCGGCACCGGGGCCACCGGCACCGGCACCGGGGCCGCTGCGGACAACATCCGCACCGGGGCGGAACAGCCCTGGGATCCGGAGGATCTGGTGGCGGCCCGGGGCCAGGATCCCACCGCGGAGAACATCGAACGGGCACGGCGGGAGCTGGCCGAGACCGGTCGGGCGGCGGTCGAGAAGACCGTGCCCTGACCTCACCCCACGGCGGGGACTCCTCGCCGGGAACAGGGGTGGGCCCCTGGTCCGACCGGTGCGGTCGGACCAGGGGCCCGGGTAACCTGCCGCCGCAGTGCCTCACCTACCGCTGGCGGCGGGTGTGCCTGACCGTCAGGACAGCGGCGGGTAGGCGTTCGCCATCAGCTCGGCGAACTGCGCCGAGAACCAGGCGCCCGAGATCGGGGCGTCCGGCAGGGCGCCGCTGCGGCTGTTGCCGTTGCGGTCGTTACCGGTGTAGGTCGGGTCGCACATCCGGTCGAAGCCCTTGCCGTCGTTGTTCGGGATCTCGCGGCTGGAGCCGTCCGACTCGCCCGGGGGCTTGGCCCAGACGTACGCGTCGATACCGGTCGCCGGCGCGGCCTTCGGCCGCTCGCCCATACCGGCACCGGCCTGGTTGCACCAGTTGCCCTTGTGGATACGACGGTCGACCCGGCCACCGTCGATGAAGGCGTCCACGCTGGTCGTCGGGCCAGCGGCGGTGGGCCGGTTCGGGCCGCCCCAGCCGTTACGGGAGGTGTCGATCAGCATGCCGATGTCGCTGGGGAAGCCCTGGCGGATCAGCTCCTGCCGGAAGGCCTGAGCGAAGCTCTGCTCGTCGTTGTACCAGTTCCAGTCGATCCACTTGGCCTGCCGGACCGTCTGTCCGTTAATCGAGGTGTCGACCTTCGCGTACGGCTCGATCAGCGCGGAGTAGTTCGCGGTGTTGGTGATGAAGCCGTGCACGTGGTTGACGGTGCTGCCGGAGGCGGTAGCGGCCTGCTTCAGGACCTGGGCGCTCGGGGTGAAGTTGCTGTCCCAGCCCAGCCAGCCGTGGTGCCCGGCGTCGACGTAGTTGTAGACGTTCGGAATCGAGCCCAGGGTGGCCAAGGCATAGCCGACACCGTTCACGTAGGCGCCGTTGGCCTTCACCGTGTCGCACATGACCGTGCCACCCGGGTTGTTCGAGGTGTTCGTCACCAGGTTCGGCAGCGAGTCGACCTCGATGACGTTGATGATCCGCACGTTGCGGTACTTCGTGTCGCGCATGATCGCCGCGATCGGGTCGATGTACTCGGCCTTGTACTTGGGCAGCTCGTTCGGCCCCAGCTCACCGTTGGAGGCGAGCGCCGCGCAGTCACGGCCGGGGAGGTTGTAGATCACGAACTGGATGTAGTCGGCACCCTGGCGCACGGCCTCGTCCAGGTGGTCCCGAATGCCCATCGGGCCGTTGGACTGGCTGTCCTCGGTACCCTCGATGGCCGCGATCCGGTCGATCCAGACGGCGGTCGAGAGGTTGGACACCCGGTTACCACCGGGAACCGACTCGGCCCTGGCCTTCCACTCCGGGTTCACGTAGCCCTTGGCGTTCAGGTACGGGTTGTCCACCTTGGTGCCGGGGGGCGGCGGGCTCGTGGGCGGCGGGTCACTCGGCGGCGGGCTGGTGGGCGGCGGGTCACTCGGCGGCGGGCTCGTGGGCGGCGGGTCACTCGGCGGCGGGCTGGTGGGCGGGGGGTTGCCGCCGTTGCAGGTCACGCCGTTGATCGTGAACGAGGTCGGAGCCGGGTTGCTACCGCTCCACGCACCGTTGAAGCCGATGCTGGCCGTGCCGCCGGTGGCGAGGTTCCCGTTGTAGGACTCGTTCTGCGCGGTCACGTTGCGGCCCGACTGGGTCCACCGGGCCGACCAGCCGTTCTGCACCCGCTGGTTGCCGTCGGGGAAGGTGAAGCCGAGCGTCCACCCGTTGATCGGGTCGCCGATGTTCCTGATCGTGATGTTGGCGGTGAATCCGCCCGGCCAGTCGTTGGTCGTGTAGGCCACGTCGCATTGCGTCGCCGCGTACGCAGCCGAGACCGGCAACGTCACCAAACCGCCCGCGACCAGCGCGCTCGCGCCGGCCAGCGCGACGGCCCGGCGAGGGCCGGACAGTTTTCTCCACACGTTCATGCCACTGATCTCCTTGGGCGAGACCGGATCCGCTGTACGGCCCGGCACGTGGCCCCAGGGCGTCCTACGCGGACAGCCGCCGGTGCCAACGGGATTCTTGTGAGCGCCCGACCCGGACGGGCGTGGTGGTGGTGCGACGATCGGGGGCTGACCCGGTCGTTTCAGTGGGTGGCCGTCCGGTCTGACCGGTGCCCTCGACTCCCTGCTGCGCGGTGTGGCTCCGCTAACCGCGTGCAGCGATTCTTGCATGGGAGCGCTTCCATGGCAATGGCTCGATACTTTCGGAAGTCTAGCGGACAAACCGCTCAAGCCCCTTACCGGCGCGAACACCCTCTCAACGGCGACGGCGGGCCACCCCGGGGACAGTCCGGCACGGCGGGATCAACGCCTGCCGCAGGGTGCACCGATCGGACTAATGGCAAAAGACGAATCTTTCCCTGCATAAGTCATGAAACGGTCTAACGTCGGTTCTGACGCGGTTGCAACCGGCCGCAGGACAATCAGGGATGGAGTGACACAGGTCATGGCTAAGAAGATGCTCGGGAAGGTCGTGGCAGGCGCTGCGCTAGGCGGTGCCTCCCTGCTGGTGTTCGCGCCGGGAGTCGCGTTCGCCGACGGCCCGCCGCCTGAGACCGAGGGCAAGGTCTTCGCCAAGCCGCACGCCGCCAAGCCCGGTGAAGAGATCAAGCTGGTGGAGATCTGCGAGAAGCCGCAGGAGAAGCCCTTCGTCTGGTCCAAGGTCACCGGCAAGGTCAAGCTTGAGTCGGCCCGCGACGGCGGCAAGTGGGGCCGAGGCGACTCGAACGGCAAGGACTGGCAGCACGGCAAGGACCGCGGCGACTGGAAGCCCGGCGGAGACCATGGCGACTGGAAGCCCGGCGACGACAAGGGCGACTGGAAACCCGGCGGAGACAAGGGCGACTGGACACCCGGCGAGGACAAGGGCGACTGGACCCCGGGCGGAGACAAGGGCGACTGGACGCCCGGCGGAGACAAGGGCGACCGGACGCCCGGCGGAGACAAGGGCGACTGGACGCCCGGCGGAGACAAGGGCGACCGGACGCCCGGCGAGGACAAGGGCGACTGGACCCCGGGCGAGGACAAGGGCGACTGGACACCCGGTGGCGACAAGGGCGAGTGGCAGGACCGCGAGGAGGCGCCCCAGCAGGGTGCCGGCGGGGGTGCGGCCGCCGACGAGGAAGGCAACTGGAAGAGCGACGAGCACGGCCAGGACGCCGAGGGTGCACGCGACCGGAAGGACCGTGACGAGCACGGCGCGGACAAGGGCGACCGTTGGGAGCACGAGAAGGACTTCGTCTACTACGGCGAGGCCCGGATCGCCGAGGACGCCAAGCCCGGCACGTACAAGCTGGAGGGCTCCTGCGGGGAGGGCGAACTGGTCGTCCTGCCGCACGGTGGGGTCGACGGTGGTGACGGTGGCCTGACCGCCGGCACCGACCGTGACATGGCCACCGCCGGGGCGGGGCTGGTCGGCGCGGCGGCTCTCGGCGGCCTGGTGCTGCTGCGTCGTCGTCGGACCGATGAGTTCGCGGCCTGACGCGACGACGAGACGGGCCGACGGCCGCCACGGTAACCCGTGGCGCGCCGTCGGCGCCGCTTTCGTCGTCCTCCTCGCGATGGTGGGCTCCGGGCTGGTCGGCGCCGCCTTGAAGGGCACCGAAACGGTCCGCCCACCCCAGCCGGTGACCCGGGTGGGAGCCACCCCGTCCGTCGAGGCTCCCTCCGACGACGCCGACCTCGGCGGCGCTCAGGCCCCGGTCGGGCTGCCCCGTTCCGCGCCCACCACGGTCCGCATCCCCCGCATCGGCGTCAACGCGCAGATCATGCCACTGGGCACCAATCCCGACGGTACGGTCCAGGTCCCTTCGCTGGACCAGGCCCTGCTCGCCGGGTGGTACGAACCCGGTCCGAGCCCCGGCGAGGTGGGCAACGCGGTCATCGTCGGGCATGTCGACTCGGCTGCCATCGGGCCGGCCGTCTTCTTCTCCCTCGGCGCCCTGCAACCCGGCGACACCATCACGGTCGACCGTGCGGACGGCCGGCCCGCCACCTTCCAGGTGGACTCGGTGGTCTCCCACCCGAAGAACGCCTTCCCCACCGAGCAGGTCTACGGCCCCAACGACCGGCCGGGACTACGTGTGATCACCTGTGGGGGGCAGTTCGACGAGGCCACCGGCGACTACCCCGACAACGTGATCGTCTTCGCCTCCCTGCACTCCTGACCATCCCCGGACAACGGCGTGGCCCGGCGGTTCTCCCGCCGGGCCACGCTTCGTCCACCGATCAGGCAGCGGCCGAGGTACGCACCAGGGTGCGGATCTGCCGCAGCAGGACCGACAGGGCCGCCAGGTCGGCCCGGGACTCGTCGAACTCCCCCATCGCCCGTTCCGCCCGGTGGATCGAGGTGGCGTTCGACTGCTCCCACTGCTGCACCCGCTCCAGCGGCGGCAGGTCGGCGGGCGTGGAGTCGAGCACCTCGGCGGTGAGCGCGGCCAGCGCGGCGTACAGGTCGTAGCGCAGCGCCATCCGGGCCAGGGTCTGCCACCGGTCCTCGCGGGGCAGCAGGGAGATCTTCGACAGCAGGGAGTCCACCCGGAACCGGTCGGAGAGCACGAAGTAGATCGAGGCCACCTCGCTCACCTCGCGCCCGGAACCGGCCGCGGTCTCCACCACGTCGAGCAGGCCGAAGCTGTACATCAGCCGGGTGCTCTGCTCGGCCAACTCCCGCGGCAGACCCCGCTCGGTCATCGTGTCGATGTGGGCCGCGATCGCCTCCCGCTCGGTGCCGTAGAACAGCGTCTCCAGCTCCGGCAGCAGCTTGGCCACCCCGTCGCGCAGCCGCTCGACCTCGGCCCGCACGTCGATCGGGGACCGGCGGTTGGTCACCAGCCAGCGCACCGCCCGGTCCAGCAGCCGCCGGGTGTCCAGGTAGACATTCGTCTGCAACTCCGGGTCGACCTTGTTGTCGAGCGCCTCGACCTCGTCCCAGATCTCACGCAGCCCGAAGACCTCACGGACCACCACGTACGCCCGGATGACGTCCGCAGCCGGCGCGGCGGTCTCCTCGACCACTCGGAAGATGAAGGAGATGCCGCCCCGGTTGACCGCCTCGTTGACCAGCACGGTGGTCACGATGTCGCGACGCAGCCGGTGCCGCCCCATCCGCTCGGCGAACCGCTCGCGCATCGGCGACGGGAAGTAGTTGACCAACACCTCGTTGGTCCACTCCTCGTCGGCCAGCCCTTCGGTGAGGATCTCCTTCTCCAGGGCGATCTTCACGTACGCCAGCAGCACCGCGAACTCCGGCGCGGTCAGCCCGGACTCGGTGCGGGCCGCCAACTCCTCGTCGGACGGAAGCCCCTCCAGGGCCCGGTTCAGGGCGCCGGACCGCTCCAGCTCGCTGATCATCCGCCGGTGTACCGGCAACAGCGAGGCGGCCTGGGCCTGCGAGTTGTTGATCGCGCGGGCCTGGTCGTAGTTGTCCCGCAACACCAGCTCGGCGATCTCGTCGGTCATCCCGGCGAGCAGTTCGTCGCGCTCGGGGACGGTCAGTTCGCCGTCGGCGACCGCGGTGTTCAGCAGGATCTTGATGTTCACCTCGTGGTCGGAGCAGTCCACCCCGGCCGCGTTGTCGATGAAGTCGGTGTAGATCCGGCCGCCCGTGCGGGCGTACTCGATCCGGCCGTGCTGGGTGAAGCCCAGGTTGCCGCCCTCACCGACCACCCGGCAGCGCAGGTCCTTGCCGTTGACCCGGATCGCGTCGTTGGACTTGTCGCCCACCTCGGCATTGCTCTGCGTGGACGCCTTGACGTAGGTGCCGATGCCGCCGTTCCAGAACAGATCCACCGGTGCGGTGAGGACGGCCTTCATCAGCTCCTGCGGGCTCATCTGCTCGACATCGTCGCCCAGCCCGAGCACCGCCCGCACCTGCGGGGAGATCGGCACCGACTTCGCCGTACGCGGGTAGACCCCACCACCGGCCGAGATCAGCTCGGGGTTGTAGTCCTCCCAGGTCGAGCGGGCCAGCTCGAACAGCCGCTTCCGCTCGACGTACGAGGCCGCCGAGTCCGGATCCGGGTCCAGGAAGATGTGCCGGTGGTCGAAGGCGGCCACCAGCCGGATGTGCTCCGACAACAGCATGCCGTTGCCGAACACGTCACCGGACATGTCGCCCACACCGACCACGGTGAAGTCCTGGCTCTGGGTGTCATGGCCCAACTCGCGGAAGTGCCGCTTGACCGACTCCCAGGCACCCCGGGCGGTGATGCCCATCTTCTTGTGGTCGTACCCGGCCGAGCCACCCGAGGCGAAGGCGTCACCCAACCAGAACTTGTGCGCGACGGAGACCTCGTTGGCGATGTCGGAGAAGGTAGCCGTGCCCTTGTCGGCCGCCACCACCATGTACGGGTCGTCGCCGTCGTGCCGGACCACGTCGTCGGGCGGCACGATCTCACCGGCCACGATGTTGTCCGTGACGTCCAGCAGGGCTCCGACGAACTCCTTGTAGCAGGCCACCGCCTCGTCGCGGTCCCCCGGCTTCCGCTTGAGCACGAAGCCGCCCTTGGCGCCCACCGGCACGATCACGGCGTTCTTCACCATCTGCGCCTTGACCAGGCCGAGCACCTCGGTGCGGAAGTCCTCCCGCCGGTCCGACCAGCGCAGACCACCACGGGCCACCGGGCCGTACCGCAGGTGCACGCCCTCGAAGCGGGGCGAGTACACGAAGACCTCGAACTTCGGCCGGGGCGCGGGCAGGTCCGGGATGGCCTGCGGGTCCAGCTTGAAGGCCACGTACGCCTTCGGCCGCCCACCCACCGGCTTCTGGTAGAAGCTGGTCCGCAGGGTGGCCTGGATCAGGGTCAGGTACGCCCGCAGGATGCGGTCCTGGTCGAGGCTGGCCACGTCGTCCAGGGCGGAGGTCAGCTCGGCGACCAGCTCCGCACTGCGCTGCTCCCGCTGCTCGGTGCTGAGCGTCCCCGGCTCGAACCGGGTCTCGAACAGCTGCACCAGCAGCCTGGCCAGGTGCGGGTACGCGATGAAGGTCGACTCCATGTACTCCTGGGAGAAGACCGTGCCGGTCTGCCGCAGGTACTTCGCGTACGCCCGCAGCACCACGACCTGCCGCCAGGTCAGCCCGGCGCGCAGCACCAGCTCGTTGAAGCCGTCCACCTCGGCCTCGCCCCGCCACGCCGCCGCGAAGGCGTTCTCCACGTGCGGACGCACCTCGGCCAGGTCCTGGTGGCCCTCGGGCAGCCGCAGACCGAAGTCGTACAGCCAGATCCGCCCGTCGACCCGTTCCACCTCGTACGGGTGCTCGTCGACCACCCGTACCCCGAGGGAGTGCAGCACCGGCAGCACCGCCGAGAGCATCATCGGCTCGCCGTACCGGTAGACCTTGAACCGGACGTCCATCGCGTCGTCGACGTCCGCCCCCCGGGCGACCGCACGCGGCAGCGGCTGCTTACGGAACAGGTGCATCTCCAGCTGGCCGGGCTCCTCCAGCAGCTCCAGCTTGGCCAGATCCTTCATCGCCTCGTACGGCGTGTGCCCGTCCTTGTAGCCCTCCGGGAACGCGTCGGCGTACCGGACGAACAGGTGCTTGGCCTGCTCGTCACCGAGCTTGCGCTCCAACACCAGCCGGTAGTCGTCGTCCCACAGCCGGGTGGCGTCGGCCAGCTCTTCGGCCAGCAGGTCGGCGTCGATCTCCCCGGGCGGGTTGGTCGGGTCGGTCCGCACGATGAAGTGCACCCGGGCCAGCATCGACTCGGTGACCCGGGTGGTGTAGTCCACCCCGACCCCGTTGAGCTCCCGCAGCAGGATGTCCTGCATCCGCAGCCGGTTCTGCGTGGTGAACCGGTCCCGGGGCAGGTAGATCAGGCAGGAGATGAACCGCCCGTACCCGTCCCGGCGCAGGAACACCCGCAACTGCCGGCGACCGGCCATCCGCAGCACACCGATCACGGCGTGGTACAGGTCGTCGGTCTTGATCTGGAACAGCTCGTCGCGCGGGTAGGTCTCCAGGATCTGGAGCAGGTCCTTGCCGGAGTGGCTGCGCTGGCTCAGGCCGGAGCGGTCCAGCACCTCGGCGACCTTGCGGCGGACCACCGGCAGCTCCTGCACGCTGGTCCGGTACGCGGCCGTGGAGAACAGGCCCAGGAAGCGGCGCTCCCCGACCACCTCACCGTTGTCGTCGAAGATCTTGAAACCGATGTAGTCCAGGTACGCCGAGCGGTGCACGGTCGCCCGCGAGTTCGCCTTGGTGATGATCAGCAGGCGTTTCTCGGTGACCTTCTCGTGCGCCTCCTGGGTCATCGACGACAGGGCCCGCGCCTCCGGCGAGTCCTGCCGCAGAATGCCCAGCCCGGTGCCGAGCACGGCCTCCAGGGCCGGCCCGCCCCGGTCCGAGTCCGGCACCAGCCGGTACTCCCGGTAGCCCAGGAAGGTGAAGTGGTCGTGTGCCAGCCAGCGCAGCAACTCCACCGAGTCGGTGATGTCCTTCTCCGGCACCGGCGGCCGGTTGTCGCTGGTCCGCGCGGCGGCCAGCTCGTCGGCCAGGGAGAGGGCCTGCTGGCGCATCTTCGGCCAGTCCTCGACGGCCTCCCGCACATCGGTCAGCACCCGCTGCAACTCGCGGCGCAACCGGTCCCGCTCCGCCGGGTCACGGATCGGGTCGACCTCGATGTGCATCCAGCTCTCGACCAGGTCACCGGCGATCGCGTCGTCCGGCTCCACGTCGGCGGCCACCTCGACCAGCCGACCCAGCGGCTCCCGACGCACCACCACCAGCGGGTGCACCAGCAGGTGCACGTCCAGGTGGTGACTGTTGAGCAGGGCGGTCACCGAGTCCACCAGGAAGGGCATGTCGTCGGTGACGATCTCGATGACGCTGTGGTGCTGCTCCGCGTCGGGTGCGTGGATCCGCAGCTTCAACTCGCCCGGTACCCGCTGCTCGGCCAACTCCCGGTGCTCTCGGGCGGCGTCGAGCATCTCCTCGGCGGTGAAGCCGATCAGCTCCTCGTCCGGCGCGAACCGCCAGAAACGCCCCACCAGGGTCGCCGCGTCATGGTCGTCCCCGGCCAGCGCGACCGCCTGGGCCACCAGTCGTTCGGCATTGGGTACCTGCTCGTCGAGTTCGGCGTCCTCCACGTCGCCTGCCAGCGCCTCTGGCGGCAGACCCAGGTCATAGAGGGTGTCGATACTCGAACCGGTCATGCCGGTCACTCCTGAATCGAGGCGGCCGTAGCCGTCTCCGTCGGTCGCCGTGTCGAAGCTGTCGTCCCGGCTGGTGTCATCCTGCCGGAGGTCGGGTCCCGGTTCTATCGCCGGACGCCGGTCCATCGGTGCCACTCCCCTCGACCCACTGCGTTGTGGATCACTCTGCGGCCAAGCCTAGGCCGACCGACCGGGTCGTCCGTCGGCGGACCTGTGGCCGGCCTTCCGGATCAGGACGGTCGTCCTTTCACCCGTTGCGGTACGAGGTTCGGCCGGATCAGGAGTACCCCAGCTCATGTTGTTCCTCACACCGTGACCGGCCTGTCTTTTCGCCCAACCCCAGCCGACCGGGGCGGTACGGGCGGTCCGGAGGTACTACGGTGCAGGGCAGTCTTACCGGGAGGAACCAGTTCTGATGCACCGGCCGCACCGACAGCGTCACCAATGGTCACGACTCGCTGCCACGGTCGCCTGTCTCGTCGCCTCGGCGGGTCTGGTCGCCTGTTCCGACGAAGACGGCCCGGAACGCACGGTCGATGCCTTCCTCACCGGCTGGCGCTCGGGCGACCTGAACTCGATCGGCTTCGTCGACCCGACCGGCGCCAAGATCCCCGCCAGCACGGTCGTCCAGGAGATCCGGGAACTCTCCGGCGAACTGGTGGACGCCCCGCTCACCCTGACCCGGCAGGGTGAGCCGACGGTCGTCCAGAACACCGCCACCGCGACCGTACGCCTGGAATGGACCCTGCCGGGCGAGACCAACTGGAGCTACGACCGGCCGGTACGACTCACCCAGGCCCGCGACGAGCAGTGGCAGGTGATCTGGGAGCCGCAGATCGTCCAGGAACAGCTCACCCGGGGCGACCGGCTGGGACTGCGGCGGGACCGGGCCCCCCGGGCCAGCGTGCTCGACGCCGACGACCAGCCGATCGTGGCCCCCCGCGAGGTGGTCCGGGTCGGGCTGCAACCCAGCGAGGTCACCGACGTCAAGGCCGTGACCCGTGAGCTGGCGGCCGCTTTCCGTGCGATCCGCCCGGCGATCACCCCACCGGTCGACCTGTCGGGTCTGCCGAAGCGGCTGGCGGAGGCGAAACCGGACGCCTTCGTGGAGGTGGTGACCCTCCGCGACGAGGCGTACCGGCAGATCCGGTCGCGGATCTACGACCTGCCGGGGACGAAGTTCCAGAGCGACAAGCTCGACCTGGCCCCGACCCGGGAGTTCGCCCGGGCGGTGCTGGGCACGGTCGACCCGGCGCACGCCGAGGACCTGGCCAAGCACCCGGACCGCTACTCCCCCGGCGACCTGGTCGGGCACGGCGGGTTGCAGGGCCGCTGGGACGAGCAGTTGCGAGGCGTCCCCGGCCTCACCGTGATCATCAAGCGGCCCGGGCAGGACGGGACCCTGGTGCCCACCGACACCGAGGTGTTCCAGCGCGAGGCGCAGCCCGGCAAACCGGTCAAGACGACCCTCGACGTCGCCACCCAGAAGGCCGCCGACCAGGCCTTGCGGGGCGAACGACGACGCTCCGCCCTGGTCGCCGTACGCATCAGCGACGGCGCGATCCTCGCCGCCGCCAACGGCCCCGGCGCCGCCGGGGAGAACCTGGCCTTCACCACCCAGGTGCCGCCGGGTTCCACCTTCAAGATGGTCAGCGCACTCGGCCTGGCCGAACGCGGCGCGGTCACCCCGGACACCGTCGTGGACTGCCCGAAGACCTTCGTCGTCGACGGCCGCTCGTTCAAGAACTCCAACGACTTCGAACTCGGCGAGGTGCCGTTCCGCACGAACTTCGCCAAGTCCTGCAACACCGCCTTCGCCGCCCTGGCCCCGCAACTCGGCGCCGACGGACTAGCCGCCACCGGCCGCAACCTCGGCCTGGAGGGTCAGTGGCAGGTGGGACTGGACGCCTTCACCGGCAAGATCTCGGCCGGCGGTGGCGCCACCGAGCAGGCCGCCGCCGCGATCGGCCAGGGCACCACGGTGGTCAGCCCGCTGGCCATGGCCGCGGCGACCGCAGCGGTGGCCAAGGGTGCCTTCACCCCGCCGAAGCTGGTCCTGGACCCGGCACCAGAGGCGGCCGGCGAACCGGGCCCGGAGTTGAAGCCCGAGGCCGTCGACGCCCTCCGCGAGATGATGCGTACGGTGATCACCAGCGGCACCGGCACGGCTTTGAAGGACGTTCCGGGCGAGCCGGTACACGGCAAGACCGGCACCGCCGAGTACGACAACAACCCGAAGAACACCCACGCCTGGTTCATCGGCTGGCAGGGCGACGTCGCCTTCGCGGTCTTCGTCGAGAAGGGCGGCTCCGGCAGCGGCACGGCCGTCCCGATCGCCGAGCGCTTCCTCCGCGCCCTCTCGTGACCAGCTCCGCGTCGTCCGCCTGGCTGCGTCTGGTGCCGTCCGCCGCCTAGCTCCGTCCGCCGCGTTCGGCTCCGTCCGCCGCCGCCGTTACGGCGAAACGGCGTGATCAAAGCGTCCGGATTACCGCCACTCCGCCGTAACGGTGTCGATCATCGAGTGCGCCGGTCCCTGACCGGTCCCGTCGCCGGACTTGTCCGACTCAGCCGCCGGGTCGGCAGGGTCGACCGGGCCGCTCGGTTCGTCCGGCTCGCTCGGTTCGTCCGGCTCGCTGGGGGCCGCCGAGTCACCCGAATCACCCGGGGTAGCGGCGTCACCCGTGGCGATCGCTCCCTGTGTGGCGGCGGCCAGCGGGCGCAGGGCGCCTGCACGCGGGGGGCCCGGCTCGTCCACGGCCGGGTCGCCAAGATCGTCCGCTAGGGTCCGTTCGTCTGCCGCCGCAGGGCGTGGGAGTCCCCACCCGGCCGTCTCGTCATCGGCCATCCGCTGGGGCTCGGGAGCGAGCCCGTCTGTCCCCAGCTCCGTCGCAGGCCGACGTAAGGTTCCCGGCTCTGCTGACCCGTCCGCCACCGAGCGGCGCAAGGACCCCGGGCCGGCGGAGAAACCGATGTCGCGTATCTCCGACACACCGACACCGTCCACCCCCCGACCGCCCAAGCCCACACCACCGCCCGAGCCCACATCCCCGGCCAAGCCCGCACCACCACCCGAGCCCACACCACGAGCCAAGCCGGGAGGACCACCGGCCAACCTCACACCACCGCCCAGGCCCGCGACACCGCCCAGGCCCACACCACCGCCCGAGCCCGCATGATCGGCCGAGCCCGGACGACCGGCGGGGTTCGAGGGACGGTCGGCGGTTCGGCGTGGGGTGGGTGGGGTCGGCTCCATCCGTTCAGCAGCCGGGCGGACCAGCACCGGCGCGGGGGTGGTGACCGGGCGAAGGCCGGCTACCAGGGTGTTGACGATCTCGGCGGCGTACGTGCCGTCCGGGTCGTAGTCGGGGTCGAAGACGGTCAGCTCGACACCGAGGCAGTGCGGGGTGTCGACCAGGCCGGCGAGCAGGATCTCCAGCTCGGCGAAGGCGATGCCGCCCGGATCGGGGGCGTCGACCGCGGGCATCACGGCCGGGTCGAGTACGTCCACGTCGACGTGCACCCAGTAGCCGGCGCAGTCGGCCAACTGCTCGTGCGCCCACTGGGCGGTACGCGCCGCACCCTCGACGCGCAGCGCCGGCACCGGACGGGTGACGATCCCGGCGGCTTGCAGATCGAGGCGGTACTCGTCCTGGGCACGGATGCCGAGCACCACCACGTCGATGTCCCGAAAGTAGGGCCGGCGCCCCTCGATGGCCGCCAGGTCGGCCTGTCCCCGCCCGGTGACCAGGGCGAGATCCTCCCCAGCCGCCGCGCCCACGTACGAGGCGTTGCCGGGGTGCCGGAAGTCGGAGTGACCGTCCACGAAGACCAGGCCGATCCGGCCGCCGATCTCCTCGCCTAGGCGGTGCATGGCCAGCGCCGAGCCGAGCAGGATCGAGCAGTCGCCGCCGAGGACCAGTGGGAACTCGCCCCGATCGATGATCGCGCCGACCCGGTCGGCCAGGGCCACCGAGTAGTCGGCGATCTCCCGTGCGTGGCACACCCCGTCGCCCGGCCGCCAGTCACCTGCGTCGTACCGCGGTGGGGTCAGGCAGCCGGCGTCGCGGGCCCGCAGCCGGGGCAGCAGGCCCTGGTCGCGTAGCGCGCCGGGTGCTTTTCCGCAGCCCGGAACCGAGGTGGGCGTGGGTGACCGCAGACCGAGGTTGCTCGGCGCATCGAGGACGGCGACCCGGCGCATCATGGGCCGCTGTCGTTCACGACTGCGGGGCTCGCAAGCTCACTCCTCGCGCTCACAGACCTCGCCCTCCGTTCACGACTGCGGGGCTCGCAAGCTCACTCCTCGCGCTCACCTGGGGCTCCCGTCCTCTGGGGTCGAGGCGGGCCGGCGGCTACGCCGGCCCGCGCTGGCGTGACTGGGTCAGAACAGGGCGCTGGCCAGGGCTCGGCGCGCCGAGGCGACCGTCGGGTCCTCCGGACCGGCGATGGTGAACAGGCCGACGAGGTGTTGGCGTACCTTCTCCCGGTCTTCACCGGCGGTACGCCGGACCAGTCCGACGAGCCGTTGGTACGCCTGCTCGGCCTGGCCGCTGAGCACCTCGATGTCGGCGGCCAGCAGTTGCGCGTCGACATCGTCCGGCTTGGCCGCTGCCTCGGCGAGCGCGGTCCGCGGGTCGGCACCGGACACCCGGCGGGCGAGGCCGACCTGGGCCAGGCCCGCCTCCGCAGCCGCGTCGTTGGGGGTCTCGGCCAGGATCTTCCGGTACGCCTGCTCGGCGGCGTCCAGGTCACCGTCCATCAGGGCGTCGTCGGCCGCGTCGAGTCGGGGGTCCTCCGGTTCGGCCACGGAGACTCCGCCGGCCTTGAGGATCGCCTGGATCCACTGGCGCAGCTGCGCCTCGGGTACCACCCCGGAGAAGGCGTCGACCGGCTGACCACCGACCACCGCGTACACCATCGGGATGCCCTGCACCCGGAACATCTGTGCGAGCCGGGGGTTGGCGTCGACGTCCACCTTGGCCAGCACCCAGGCGCCGCCGCCCTCCACCGCCAGCCGTTCCAGCACCGGGGAGAGCTGCTTGCAGGGCTGGCACCATTCGGCCCAGAAGTCCACCACCACGGGTGTGCTCAGGGAGCGCTCCAGCACCTCCGACTGGAAGGTCGCCTCGGTCACGTCGATGACCGTGACCCCACCGGCAGAGCCACCCGGTACGCCGGCAGGGATGCCGGCGGGGGGAGCTGCCTGGGTCGGTGCCGGGGCGGGACTGGGTGCAGGGGTGCGCAGCGCGCTGAGGTCGACCGCGCCGCGGGTAAAGATCGACGAGGTGATCCGTGGGTCGCTCATGGTTATCTAGTCTCGCACGCGCCGCGCCGAACTCAGATCAACCGTGGCCGGAGACGGTTGCCACTGTCACCCCTGCCCAGCCGCCCTTTCGAGGTGGATGTCAGAACCGGGCAGGCTCGCGGTAAACGCCCCATTCCCCGCGCAGGGCGTCACAGATCTCGCCGAGGGTGGCCTCGGCGCGTACGGCGTCGAGCATCGCCGGGACCATGTTCTCCCCGGTACGGCTGACCGCCACCATCTTCTCCACCGCCGCGCGCACCGCCGCCTCGTCCCGGCCGGCCTTGCGCTCGGCCAGCATCCGGCGCTGCTCCACCTCGACCTCGTGCGAGATACGCAGGATCTCCAGGTCCTTGGCGACCGTGCCGGTGTGGCAGTTGACCCCGACGATCTTCTTGTCGCCCTTCTCCAGCGCCTGCTGGTAGACGAAGGCCGACTCGGCGATGTGCCCGGTGAACCAGCCGTCCTCGATGCCCCGCAGGATGCCGGAGGTCATCGGCCCGATGGTGTGCGGACCCTCGCCACCGAGCTGCTTGATCCGGGCGAAGATCTCCTCCGCCTCGGCCTCGATCCGATCGGTCAGCGCCTCGACGTACCACGATCCGCCCAGGGGGTCGGCCACGTTGGTCACCCCGGTCTCCTCCATCAGCACCTGCTGGGTACGCAGGGCGATCTCGGCGGATTCGTCCGTGGGCAGGGCCAGGGTCTCGTCCAGGGCGTTGGTGTGCAGCGAATTGGTGCCGCCGAGCACCGCAGCCAGGGCCTCCACCGCGGTGCGTACCACATTGTTGACCGGTTGTTGGGCGGTCAGCGACACCCCGGCGGTCTGGGTGTGGAATCGCAGCCAGAGCGCCTTCTCGCTGGTCGCGCCGTAGACGTCGCGCAGCCAGCGGGCCCAGATCCGGCGGGCGGCACGGAATTTGGCGATCTCCTCGAAGAAATCGACATGCGAGTCGAAGAAGAAGCTCAACCCGGGGGCGAAGACATTGACGTCCAGGCCGCGCGAAAGTCCCAGCTCGACGTAGCCGAAGCCGTCGGCGAGGGTGTACGCCAACTCCTGCGCGGCCGTGGAGCCGGCCTCCCGGATGTGGTACCCGGAGACCGACAGCGGCTTGTACCGGGGGATCTCGGTGGCGCAGTACTCCATCAGGTCGCCGATCAGGCGCAGGTGCGGCTCGGGGTCGAACAGCCACTCCTTCTGCGCGATGTACTCCTTGAAGATGTCGGTCTGCAACGTACCGTCGAGCTTGGACAGGTCGGCCCCCTGACGTTCGGCGGCGACCAGGTACATGCAGAACACCGGCACCGCCGGCCCGGAGATGGTCATGCTGGTGGTGACCCCGGCCAGGTCGATGCCGTCGAACAGCACCTCCATGTCGGCGGCGCTGTCCACCGCCACCCCACAGTGGCCGACCTCGCCGAGGGCCTGCGGGTCGTCGGAGTCGCGGCCCATCAGGGTGGGCATGTCGAAGGCGACCGACAGGCCACCGCCACCGGCGCCGAGGATCATCTTGTAGCGCTCGTTGGTCTGCCGGGCGTTGCCGAACCCGGCGAACTGCCGGATGGTCCAGGTCCGCCCCCGGTATCCGGTCGGGTAAAGACCCCGGGTGTACGGGAACTCGCCCGGCCAGCCGATCCGGTCGAACCCGGGGTAGGCGGCCCCCTCGGGCGGCCCGTAGACCGGCTCGACAGGCATCCCGGAGAGCGTGGTGAAGTCCGCGTCCCGTTTGCGCGCGGCGTCGTAACGGGCCTGCCAGCGGGCCCGTCCGGCAGCGATCTCGTCGGCGTTCATCTCCGGGCTCCTCCTCAAGTCCTTCACGACTGCATGTCGAGTGTAGAGCCCTTCCTGAACGATCGATAAGGAAACTGATACCGGACGGTAACCGGCCCCGCTGTCGACCCTCGGGCCGGACCGCCGGGCACGCGCCGGCCCCCAGGGTCCCGCGACCTCAGGCCGCCGGCCCTCCGATGGCCACGTCATCCACCCGGATGTTGATCTCGTCGACCCGCAGCCCGTACGCCTCGATGGCCTGGGTCACCGCGACCCGTACCGCCGTGGTCACCTCGGGCACCGGATGCCCGGCGTCGGTCACGATTACCAGGTTGATCACGGCGGCCCCATCGGTGACATGAGCCGAGCAGCCGCGCCGGGCGTCACCGACCTGGTCGAGCCCGACCCGGTCGAGCACCGCGTTGAAGAACCGGGCGACATCCCCACCCAACTCGACCACCCCGGGCACGGCCTTCGCCGCCGCCACCGCGATCTTCTCCACGACCTCGTCGGAGATCTCGGTACGCCCACCCGCCACCGCGTCCGGAGTAACCGGCAACTCCTGCGTCGACTCGTGCTCCATGCTCGCTCCCCGCGTTCACACCACCCCGCACCCCGCGGGCCGCTGCGAGCCTAACCGCCCCCCACCCTCCCCAATAGACACATCACCCACCCACCACCCCCGAGCCACCCACCCACCCCCGTCGAGCACCCCCACCCACCGCCCCCGTCGATCATGCAGTTTCGGTCGCCGAATTGCCCTCTTCGGACCGTATGCCGAGACAAAAAGTGCATGATCGACGGCGACCGGCGACCGGCGACCGCTGGGCGCTGGGCGGCGAGGGCGTGCCACGGCGACGCGGCGGGCGCGGGTGACGGCGGCGGGTGAGGAGGGGGGTGGGCGGGGGCGGGAGGGGTCAGGCGGCGAGTTGGGCGAGCAGGGTGTTGGCGGCGGCGTAGGGGTCGGTGGTGCCGGCGGCCACCTCGGCGGCCAGGGTCGGCAGCTGCGTACCGTCACGCAGGGAGCCGATCCGGGCGCGCAGCGTGCCGAGCGCGATGGCCTCGATCTCGGCGGCGGCCCGCGCCTCCCGGCGGCGACGCAACTCGTCGTGCTCGACCAGCCAGCCGCGGTGTTTGTCGATCGCCGCGGCGATGTCGTCGATCCCCTCGCCCCGGGCGGCCACTGAGCGCACCACCTGCGGGCGCCACTGGCCCGGTCCCCGCTCGCCCAGGGCGATCATGCCCTGGATGTCCCGGACGGTGTGGTCGGCGCCGTCCCGGTCGGCCTTGTTGACCACGAAGACGTCGGCGATCTCCAGGATTCCGGCCTTGACCGCCTGGATGGCGTCGCCCATCCCGGGGGCGAGCAGCACCAGGGTGGTGTCGGCCAGGGAGGCCACGTCAACCTCGGCCTGCCCGACGCCGACGGTCTCCACCAGGACGACGTCGCAGCCGGCACCCTCCAGCACCCGTACCGCCTGGGGGGTGGCCGCCGACAGTCCGCCGAGGTGCCCCCGGCTGGACATCGAGCGGATGTAGACGCCGGGGTCGGTGGCGTGGTCCTGCATCCGTACCCGGTCGCCGAGGATCGCCCCGCCGGTGAACGGGCTGGAGGGGTCGATGGCGAGCACCCCGACCCGGTGGCCCCGGGCCCGCAGGGCGCGTACCAACTCGTTCGTGGTGGTCGACTTGCCCACCCCGGGGGAACCGGTGAGGCCGACCACCTGGGCCCGGCCGCCGTACGGAGCCAGCGCCGCCGCGATCGCCGGCAGGGTCTCGTCGCCGGATTCCACCAGGGTGATCAACCGGGCCACCGCGCGGTGGTCACCGGCCCGCGCCCGCTCGACCAGCATCGGTACGTCCCGACTGCGGCGCACCGACCCGGTGGCCACGGTCGGGGCGTGGCCGTGGGACCCGCTCACGGGGTCTCGGAGGGAGCCGGAACGTGGATGATCAGGGCGTCGCCCTGACCGCCGCCACCGCAGAGGGCCGCCGCTCCGGTGCCGCCGCCGCGCCGCTTGAGCTCCAGGGCCAGGGTGAGTACGAGCCGGGCGCCGGACATGCCGATCGGGTGGCCCAGCGCGATCGCACCACCGTTGACGTTGACCTTGTCGGGGCTGACCCCGAGGTCACGGATGGACTGGATGCCGACCTGCGCGAAGGCCTCGTTGATCTCGATCAGGGCGAGGTCGGAGACGTTCAGCCCACCCTTGCGCAGGGCGTGCTGGATGGCGTTGGAGGGCTGCGAGTGCAGGGAGTTGTCCGGGCCGGCCACGTTGCCGTGCGCCCCGATCTCCGCCAGCCAGGTCAGGCCGAGTTCCTTGGCCTTCGCCTTGCTCATCACGACCACCGCGGCGGCACCGTCGGAGATCGGCGAGGAGCTGCCCGCGGTGATGGTGCCGTCCTTCGCGAAGGCCGGGCGCAGCTTCGCCAGGGACTCGGCCGTGGTGTCCGGGCGGATGCCCTCGTCCTCGCTGACCACCAGCGGGTCACCCTTGCGCTGCGGGATGACCACCGGGGTGATCTCGTCGGCGAAGTGACCGTTCTTCTGGGCGGCTGCGGCGCGCTGGTGGCTGGTCGCGGCGAACTCGTCCTGCTCCTGCCGGGTGATGCCGCGGGTGCTGCCGTGCCGCTCGGTGGCCTCACCCATCGCGCAGCAGTCCCAGGCGTCGGTCAGCCCGTCGAGGGCCATGTGGTCCTTGAGGGTCACGTCGCCGTACTTGTGGCCGCCCCGCTGACCGAGCAGCAGGTGCGGGGCGTTGGTCATCGACTCCATGCCGCCGGCCACCACGATGTCGAACTCGCCGGCCCGGATCAGCTGGTCGGCCAGGGCGATCGCGTCCAGGCCGGAGAGGCAGACCTTGTTGATGTTCAGCGCCGGTACGGACATCGGGATGCCCGCCTCCACGGCCGCCTGGCGGGCCGGGATCTGCCCGGCACCGGCCTGGAGCACCTGGCCCATGATCACGTACTGCACCTGGTCGGGGGCCACCCCGGCCCGCTCAAGCGCGGCCGCGATCGCGATGCCGCCGAGCTTGGTTGCCGGTAGGTCCTTGAGGTTGCCCAGCAGCCGCCCCATCGGGGTGCGTGCGCCGCTGACGATCACCGAAGCCATACCTGCCTCCGAGGGGGGTGCCGACCTGTACGCCTTAACGATTGTTCGGTCAGACTAGCGTCATGCCTGAGAACTGCCCCGTCGAGCCCGCTGCCGACTATGTCACAGACATCGGTCTGCGCCGCATCGATCATGTCGGGATCGCGGTCGCCGACCTCGACGCCGCGATCGACTTCTACACCCGGACCTTCGGTATGCGATGCGTGCACACCGAGACGAACACCGAGCAGGGGGTACGGGAGGCGATGTTGGCGGTCGGGCCGACCCCGGAGGGCGGCTGCCTGCAACTGCTGGCCCCGCTGACCCCGGAGTCGACCATCGCCAAGTTCCTCGACCGCAACGGTCCGGGGGTGCAGCAGGTGGCATACACCGTGGTGGATGTCGAGGCGGCCTGCGCGGTGCTCAGGGAACGCGGCCTGCGGCTGCTCTACGACACCCCCCGGCGGGGTACGGCGGGCTCGCGGATCAACTTCGTCCACCCCAAGGACGCCGGTGGGGTCCTGGTCGAGCTGGTCGAGCCTGCCCCGCACCCCGCCCACGGCTGACCCGGGAGCCGAATTCATCGACAGGCGTGACATCACCGAGGGGTGTGGCCGTCGTCGGCCCGCAGACGGGTGCGGCGACGGCCTTTCGGTGAACGCGCAATGGTTTTCCGCCTCCCGGCCCCGCATCCATTCGCGGGGCCCCGGCGGGCGGAAAGAAAAGCGGCGTACGGATAGCGGCGATACTTTTTCTGCGTCACGCTGCGTACCGAAGGGCTCCTCCCCGAGCTGGCAAGATCGCCTGTCGGACCGTGGTTCCGGTCACCCTACGAGTTGACCATGTAAAGCGGACGGCAAAGGGCGGGCCGCTCTTGCGAAGCACCCCGGGGGGTCTGCCAGTATGTCCCAATGCCCCAGCAGCAATCCTCCCCTCTCGCGTTCTTCGATAACGCGAACTCGCAGCCAGATTTCACGGTTGGCCTGCGCGGATACAACACCGGTCAGGTCGACGACTTCATCGGCCGACTGAACGCCGCGCTGAGCCAGGCCAACAAGGACCGCGCCGACGCCGAGCAGGCGCTCAACGACGCCCAGCGCCGGCTACGCCAGTCCGAGCAGCGGCTCACCGCCCTGGAGCAGAAGCTCACCGACACCAGCAAGCAGCTTGAGGAGAACAGCCGCCCCACGCTGTCCGGCCTCGGCACCCGGGTCGAGCAGATCCTCCGGCTGGCCGAGGAGCAGGCAAACGATCACCGCAACGAGGCCAAGCGCGAGTCGGAGGGCATCCTCTCCGCCGCCCGCCTGGAGGCGCGGGAGATCACCGACAAGGCGCGGGCCGAGGCGGCCGCGATGAAGGCCACCGCCGAGCGGGAGGCCGGCAACCTGCGGACCGCCGCCGAGCGGGAGGCGGCCGAGGTCCGGGTGCAGGCCCGCCGCGAGGCCGACACCCTGCGTGCCGACGCGGAGCGCGAGACCAAGCAGCTGCGTACGGTGACCGCGCACGAGGTGGCCGAGCTGAAGTCGACCGTCGAGCGGGAGGTCGCCACCCTGCGCGCCACCGCCGAGCGTGAGATCACCCAGCAGCGGGCCAAGGCCGCCCGCGAGGCCGAGGAGAAGCGTGCCGAGGCGACCAAGCTGCTGACCGACGCCCGCGACAAGCGCGACAAGGACCTCCAGGCCCTGGAACTGCAACTCGCCGAGCGGCGGGAGAAGGCCGAGCGCGAGGAGTCCGAGCGGCACGCCGCCCAGGTCGCGCAGACCCAGAAGCTGGTCGGCGAGGCCGAGCAGCGGGCCCACGCCGCGCAGGAGCGCGCCAAGGAGATCGAGCAGCGCGCCGAGGCCCGGCGGGTCGAGTCGGAGCGCAACGCCACCGAGACGATCGAGAAGGCCAAGGCCCTGTCCGAGCGGACCCTCAGCGAGGCCCGCGCCGAGTCCCAGCGTCTGCTCAGCGAGGCCCGCACCGAGGCCGAGCTGACCACCCAGGCGGCGCGCCGCGAGGTCGAGGACCTCACCCGGCAGAAGGACGCCGTCACCTCGCAGCTCGGGCAGATGCTCTCCGGCCTGGCCGGCATCGTTCCGGGGGTCCCCAGCAACAACACCCCGGCGGCCGAGAAGCCGGCCGCCAAGCCGGCGGCCGACGCCGAGAAGAAGGTGGCCGCGGAAACCTCCAGCTGACGACGACCACCGGGGCATGAACCACGACGCGGGGTGACACCGGGTGACCGGCGACACCCCGCGTCGCCCTGCCTTCAGGGCCCTGGGCACCGCCCACCTGGGCGAGTGAAGTAGCTCCCAACAGGGGCGTCCGTATCGCCCCAGGAGGGCCTGATGCGTGTGAGGATGGGTGCATGTCGCACGGCGAGGAACTGTTCGCTCTCGGCGGGGATGTGACCACGGAGCCCAGCTTCGAGTCCGCCCTGCGGGGGTACGACAAACGACAGGTCGAGAAGTACGTCGCTCGGGCGGAGCATGAGATCGCGGCCCTGGAGGCCGAACGGGAGCAGGCCTTCTCCCAGATCCACAAGCTGGCGGGTCAGGTAGAGGTACTCCAGCGGGATCTGGCTGCGGCGCGCAAGCAGTCCGCTGTGGTGGACCGGGCCGCCTTCCGGCATCTCGGTCCGCGGGTCGAGCAGATCCTCGCGCTCGCCGAGGAGCAGGCCGAGGACATCCTCGCCGTCGCGAACGAGGAGATCGAAGCGCGCCGGGCCGCCGCCGAACACATCATCGACGAGGCCCGGGCCGAGGCCGCCGAGGCCCTCAAGGACTTCGAGATCGCTCTGGCCGCCCGCCGCGCCGAGGAGGAGCGGCAGGCCGCGGCTCGCCGGGCGGAGTCCGAGGCGGCCGGCAAGGCGGCCAAGGAGGAGGCCGCCCGGCTGCGCAAGGGTGCCCAGGAGGCGCTGGCCAAGGCCGAGCAGGAGGCCACCCAGCTCCGGGACGCCGCCAAGGAGATCCATCAGCGGGCCCAGCAGGAGGCGACGAAGCTGCGCGAGTCGGCCCGTGAGGTGCTGGCCACCGCCCAGCAGGAGGCCACCCAGTTGCGCGAGGCGGCCAAGGAGGTGCACGCCAAGGCCCAGCAGGAGGCCAAGCGTCTGGTCGACCAGGCCACCGAGACCGGCCGGGCCACCCACGCCAAGGCCAGCCAGGAGGCCAAGCAGATCATCGACGACGCCGCCGAGGCCGGTCGGGCCGCCCGCAACAAGGCCCGCCAGGAGGCCGAGCGGCTGACCACCCAGGCGACCGAGGCGGCCAAGCGCACCCGGGCCGAGACCGAGGCGTACGCCCAGCGGATGCGCGACGAGACCGAGGCCCACGTCCAGCACACCCGGGCACAGGCCCAGCAGGAGTTGGGGGCCTGGCGGGCCGGGGTGGAGAAGGAGGTCAACGGCCGACGTGAGGCCGCGGACCGGGAACTGGCCCAGCGCAAGGCCGCTGCCGAGCGCGAGTACACCGGCCGCCGCGAGGAGTTGGAGCAGCAGCACCAGGCCCGTACGGCCGAGTTGGAGCAGCGCTTCAGCACCCGTACCGCCGCCCTTGAGGAGCAGATCCGCACCCGCACCGCCGAGCTGGAGTCCGGGTTCGAGAGCCGCCGTGCGGCGCTGGAGGCGGAGTACACCGCCCGCAGGAACGAGATCGAGCAGGGCGCGGACGAGATCCGCCAGGCCGCCGAGCGGGACGCCGCCGAGCTGCGCGCCCAGGCCGAGGAGTTCGCGACCAACGCCCGGCACGAGGCCGACGAGTATGTCGCCTCCTCCCGTCGGCAGTTCGAGGAGTACGCGGCCACCACCCAGCAGCACCTGGCCACCACCCAGCAGCACCTGGCCGCGACCCAGCAGGAGGCGGCGTCCGGCCGACAGCAGCTCGCCCAGGTGATGTTGGAGATCGCACAGGCCCAGCAGCAGCTCGCCGACCTGCGTCAGGAGACCTGGAAGTCCCGGCAGGAGTCCGACGAGTTGCAGCGCAAGGTGCGGGAACTGCGGCTGGCGGCGGCCACGGTCTCCGACGGCCCGACCTCACCGGCCCCCGCCGGGGTCTCCTCGGCGGTTGTCGCACCCTCACCCGCCACGGTCGCCCGTACGGTGGAGGGTCCTTCGGTAAACGGCGGCCAGCCCGCCGGGGCCAGCCCGACTGTCGATCCCGCCGAGGCCCCGGTCAACGGCCATCGGCCGGTCCTGGAGACCGCCGGTGTCGCCGCCGAGGGCGGTGATCCGGCCGCCGACGGTCAGGTCACGAAGCCGAGCGCCGACGGCCCGGTGACGAAGCCGACTGCCGAGCCGGTGACCACTGTGGAGGATGAGCCCGCAGCGAAGTCGGCGGTCGAGCCGGCCACGGTCGACGGCGGCACGGCGAGCGCCGGGGTGGACGGCGAACCCACGGTGGCCGCGATGCCCGGTACGGGTGGCCGGGCCGCCACCCCTACGAAGATCACCAGCACCGGTGAGAACGGCAAGCGGCCGACCAAGCCGACCAAGGACGAACGCAGCGCCAAACCCAGCAAGATCACTTCAGACTGACCCCGCACTCCGCCAGGCCGCGGCCTGTCCAACGCCCAACCCCTCCCGTCGGCGTGCCCTTGGCGTGTTGATCAAGAAGTTTGCGTCAGGATCGACGCCGATCACGACGCAAACTTCTTGATCAACACGGGCGGGTGGGCGGGCGGTCCCGGGGATCAGGAGGGCGGTTCCGACCGCCCGACCCACCGACCGGGAGTCCGATGTGGCTACCCTGTTGGCGCGGTGGGAGACGGTGCGTAACGAGGCCCTGTCCCGCCAGCAGTCGATCGAACTCCTCAAGGAAGTGGCGAAGTCATGGACCTGACCGGCGCGACCTGGCGCACCGCCACCCGCAGCGGAAACACCGACTGTGTCGAGGTGGCCGACAACCTGCCCGAGGTGGTCGCCGCGCGACAGCAAGGACCGCCAGGGGCCGGTGCTCGCCTTCACCCCGCCGACCTGGCAGACCTTCATCAGCCACCTCAAGCGGCGGTAGCCCGGTAGGGCCGGCTCAGTCGGCCTGGCGTTGCTGAGGGCCGGGTACCGGGGTGTCGGAGAAGGCGGCCACCGTGCGGTCGGCGTACGCGCTGGCGTCGCCGGTCTCCATCGGGCCGTCCCAGGTGGTCGGCAGCGGCACGGACACGGCCGGGTTGACCCGCCGGACCACCTCGTCGAGCGCGGTCTCGGCGTCACCGACCCAGAGGTGCTTGGCCCCGGGCACCCCGACCACCTCGGCCTGCGGCACCGCCGCGAACCGCTCCCGGGCCTGCTCGGGGCGGAGGTAGTCGTCGAACTCCGGCACCAGGGCGGTCAGCGGCTTGCCGGACTCGGCCCACTGGGTCAGGTCGGTCGGCTCGGAGAAGCGCAACGGCGGCGAGAGCAGGATCGCGCCGGTCACCGCCGGGTCGCAGCCGTACCTGAGGGCCAGGTCGGTGCCGAAGGACCAGCCGATCAGCCAGATGTTCGGCAGTTCGTGGAACTCGGCGTACTCGATGGCGGCGGCCACGTCGAAACGCTCGCCGACGGCCGAGTCGAAGGTGCCCTCGCTGGTACCGCGCACGCTGCTGGTGCCACGGGTGTTGAACCGCAGCACGGCCACGTCGGCCAGGGCGGGCAGCCGCCAGGCCGCCTTGCGGAACACGTGGCTGTCCATCATCCCGCCGTGGGTGGGCAGGGGATGCAGGCAGACCAGGGTGGCCACCGGGGGCCGGTCGACCGGAAGCGCCAACTCACCGACCAGGCACAGCCCGTCCGCGGTGTGCAACTCGATGTCTTCCCGTCGCCCCGGCAGGATCGACGATGCCCGAATCGATGCGCTCACCCCACCATCCTCCCGCGTAGCTCTGCACCCCGCCGCCCGAGGTGACAAAGATCGCCCGTCGAGCGGGCCTCAGCCGTGCCGGGGGGCGCCGCGTCCGCGCTGGATCACCGGGGCCCGACGGTCGCGGGCCCGCCAGCACCCGCTGTGCCAGTGCCGCCGGTCGGTGAGATCGCCACGCCCGTCGGCAGGCCAGGCGACCAGGTGCGCCACCCCGGGCCGGATCTCCTGGTCACAACCGGGACAGCGGTACGTCTTGACCGAGGAGCCGCCGCTGATCCCGCGTACCTGCCAGTCGCCGTCGCGCCACTGCTGCACCGAGGCGACGCCTTGCCGGGCGCGCTCGGTGTCCAGACGCTCGACGTCGTCGCGGCGGGGACGGTTACGGCGAGGGCTCACGCCGTCCAGCGTACGACCGTGCCGACAGCGGCCCCGAGGGGCGCTGGTGTGGGCGGCCCCCTCCTACCGGAAGGGGCGGGCGGCGGTCACCAGTTGCTCCAGCAGGGGTGCCGGGGCCAGGCCGGGCTCACGGGACTGCCGGTACACCGCCCGCAGCACGGCCAGCGACTTGTCCGGCCCGATCGTGTCGAGCAGTTCGAAGGGGCCGGCCGGGTAGCCGCAGCCCAGCTTCATCGCGGCGTCGATGTCGTCCGTGGTGGAGTAGTTGGCCTCCAGCATCCGTACCGCGTCGTTGAGGTACGGGAACAGCAGGGCGTTGACGATGAACCCGGCGGAGTCCCCGCAGATCACCCCGGTCCGGCCCAGGGCGGCGACGACCGCCCGGGCGGTGGCCGTGGTCTCCGCCGAGGTGAGGATCGTCTGGACGATCTCCACCAGCGGAGTGGCCGGGTCGGCGAAGTGCAGGCCCACCACCTCGGTCGGGCGTCCGGTGGCCATGGCCAGCTCGATCACCGCCAGGGAGGAGGTGGTGGTGGCCAGCACCGCCCCCGGCTTGCAGACCTCACCCAGGCCGGCGAACAGCGCCTTCTTCACCTCCGGTTCGTCGGCCACCGCCTCGATCACCAGGTCCGCCTCGGCCAGGGACGCCAACTCGGTGGCGGGGTCGACCTGGGTGACCTGGTAGCCCGCGGTGGTGCAGGACTCGACCAGGCCGGCGGCCAGGGTCCCCGAGCCGACCACCCCGACCGTGGCGACCGTTCGCGCCCCCTCCAGGGGTGCCGATGCCACCGGGGTCGACTCGTCCGGGACGAGCCTGCCGGAGCCGGGCCGCTCGTAGGTGTAGAAACCTCGGCCGGACTTGCGGCCCAGCAGCCCGGCGGTCACCATCTGCCGCAGCAGGGGTACCGGGGAGTGTCGGCGGTCCCGGCCGCCCCGCCGGTACATGGTGTCCAGGATCTCGTACGCGGTATCAAGGCCGATCAGGTCCAGCAGGGCCAGCGGGCCCATCGGCAGGCCGCAGCCGAGCTTCATCGCGGCGTCGATGTCCTCACGGGTGGCGTAGCGGGACTCGTACATCCCGATCGCCTGGTTGAGGTACCCGAACAGCAGGGCGTTGGCGATGAACCCGGCCCGGTCGGTGATGGTCACGTCGACCTTGCCCAGGCGTACGCAGAGGGCCTCCACATCCGCCACCACCTCGGCCGAGGTGACCACCGTACGCACCACCTCGACCAGCTTCATCACCGGCGCGGGGTTGAAGAAGTGGATGCCGATCACCTGGTCGGGACGGGTGGTGGCCACCGCGATCTCGGTGACGCTCAACGAGGAGGTGTTGGTGGCCAGGATGGCCTCCGGCTTGCACACCCGGTCCAGTTCGGCGAAGAGGCGCTGCTTGATGTCCAGGCGCTCGGGAACCGCCTCGATCACCAGGTCCACGGAGTCCAGGGCGCCCAGCCCGACGGCGAAGGTGACCCGGCCGAGCAAAGCGTCCCGGTCGGCCTCGGCGAGCTTGCCCCGGGCCACCGCCCGGTCGGTGGAGCCGGTCAGGTTGGCCCGTCCGCGCTCCAGAGCGGCCTCGGAGATCTCCACGGCGACCACCTCGACGCCGTTGCGGGCGAACACCTCGACGATGCCGGCACCCATGGTGCCCAGACCCACCACACCCACGCTGGTGAATTCCCGCGCCATGACCCGGCCTCCCCTGTCCGCTCCGCACGGCCGGACTTGAACGGCCGCTAAGGCTTTGGCGCGAGTCTGCCACGCGGTGACCGCCGAGGAGGCTCGGGGGCCGAACGGGAGCGGTTGACCGTACCGGTCAGGGAGCCAGCGTCACGTGTCCCGGTGTGACCTCCGCCGCGGCGGTGGGCAGCACCAGGGGGCCGCGCCGGTCCTGTCGGGGCATACCGAAGCTCAGGCCCACCGGGTCGGTCCGGGCCAGGGCGGGGTCGAAGAAGCGCAGCTCGGTGCGGCCGATCAGGATCATGTCGCCGTCGGTCAGGCTGACCGCCTCAACGGTGCGCAGTCCGTTCACCCAGGTGCCGTTGGTGGAACCGAGATCCACCAGGCGGACGCCCTCACCGGTCAGCCGGACCTCGGCGTGTCGACGACTCAGGTGGGGATCGTGCACGACGATGTCCGCCGCCGAGTCCCGGCCGATCACCATGGGTTGAGGACGCAGCCGGAAGCTGACCCCGCGCATCGGGCCGGTGGCCACCGTCAACAGCGGCAACAGTTGCGGATGTTGCTCCATGGGCCGTCCGACCTCCACGTCCTGCGCCACCCCTGGTCAGCCTGCCATCCCCTCCCGGTCACCTCCACCGACCATCCGGCCATCACTTAGTAACCAGCCAGCCACCTTCCGTTCGCCACTTCCACGGCCTCCGATACGGCGTTCGCCCGCATCGACCATCCACCCGGCGCGGCCGACCGACCGGCCGGTGGGCGGCCCGCCGGCCCGTCCTACCGATGAGTAGGTTTCAGGTCTAGACTTCCGCCATGACGGCTGTGCATCTGCCCGGCACCCCGGTGATCGAGGGCGATCAACTGATCTCGACCAGCCCGGCGACCGGCGCGGAGGCCGGCCGGTTGCCGCTGGCCACCCCCGCCGAGGTGGAGCAGGCCGTCGCACGGGCCCGCACCGCCGGCCAGTGGTGGGCCGGGCTGGGCTTCGACGCCCGACGCGACCGGCTGCTGCGCTGGCGGCGGCTGCTCGTGCAGCGGATGGAGCAGCTCGCGGAACTGGTGCACGTCGAGGGCGGCAAGCCGGTGGCGGACGCCATCGTGGAGATCGTCACCGCGGTGGAGCATGCCGACTGGGCGGCCCGTAACGCCCGCCGGGTGCTCGGCCACCGCAAGCTGCGCTCCCGGCTCATCCTGGCGGAGTTCACCGCCCACCTGGAGTACCAGCCGCACGGGGTGATCGGGGTGATCGGCCCCTGGAACTATCCCGTCTTCACCCCGATCGGCTCCGCCGCGTACGCGATGGCCGCCGGCAACGCGGTGGTCTTCAAGCCCAGCGAGTACACCCCCCTCGTCGGGCAGTGGCTGGTCGACACCTTCGCCGAGGTGGTGCCGGAACAGCCCGTCTTCACCGCCGTGCACGGGCTGGGGGACATCGGTGCCGCGCTGTGCCGCAGCGGGGTCGACAAGGTGGCCTTCACCGGCTCCACAGCCACCGCCAAGAAGGTCATGGCGGCCTGCGCCGAGTCCCTGACCCCGGTGCTGCTGGAGGCCGGGGGCAAGGACGCGATGATCGTGGACGTCGACGCCGACCTGGACGCCGCCGCCGAGGCGTGCGTCTGGGGTGCGATGACCAACGCCGGGCAGACCTGCATCGGCATCGAGCGGGTCTACGCGGTGGAACCGGTCTTCGACGCCTTCGTGGAGAAGGTGGTCGAGCGGGCCGGGCGACTGACCGTCGGCCCGGAGGGCACCGACATCGGGCCGATCACCATGCCGAGCCAGCTTGAGGTCATCCGCCGGCACATCTCCGACGCCCTGGCCCGGGGCGGACGGGCCGCACTCGGCGGCCCGGATTCGGTACGGCCGCCGTACGCCCACCCGACCGTGCTGGTCGAGGTGCCGGAGGACTCCGCCGCCGTACGCGAGGAGACCTTCGGGCCCACGGTGACCATCAACCGGGTCCGCGACGCCGACGAGGCGCTGCGGCGGGCCAACGCCCTGCCGTACGGCCTGGGGGGTTCGGTCTTCGGTGAGCGACGGGCGGTGGCGATCGCCCGGCGCCTGCGCTCCGGCATGGCCTCGATCAACTCCACCCTGACCTTCGCCGGGATGTCCACCCTGCCCTTCGGCGGGGTCGGCGAGTCCGGCTTCGGCCGCATCCACGGCGAGGACGGGCTGCGGGAGTTCGGCCGGGCCAAGGCGATCACCCGCCGACGGGCCCGCTCCCTGCTGCCGTCGACCACCTTCGAACGGACCCAGGCCGACGTCGACCGCCTGGTCAAGGCGGTCAAGCTGCTGTACGGCCGGAAGCTCTAGAAGAGGGTCAGCTCGTCGCGTTCGATGCCGCGCAGCCGGTCGTAGTTCACCGCGACGCAGCGGATCCCCCGGTCCGTGGCGAGTACCCGGGCCTGCGGCTTGATCTCCTGCGCGGCGAAGACCCCGGCCACCGGGGCGAGCAGCGGGTCCCGGTTGAGCAGTTCGAGGTAGCGGGTGAGCTGCTCCACCCCGTCGATCTCGCCACGCCGCTTCACCTCGACCGCGACGGTGCCTCCGTTGGCGTCCCGGCAGAGCAGGTCCACCGGGCCGATCGCGGTCATGTACTCCCGGCGGATCAGGGTGAACCCCTCGCCCAGGGTCTCCGGGTTGGCGGCCAGCAACTCCTGAAGGTGCGCCTCCACCCCGTCCTTGCGCAGCCCCGGGTCGACGCCCAGCTCGTACGAGGTGTCCTGGAAGATCTCCTCCAGGGTGATCCGCAGCTCCTCACCGGCCTTGTTGACCACCCGCCACACCCCGGGGGCCTCCTCCAGCCGGCAGGGCGGGCTCATCCAGTTCAGGGGTTTGTAGGCCCGGTCGTCGGCGTGGATCGACACCGACCCGTCCGCCTTCACCATCAGCAGCCGGGTGGCCGGCGGCAGGTGGGCCGAGAGCCGTCCGACATAGTCCACCGAGCATTTCGCAATCACCAACCGCACCCGACGAGGGTAGCGGAGGCACCGGGGATCGCCGTCGAGCGCCACTGGCGTGCCGGTGCCATGCTGAGATGGTGCTCGAATTGCTCACCGGTACCGGACTGGCCGCCTCGGCGGGGTTGAACGCGTACATCCCGCTGCTGCTGATGGGCGGGCTGGCCCGCTACACCAGCGTGATCGACCTGCCCGGGGGTTGGCAGTGGCTGGGTAACGGCTGGGTGCTGGCCATCCTCGCCGCCCTGCTGGTCGTCGAGGTCGTCGCGGACAAGGTGCCCGTGGTGGACCATGTCAACGACGTGGTGCAGACGGTGGTCCGTCCGACGGCGGGCGGCCTGGCCTTCGGTGCCGGCTCGGCCGCCGAGACGGTGACCGTCAGCGATCCCGACAGCTTCTTCGCCAGTGGGGGCCAGTGGGTGCCGGTGCTGGTCGGGGTGGCCATCGCCCTCGGCATCCACCTGCTCAAGTCCGCCGCCCGGCCGGTCATCAACGCGGCCACGGCCGGCATCGGGGCCCCGGTGGCGAGCACCGCCGAGGACGCCACGAGTGTGGTGATGTCCCTGGTGGCGATCATCCTGCCGGTGCTGGTGCTGGTGTTCCTGGTCGCCTTCCTGCTCTTCCTGCCGTGGTTCCTGCGCCGTAGGGCGGAACGCCGCCGGGAACGCCGGGCCGCCCGCGAGGCCGGCTTCCGGGTCTGACCGGGGGCAAGGGCCAGGCTGGCGGCGGATCCCGCAAAGGCAGACCGCGCAGATCTCCCAGATGCCTAAAATCAGGCAAATACCTAGAGGAGGTCGCGATGACCGCAGCCTTGGAGATGCCGCGCGTCCAGGAGTGTGTGGTGGCCGCCTGCGCCTACAACCACACCAACGACTGCCACGCGTTCGCCATCACGATCGGCAGCATGGACCACGCCCACTGCCACACCTTCATCGAGATGCCGGCCATCCGGGCCGGCGCCGACGGCCAGAAGGCCCAGGTGGGCGCCTGCAAACGGGCCGACTGCCGACACAACGAGCAGTTGGAGTGCCAGGCCCCCTCGATCCGGGTCGGCCCGGACGCGGACATGGCCGACTGCATGACCTACAACCCCCGCTGAGGGGTACGGAAGGGACCCTTCTCGACGCCCACGGCAGGGGAAGGCACCCCGGGGGTGGTGGCGTGAACCACCACCCCCGGTGCGGGTGATCCGCCGGTGCAGGTCGCACACTTGAGGTCATGAGTGACGAGGTCGCGATCCACGTCGGAGGGCTGCGCAAGGCGTACGGCGACAACGTCGCGGTGGCCGGGCTGGACCTGGACGTCCACCGGGGCGAGGTGTTCGCCCTGCTGGGGCCGAACGGTGCCGGCAAGAGCACCACGGTGGAGATCCTGGAGGGCTACCGGCACCGGGACGCCGGTGAGGTGCGGGTGCTCGGGGTCGACCCGACCGAGGCCACCCCGCAGTGGCGGGCCCGGGTGGGCATCGTGCTCCAGGGCACCGGCGAGTTCGACGAACTGACCGTCGCCGAGGTGGTCCACCACTTCTCCGCCTTCTATCCCGACGCCGACGACCCGGACAAGGTGATCGCCCGGGTCGGCCTGGCCGGCAAGGCCCGCGCCCGTACGCACACCCTCTCCGGTGGGCAGAAGCGCCGGCTGGATGTCGCGCTGGGCATCGTCGGCCGCCCTGAACTGCTCTTCCTCGACGAGCCGACCACCGGTTTCGACCCGGAGGCCCGCCGCGAGTTCTGGGATCTGATCCGCGACCTCTCCGCGGCCGGCACCACAATCGTGCTCACCACCCACTACCTCGACGAGGCCGAGGCCCTGGCCGACCGGGTCGGGGTCATCGCGGGCGGCCGACTGGTCGAGGTGGCCCCACCGAACAGCCTGGGCAACCGGCAGGAGGCCTTGGCCACGGTCTCCTGGCGTACCCCCGAGGGCACCCTGGAGAGCGCGCAGAGCGCGACGCCGACGGCGCTGGTGGCGGAGTTGGCCGCGCGACTCGGTGGTGAGGTGCCCGGCCTGACCGTCACCCGGCCCACCCTTGAGGACATCTACCTGCGGATGATCGGACACCGATGACCACCACGACGAAGTCGGCGGCCCCGGTCGCCGCCGCCGCGCCCGCCCGCCGGCCGGGGCCGGCAAGTCTCGCCCTTCGGCAGGGGCGGTTGGAGATCCGGCAGTTCCTGCGCAGCCGGGAATCCGTCGTGTTCACCCTCGGGTTCCCGATCATCATGGTGCTGATCTTCGCCTCGATCTTCGACGGCGACCTCGGCAACGGGGTGAGCTACACGCAGTACTTCATCACCGGCATGATCGCCACCGGCCTGATGACGGTCAGCTTCCAGAACCTCGGCATCTGGATCCCCATCGAGCGGGACCGGGGGGTGCTCAAGCGCTACCGGGGCACCCCGATGCCGAAGTGGGTCTGGTTCGCCGGCAAGGTGATCATGGTGCTGGTGACCGGGTTGGTGATGACCGCCCTGCTGCTCGGCGTCTCGGTGGCCCTGTTCGACCTGGACCTGCCGTCCACCGCGTCGGCGTGGCTCACCTTCGGCTGGGTCAGCGCGCTGGGGGTCACCGCCTGCACCCTGTGCGGCATCGCGATCTCCTCGCTGGCCCGTACGGCGCGCAGCGGCTCGGCGGTGGTCACCCCGATCGCCCTGGTGCTCCAGTTCATCTCCGGGGTCTTCTTCGTCTTCACCAACCTGCCGAGCTGGATGCAGCAGGTGGCGGCCATCTTCCCGCTCAAGTGGATGTGCCAGGGGCTGCGCGCGGTCTTCCTGCCGGAGAGCTTCGGCGCCAGCGAGCCGGGCGGCTCCTTCGAGCTGACCCGGGTCGCGCTGGTGCTGGGCGCCTGGTGCGTGATCGGCTTGGTGCTCTGCCTGACCACCTTCCGCTGGACCACCCGCCGCGACGGCTGACGGTGCAAGGAAGGGCCCCTTGTTAACGCCTGCGGTAGAGGAAGGGCCCCTTGTTAACGAGATCCAGCTGATCTTGTTAATGAGGGGCCCTTCCTATGCACGAGGCGTTAAGAAGGTGCCCTTCCTTACATCACACCCTCAGTACGAGTAGAAGCCCTGGCCGGTCTTGCGGCCCAGGTCCCCGGCGGTGGCCATGCGCTGGAGCAGCTCCGGCGGGAAGAACTTCTCGTCGGCGGTGTCGGTGTAGATGTTGCGGGTGGCGTTCAGCAGCACGTCGACGCCGGTCAGGTCGACGGTGGCCAGCGGGCCCATGGCGTGGCCGAAACCGAGCTTGCAGGCGGTGTCCAGGTCCTCGGCGGAGATGACCCCGGCCTCGACCAGCCGGACCGCCTCCATGGCCAGCGCACAGATCAGCCGGGTGGTGACGAAGCCGGCGATGTCCCGGTTGACCACCACGACGGTCTTGCCGATCCCCTCCGCGAAGGACTTGACCGCCTCCAGGGTCGCGTCGCTGGTCTTGTGGCCGCGGACCAGTTCGCAGAGCTTCATCATCGGCACCGGGGAGAAGAAGTGGGTGCCGACCACCGCCTCGGGACGCTCGGTGACGGCCGCGATCTGGGTCACCGGGATGGCCGAGGTGTTGGTGGCCAGGATCGCGTCCGACTTGCAGATCCGGTCCAGCGCCCGGAACACCTCGTGCTTGATCTCCAGTCGCTCGAAGACCGCCTCGACGACGATGTCCGCCTCCGCCGCCGCCTCCAGGTCGGTGGTGGGGGTGATCCGTCCGAGGGTCGCCTCGACCTCGTCGGCGGAGATCTTCCCCTTGTCGGCGAACCGGGTCAGTGAGGTCCGGATGCCGTCCAGGCCGCGCTGCGTCGCCGCCTCGTCCAGATCCCGCAGGGTCACCTGCCAGCCTGCCTGCGCCGCCACCTGGGCGATGCCCGAGCCCATCAGCCCGGCACCGACAACCGCGAGTCGACCCGCCATCTGTTGCTCCCTCGCTGCGATTCGGAGTCTCTGCCTGCATCCTGCCGAAGCCCTCGGCCTCACCGAGGACTCCCGACACAGACCCTAGTCGGCGGGACTGAACGACCGCTAAGGCGGTTCAGCCGGACGGCACGGCGGCTCAGGCTCAGATGGTCAGTTCCGGTTCCTCCGGCGCGGTGGCCCGCTCCACCTCGATGCCGAGCGCCCGCAGGTCGGCGACGAAGTCGGGATAACCCCGGTCCACGTGGTGCACATGGGACACCTCGGTCACCCCGTCGGCACAGAGCCCGGCGATGATCAGTCCAGCGCCGGCACGGATGTCGGTGGCGCGTACCGGTGCGCCGGAGAGCTGCTCACGGCCGCGTACGACCGCGTGGTGCCCGTCGGTCTTGATGTCCGCGCCGAGGCGCATCATCTCGTTGGCGAACATGAACCGGCCGTCGAAGATGTTCTCCGTGATCAGGGAGGCGCCGTCGCTGAGCGCGGCCAGGCCGATCGCCATCGGCAGCAGGTCGGTGGCGAAGCCCGGATAGGGCAGGGTCACCACGTCCACCGCCCGGGGCCGGTCGTCCATCCGTACCCGGAAGGCGTTGGCCCGGGTCTCCACCAGCCCACCGGCCGCGACCACCTTGTCCAGCGCGATCTCCAGGAAGCTCGGGTCCAGGCCGGTCACGGTGACGTCGCCGCGGGTCATCGCCGCCCCGAAGGCCCAGGTGCCGGCGACGATCCGGTCCCCCACGGTCGCGTGCCGCACCGGTTGCAGCCGGGGTACCCCGACAACCGTGATGGTGGGGGTGCCCTCGCCCTCGATCAGCGCCCCCATCCGGATGAGCATGGTGCAGATGTCCACGATCTCCGGCTCCCGGGCCGCGTTGTCGATCACGGTGGTCCCGTTGGCCAGCACTGCCGCCATGACCAGGTTCTCGGTGGCCCCGACACTGGGGAAGTCCAGGGTGATCTCCGCGCCGTGTAGTCCCTGCGGTGCGGAGGCGATCACGAAGCCGTGCTCACCGGAGATGTCCGCGCCCATCCGGGTGAGCCCGGCGATGTGCATGTCCAGTCCCCGTGAGCCGATGGCGTCCCCGCCCGGGTGGGCCACCCGCACGTAGCCGCGCCGGGCCAGCAGTGGACCGAGTACGCAGATCGAGGCGCGCAGCCGACGAACCAGGTCGTAGTCGGCCTCGACCCCCGGCTGCTCCGGCACCTCGATGGACACCGAACGAGAGCGGGGTACTCCCCCGCCCGCGACCATCGGGTCCACCGGGTCGTCCGCGTCGAACCGCACGTCGCAGCCGAGTCGGCGCAGCACCTCCCCCATGATGGCGATGTCGGTGATCCGCGGCACGTTGGTGATCACGCTTCGACCCGGGGCCAGCAGGGCGGCGGCCATCAGCTTCAACGCCGAGTTCTTGGCACCGACCACGTGCACCGTGCCGGCTAGTCGGGCCGCCCCGTTGACCCGGATGACATCGACGTCGGATATCGCCGGGTCGCCCGCGTCGCCCGGGCCGACCCCGGCGGAGAAGCCGGTGCCCGGCTGCGGGCGCGTCGGGATGGTCAGGTCGGGTATCCGTAGGCTGTGCGTCATGGCCGTCCACCTCACGCGCATCTACACCAAGGCCGGCGATGCCGGCATGACCAGGTTGAGCAACAACGAGCAGGTGTCGAAGACCGACCCACGGATCTGCGCGTACGCCGATGTCGACGAGTGCAATGCGGCGCTCGGCGTGGCACTGGCCCTGGGGCAGCTCGACGAGTCCCTGCGTACGGTGCTGGGGCAGATCCAGAACGACCTGTTCGACGTGGGCGCCGACCTGTCCACCCCGGTCGAGCCGGACCCCAAGTATCCGCCGCTGCGGGTCACCGAGGAGTACGTCGAGCGCCTTGAGGGCTGGTGCGACGAGTTCAACGGACGCCTGAGCACGCTCGACTCCTTCATCCTCCCCGGCGGCACCGCGGGCGCGGCGCTGCTGCACGTGGCGCGGACGATCGCCCGGCGCGCCGAGCGGTCGGCGTGGGCGCTCGTCGCACACGACCCCGACCGGACCAGCCTCCTCCCGGCAAAGTATCTCAACCGGTTGTCGGATCTGCTCTTTATCCTGTCAAGAACGGCAAATCCGGACGGAGACGTGCTATGGGTCCCCGGCGGAGGCCGGTGACGGTTGGTGCCCTGCACCACGTGGAGGTCTGGGTACCCGACCTGGGCGCGGCAATGCACAGTTGGGGCTGGCTGCTGGGGGAACTGGGGTGGACCCCCTTCCAGCAGTGGCCGGCCGGCCACTCGTGGCGGCTGGGCCCGACCTACCTGGTCCTTGAGCAGTCACCCGCCCTTTCCGGCGCAAGGCACGACCGGCTCTCCCCCGGCCTGAACCATCTGGCCTTTCACGCCGGTCCACCCGCCGCGGTGGACCGGCTTGTCGAGCAGGCCCCGGCGTACGGCTGGGAACTGCTCTTTCCCGACCGCCACCCGTACGCCGGTGGCGCCGACACCTACGCCGCCTACCTGGCCGACGGGCAGGGTTACGAGGTGGAGCTGGTGGCCTCCGACGGCACGGTGCCCGGCCCGTCTGCCTGAGCGGGGAGCAGCAGGGTGGTGAACAGCCGCCGCACCCGGTCCGGACCCGGCCCCAGCGCCGCGTACTCGGCGAACAGCTCCCGCATCCGGGTGATGAACTCGACCACCTCGGCGTCGCTGGCGTAGAACGCGTTCTGCCGGTAGCCGACCAGGTCCCGGGCCAGGTCCCCGCCACCGTTGTCGAGATAGCGGTCGAAGTCGGCGAGCAGCCCGGCGACGAAGGTGAGGAAGGCGCGGCGGTGCTGTTCCGGGGTCATCCCCCGGATCGCCTCGGCGTCCACCGCGGCCGCCGCCTCGTCCAACTGGTAGCTGCGCTCGATCGCACCCCGGATTCGCCGTTCCCCTACCGCCCGCAGGACCCCGTGACCGGCGAGGGTGCCGACCTGCCGGTACAGGGTCGCCGGGGCCACATCCGCCAGTTCGGCCCGCAGGTCGGCGGTGGTCAGCGTCCGGCCGCCCAGAAATGCCTGGACGATCCGCAGTCGTACCGGATGCAGCAGCAGCTCAGCGGTGTCGAGGGCCACAAACGCCTCCCCATCGTTCTCACACCTGATAATGTTCTCTCTGCCGAGATTATAGCGAGCATGAAGGAGCGCCGATGGCCACCATCGACCTCACCGCCGATTCGATCCGCATCCGGCTCACCCCCGCCGAGAAGCTGTGGGCCCTCCGGGGTGACGTCACCGTCCCGCGCTCCGCCGTAACCGCCGTCACCGTGCAGCCCGACGGTCTGCACGCTCCCCGAGGCATTCGGGCACCCGGCCTCGGCATGCCCGGTGTCCGCAAGGTCGGCACCTGGCGCGGCCGGGCCGGCAAGGAGTTCGTCAGCGTCCGCGCCAACCAACCGGCCGTGCGCATCACCCTGACCGGCCAGCGGTACGACGCACTGGTCATCGGCGCCGACGACGCGGCCGCCGTGGCGAAGGCGGTACGCCGGTGAGCACCGAGCGCGAACTGACCTTCGACTCCGCCGGTCACCGCCTGGTCGGCACCCTCACCCTGCCGGACACTCCGGGCCCCCACCCCACCGCCCTGCTACTGCCCGGCTCCGGGCCGCTGAACCGCGACGGCGACCACCGCCGGATGCGCCTCGGCATCCAACGGGAACTGGCCGCCGCGCTGGCCACCGCAGGTGTCGCCACCCTGCGGTACGACCGGCGCGGAGTCGGCGAGAGCTCCGGCCGGTTCTGGCCCACCGGGTTCCACGACAACGTGGACGACGCCCAGGCGGCCTTCGCCGCGCTGGGGGCCGAGGCAGACGTGGACAGCGGGGCGCTGTTCCTGGTCGGGCACAGCGAAGGGGCACTGACCGCCACCATGCTCGCCGCGCGTGGCGTGACCACCGCCGGGCTGGTCCTGCTCTCCAGCAGTGCCCGGCTCGGTGCCGAGGTGCTGCGCTGGCAGGCGGCCCAGATCCTGCCCAGCCTGCCCGCCCCGGTACGCCTGCTACTGCGGCTCATGCGTCTGAACCTGGTTGCCCGGGTGTCCCGCAACCACGAGAAGATCCTGGCCACCACCGGCGACGTGACACGGATCGGCGGGCAGCGGATCAACGCGAAGTGGATGCGGGAGTTCCTGCGGTACGACCCACGGCCCGACCTCGCCCGCATCAGCGCGCCGATCCTCGCCGCCACCGGCACCAAGGACCTTCAGGTGGACCCGGCCGACCTGACCCTGATCGCCGAGCACGCGGGCGGCCCGGTGCAGACCCGACTCCTGCCGGACATCACCCACGTACTGCGCCACCAGCCGGGCCGGGCGTCCCTGGGGGCGTACCGCCGGGAGATCCGCAACCCGGTCGACGCAGCCGTCACCGGCGCGGTCGTCGACTGGCTCCGCGCCCGGGTGGATGTGGCGGGGTTGACCTGATGTGAAGACGCCGAGAGCCGGCACCCGGGATCGGGTACCGGCTCTTCGCGTTGTCCAACGGTAGTGCGGGTGGGCGGTGGCGGTGTCAGTCCGGGGGCGGTTGCGGGCGAGCTTGATGAGCAGCACCACCAGCAGAGCGATGCCGAAGACCACCACCACGCAGCAGTCGAGGCCACTGAACCCCGCCTTGGCGGGGCGTGCGTTCTGTCCCGCCCGCACCACGATCTCGCCGCTGCCCGGCGATGCCCAGGCCGCGACCGGTACGAACACCGAGAGCCCGACCGTACCGAGGACCGGGCCTGCACGGCACGCACAGGCCGTCAGACGCCGAACTGGCCGGGCCCCCGGGTGCGGGGTCCGGCCAGTCGGGCATTGGTTCACCACGGGGGTACGGGTCAGCTGTTCCAGTGTTGGGCGACCAGGTCGGCGGCCTGCTGCTCCCACTGGGCGTAGTGGTCCGGGTATGCCGACACCTGCACGGTCTGGGCGGCCTTGGTCAGGGGCATGTCCTGCCAGCCGTCGACCTGCTTGAGGCCCTTGAGGAAGGCGGTGGTGGAGTACTCGGGGTCGGTGATCTGATCCACCGTGCCCCAACCACTGGACGGACGCTGCTGGAACAGGCCCTGCGAATCATGGTCGTTACGGTCACCGAGGTGACCCAGATTCTCCAGCTTCGACTCCTGCAACGCGGTCGCGATCGACACCACAGCGGCACGCTCGTCCATACCGTTCTTCTTGGTGGCCGCGATGATCGCCTTCGTGTTCGCGACCTGCTCATCGTCCAGGTCGATGCGGGACTGGGCACCCTGCACGCCGTGCGGGATCAACTTGCCCGTGTCCGGCTTGTCGGCCTTCGGCTTGTCGGCCTGCACGGCCGCCACCGGACTCGTCCTCACCGGGGTCGCGTCCGTATGACCGACCACCGGACCGGCGAAAACGCCACCGGCGAGGGCCACACCAGCAATACCGAGCACGCTGTTACGGAAGATCGAGTTCATGACCAAGCTCCATTCGGGGGTAGACACACACCACGAAAAGGGGGAAACGGGTGCGCGCGAACACCATCAGGCGCCGAAAGAACAAGGGGGAGATCACCGGCTGACACACGGGGCCGGGGGCCTTCGCGGGCGTGGCCCTTCTTGCGGGGCATGGCCCTTCACGGCGCCGGGACCATGTTCAACGACCGGCCATCCGCCATGATTCCCGCCGGGCTCGACACTCGCGGAGCCATCTGCCCAGCTCAGGAGGCCTGCATCGGCCGGTCAGGGAGGTCCAACGCCCCGCCGGCCGCCATCATTCCCGAGCCCGAACCACGGAGGCTCGCGCCGCTTCGCCGAAACGGCGGGGTCCGGCCCGACGGGATACCGCCATTTCGGCGATACGGCGTCGATCATGGCGCACTCGGTGCGCGCCCGAGGGTGGCCTTGCGCCGATTGCACCGGCAAATCCCCAAAACCAACACAAACTACTCAGGTGGGCCATCCGGCAGTCAGCCGATGAGCCAGGCACCCGACCAGTGGGGCGGCCAACGGCCCGGCGACCGAGCGCCCCGGCCACACCACGCCCAGCCGGCAGTCGAGCGGTCTTGGCGGGTCGGACTTGACGGGTCAGGCGGCGGGCCAGTCCTGTTGGGCAGTCAGACGTGACGAGACCGCCCCCGGAGGAGCGGCCTCAAGCCAGGAGAGGAACCCGGTGACGGTGGATCGCGCCATGGCGATCTCGACCGGGGCGTGTCGACTCGTACAGCGGAGGATGATCCAGTCCGCCGGCATGGACATCCGTTCCTGCCCCTCCGGCAGTCGCCGCCGCTCCACGTTGAGCCCTTCACGGGAGAGCACCCGCTTGGGGCGTACGGCGAAACTGACCATCCGGTACCAGCGGAGTTCGTCCCCGACGAACCTTCCGAAACCGGGCGACCAACCGCGGCCGTCGAGCATGGTGGAGGTCCGGACGCTGAGCCGGATGATGCCGCCGCTTCGGGTGACAAGTGCCCGCCGGATGAAGAGGAACAGAATCGCGCCGAGGATGACGGCGAAGCCGATTCCGATCCCTCCCACGATCTCCATCGGCGGGTCGGCTCAGTTGTCCGAAGTGACGGAGGCCGGGGTGGCGCTCTCGGCGAGGACGGTGACGCCCTGCCCGTTCACCGACAGGAAGCCGCCGGACACCTCGTAGGCGATCTGCTCGCCGCCGGGGAGCTTGATGCGTACTCGGCCGGGCTCGGCGAGCTGACCGAGCAGGGGCGCGTGCCCCGGCAGCACACCCAGCTCACCCTCGGTCGTCCGGGCCATGACCATCTCGGCCTTGCCGGACCAGACCTTCTCCTCTACGGCCACGAGCTGGACGTTGAGCTGCTCTGCCACGCTGTCTCCTTGCTGGGCGGATTGGGGGAAAGTCTAGTCACCTCCCGGGCACCTCTTACAGCCGGGTGCCGAGACGTGCACCACGATTCAGCCCTTGTTCACCAGCTTGGGATGTTCGAGAAGGAAGGGATCCAGCAGGCCCCGCTCCAACGCCACGAAGAAGTCCTCCACCTCGGGCTCGAACTGTTCGCCCAGGTAGTTGTTCCGGTTACCGAAGACGCCGCCACCCGGAAGCTTGATCATCTGAATGTTGCCGGGACGGATGTCCTTGAGGGCCAGCGCGAAGTCGACCACGCCGTTCCCCCGCCCGCTGAAGATCAACGACTCGCCGGCGGCCCGCAGCACCCGGTCCAGCTTGACGGGGTTGGTCACCACGTCGGCGCTGAACGCCTGGGCGGCCATCGCCTTGACGAACTGCTGCTGGTGCCGCTGACGGCCGTAGTCACCGTCGGGCACACCGTTCTCCGGGTACCGCTGGCGGACGTAGTCCAGCGCCTGCCACCCGCTGAGGTGCTGCTTGCCCTTGGGGTAGACCGCCTGCGGCCCGATGTAGCCCTCGCCGTAGGGGTTGCCCTTGCGGTGCTTGCCGTCCGGCTCCCGGTGCTCGGAGCGGACCTCCCGCTCGATGTTCATCGTGACGCCGCCCATCGCGTCGACGATCTCCTTGAAACCGGAGAAGTTGATGATCGCACCGGCGTCGAACCGCTTGATCCCGGTGACGTTCTGCACCGTGGTGGCCAGCAGTTCGAAGCCCCGCGCCGGGTCCGGCTTGCCGCCGTCGGGCACCCGACTGCCGAAGGACATCGCGTCGTTCAGCTTCGAGGTGGCACCGTTGAAGTTCGCCCGGGGGTACGCAGGGATCTCGACGTAGAGGTCGCGGGGCATGGAGAAGAGGTAGGCCCGGTCCAACTCCTCCGGCACGTGCAGCACCATGATCGCGTCGGCCAGCGGTGCGGTCCGGTCGTTGCGGGGGTCGATGCCGACCAGCAGGATGTTGAGCGGCCCCTTGATGTCGCTCTTGCGTTCACTGGCCCCGGCCGCCTGGTCGCCGAAGAGGTCCGCCTTGCCGATCGCCCCCTCGTAGCGGGCCATCAACGCCTCGGCACCGACCAGTGAGGTGCCGCTGAGCATCATCAACACGACACCGAAGATGGTGCAGAACCTGGCCCAGCCCGGCACTCCCCGCCAGATCGACGACCGCCCACCACGCTTGTCGCGCCTGCCGGCCTTACCCACAAGCATCTCCGTTCGTCGCGTCCCACAGGGGATACGGGTACGCGCATCCGAATGGTTGAACACGGTCACCGCTCATCGGCGAATGAGCGTGGAATAGACGGTATCTCGCGAGTCACGTGATCGCCGAGCACCGAAAACCGGACAGCGGCGACAGAATCTGTCCAAGCCGAGCGAAAAGACCGCCCCGGAGTTGTCCGGGGCGGTCCTTTTCGTCAGCACGACTGTGCGAAGGGTCAGCCCTTCATCAGCTCGGCGGCCTTCTTCTCCAGGTCGTCGAGCCCACCGCACATGAAGAACGCCTGCTCGGGGAAGTGGTCGTACTCACCCTCGCTGATCTTCCGGAACGCCTCGATGGTCTCCTTGATCGGGACCGTCGAGCCGGGCACACCGGTGAACTGCTCCGCCGCGTAGGTGTTCTGCGACAGGAAGCGCTCGATCCGCCGGGCCCGCTGGACCGTGATCTTGTCTTCCTCGGAGAGTTCCTCGATACCCAGGATGGCGATGATGTCCTGCAGGTCCTTGTACCGCTGCAGGATCCGCTTCACCTCGCTGGCCACCTGGAAGTGCTCCTGGCCGACGAACTCGGGGGCCAGGATCCGCGACGAGGAGGCCAGCGGGTCCACCGCCGGGTAGATGCCCTTGTCGGAGATCGACCGCTCCAGGTTGGTGGTCGCGTCCAGGTGGGCGAAGGTGGTGGCCGGGGCGGGGTCGGTGTAGTCGTCCGCCGGCACGTAGATCGCCTGCATCGAGGTGATGGCCTGGCCCCGGACGGAGGTGATCCGCTCCTGGAGCTCGCCCATCTCGTCGGCCAGGGTCGGCTGGTAACCCACCGCGCTGGGCATCCGGCCCAGCAGGGTGGAGACCTCGGAACCGGCCTGGGTGAAGCGGAAGATGTTGTCGATGAAGAGCAGCACCTCCTGCTTCTTCACGTCCCGGAAGTACTCCGCCATGGTCAGCGCGGAGAGGGCGACCCGCAGTCGGGTGCCCGGCGGCTCGTCCATCTGGCCGTAGACCAGCGCGGTCTTGTCGATGACGCCGGATTCGGTCATCTCGTGGATCAGGTCGTTACCCTCACGGGTGCGCTCACCCACCCCGGCGAAGACCGAGGTACCACCGAAGTTACGGGCCACCCGGGTGATCATCTCCTGGATGAGCACCGTCTTGCCCACGCCGGCACCGCCGAACAGGCCGATCTTGCCGCCCTTGACGTACGGGGCGAGCAGGTCGATGACCTTGATGCCGGTCTCCAGCATCTCGGTCTTCGGCTCCAGGTCCGCGAAGGCCGGGGCCTTGCGGTGGATGCCCCAGTGGTCGTCGGCGGAGATGGTCTCGCCCTCGGTGAGGTTGAGGCACTCGCCGATCGCGTTGAACACGTGGCCCTTGACCGCGTCACCGACCGGCACCCGGATCGGGAAGCCGGTGTCACGGACCTCGGCACCGCGGACCAGACCATCCGTGGGCTGCATCGAGATCGCGCGGACCAGGTTGTCACCCAGGTGCTGGGCGACCTCCAGGGTCAGCGTCTTCTCACCGCCGGAGAGGGTCACGTCCACGTGCAGGGCGTTGAAGAGAGCCGGCATGACGTCGCGCGGGAACTCGGCGTCGACGACCGGGCCAATGACCCGGACCACGCGACCGGTGGCCGTCTTGGTCTCGGCTGGTCCTCCAGCAGCGGTGGAAACAGTCATCACACTTCACTTCCCGACGCGGCCAGCGCGTTCGCGCCGCCGACGATCTCGCTGATCTCCTGGGTGATCCCGGCCTGGCGGGCCGAGTTCATCTCACGCGTGTACTTGTCGATCATCTCTTCGGCGTTGTCCGTGGCGCTCTTCATCGCCCGCCGACGGGCTGCCGACTCGCTGGCCGCCGACTCCAGCAACGCCGCGTAGATCCGCGTGTTGATGTACTTCGGCAGCAGCGCGTCGAGCAACTCCTCCGCGTCCGGCTCGAACTCGTAGTCCGGCAGCAGGCCCGGGGAGGCCTCCGACCGGGGCCGCTCCTCGACCTGCAACGGGCCGATGATCCGGGTCACCGGCGTCTGCGTCATCAGCGACTTGAACTCGGTGAAGACGATGTGCAGTTCGTCGACCCCGAGCACCCCGTCGGCACCCGGACCGCCGTCGACGTCATCCGCACCCGCGGTGAACGCCTTCACCAGGGTGTCGCCCACCTCACGGGCGTCGGCGAACGACGGCTGCTCGGAAAAGCCCGTCCAGCTGGCCTCGATCGGCCGGTTACGGAACCGGTAGAAGGACACGCCCTTACGCCCGACGACGTAGAGCACCGGCTCCTTGCCATCCTCCTTGAGCCGCGCGATCAGCGACTCCGCGGTCTTGATGGCATTGGAGCTGTAACCGCCGGCCAGACCTCGGTCGGCGGTTACCAGCAGCACACCCGCCCGCCGCACCCGCTCACGCGGGGTCAGCATCGGGTGGTCGACCGAGGCGTTGGACGCCAGCGCGGTGAGCACGCCGGTGATGGCCTGGGCGTACGGCAGGGACGCCCCCACCCGGGCCTGGGCCTTGGCGATCCGGCTCGTCGCCACGAGCTCCATCGCCTTGGTGATCTTCTTCATCCCCTTCGCCGAGCGAATGCGTTGACGAAGAACACGTACCTGCGCCGCCATGGCCCGGCCCTACTTCTTCTGGGCCGAGGATCCACCGCTGTAGCGGGTGACCGTCTCGTGCTCGGCCTCGCCTTCCAGCGGCGCCGCCGGCGCCTCGTTGATCGTGCGCTCGTCCTCGCGACCGAGGAAGCCCTTCTTGAACTCCGCGACGGCCGAATCGAGGGTGGCGATGATCTCGTCGTCCCACTTGTTGTCGGCGATCGCCTGAAGGGTGGCGTTGTGCTTGCGCCGCAGGTGCTCCAGGAACTGGGTCTCGAAGCGCCGCACGTCGCCGACCGGGATGTCGTCCAGCTTGCCCTCGGTGCCGGCCCAGACCGAGACGACCTGGTCCTGCACCGGGTACGGCGAGTAGTTCGGCTGCTTGAGCAGCTCGACCAGGCGGGCACCGCGGTCCAGCTGGGCGCGGGAGGCCTTGTCCAGGTCGGAGGCGAAGGCCGCGAAGGCCTCCAGCTCGCGGTACTGGGCCAGGTTCAGCCGCAGCGAACCGGAGACCTTCTTCATCGGCTTCACCTGCGCGGCGCCACCGACCCGGGAGACCGAGGTACCGACGTTGATCGCCGGCCGGACGCCCTGGTTGAACAGGTCGGTCTCCAGGAAGATCTGGCCGTCGGTGATCGAGATGACGTTGGTCGGGATGAAGGCCGAGATGTCGTTGGCCTTCGTCTCGATGATCGGCAGGCCGGTCATCGAGCCGCCGCCCATCTCGTCGGAGAGCTTCGCGCAGCGCTCCAGCAGCCGGGAGTGCAGGTAGAAGACGTCACCGGGGTACGCCTCACGGCCCGGCGGGCGACGCAGCAGCAGCGACACGGCCCGGTACGCCTCGGCCTGCTTGCTCAGGTCGTCGAAGACGATCAGGACGTGCTTGCCGCCGTACATCCAGTGCTGCCCGATGGACGAGCCGGTGTACGGAGCGAGGTACTTGAAGCCGGCCGGGTCCGAGGCCGGGGAGGCGACGATGGTGGTGTACTCCATCGCGCCCGCCTCCTCCAGCTGCCCCTTGATGGAGGCGATGGTGGAGGCCTTCTGACCGATGGCGACGTAGATGCAGCGGACCTGCTTCTTCGGGTCGCCGGAGGCCCAGTTCTCCCGCTGGTTGAGGATGGCGTCCAGGGCGACCGTGGTCTTACCGGTCTTACGGTCACCGATGATCAGCTGCCGCTGGCCCCGACCGATCGGGGTCATCGCGTCGATGGCCTTGATACCGGTCTGCATCGGCTCGAAGACGGACTGGCGGGCCATCACGTTCGGGGCCTGGAGCTCGAGCTCACGGTAGCCCTCGTCGGCGATGTCGCCGAGGCCGTCGATCGGCTCGCCGAGCGCGTTGACCACGCGACCGAGGAAGTTGTCACCGACCGGCACGGAGAGCACCCGGCCGGTGCGCTTGACCCGCTGGCCCTCCTCAAGCCCGGAGTAGTCGCCGAGGACGACGACACCGATCTCCCGGACGTCGAGGTTCAACGCCACGCCGAGCGTGCCGTCCTCGAACTCCAGCAGCTCGTTGGTCATGGTCGAGGGCAGGCCCTCGACGTGGGCGATGCCGTCACCGGTGTCGGCGACGGTGCCGACCTCCTCACGGGAGACGTCGGGCGAATAGGAGGAGACGTAGCGCTCAAGCGCGCCGCGGATCTCCTCCGTCGAGATGGTCAGCTCGGCCATCCTCTGCTTCCTTAAGTATCAGGGGCCCGGGATACCTAGTACCGACCGGTCCTCGGGTCGACTGTTATTCCGGGCGCATCGCGGGGTGCTGGTCAGCGCTTTGCGAGCGCGTTACGGGTCTCGTTGAGCCGGCGCAGGATCGTCCCGTCGTACAGGTCCGAACCCACCCGAACACTCGCTCCGCCGAGGATCGTCGGGTCAACCGTAAGCTTCACGGCGACCACCCGGCCGTAGATGGCCGAGAGCTGGTCGGCCAGCCGACGCTCCTCGTCCTCGGTCAGGGGTGCCGCGACGGTGACGTACGCGACCTGCCGGTCGCGGCGTTCCGCCGCCAGCTCCACCAGCCGGGACAGCGCGGTGGAGAACGACCGGCCACCGAAGCCGGCCAGCGCCGCCTCCACCAGTCGCACCGTCACCGGTCGGGCCTTGCCCGTCAGGAGCATCCCGGTCAGCTCGGCCCGCTGCGCCACCGGTGCCACCGGGTCGGACAGGGTGTTGGACAGTTGCGGATCCGCAGCGACCACCTGGCCGAAGCGGAACAGCTCGTCCTCCACCTCACCGAGATCGCCGGCACGGTCCGCGCCGGCGAGCAGCGCATGCACGCCGAGGCGCTCCGCACCGTCGAGCAGCTCCGACGGTGCCGACCACCGACCGGCGACCAGCACACCGAGCAGGTCCAGCGTCTCCGCGCCGACCTTGCCGGAGAGCATTCCGGTCAGCAGACCCGTCCGGTCCGCGCCCGCACGGGCCGGGTCGGACAGGGCCCGACGCAGCCGGACCTCCCGCCGCAGCAGGTCTGCCACGGAGAGCAGTTCGTTACCGGTGGTGATGATCGCCCCTGGCTCGGCGCCGCGGACGTACTCCTCCAGCCGCGCCAGGGCGGTGGCGTAGGACTCCCGGCTGGCGGCCTGCATCAGCGGGCCCCCGCGCTCTCGAGATCGGTGAGGAAGCGCTCGACGGTGCCCTTGCGGCGGGCCTCGTCGGCGAGCGACTCGCCCACGATCCGACCGGCCAGGTCGACCGCGAGACCGCCGACCTCCGCGCGCAGCTCGCGCACGATGGTCTCGCGCTCCACGGCCAGCGACTCCCGGCCGGCGGCGATGATCCGGTCGGACTCCTCCCGGGCCTTGGCCAGGATTTCGGTACGGATCGACTCGGCGTCGGCCCGGGCGTCGTCCCGGATCTGTGCCGCCTCGGTACGCACCTCGGCGAGCTGGGCCCGGTACTGCTCGAGAAGTTGGTTGGCCTCCGCCTGCGCCGCTTCGGCGCGCTTGAGGCCACCCTCGATCGCGTCGACCCGCGCCTGGTACATCGTCTCCATGCGCGGCATGACGAACTTCAGCAGCACAAAGCAGAGCAGGGCGAAGGCGATCGTCCCGATGACCAGCTCCTGCCAGATCGGCATAAGCGGGTGATGACCTTCGGCAGCGAGATTCATGTCAGACCTCCGGGTCGACTAACGGACGGTCAGCTGACGGCGAAGGCAAGCACCAGGCCGAAGAGGGCGAGCGCCTCAACCAGGGCGAAGCCCAGGACCAGCCAGGTGCGGTTGTAGCCGGCCGACTCCGGCTGGCGGGCGCTGGAGTTGATGTACGCCACGAAGATCAGGGCCACACCGACAGCGGGGCCGATGGCGGCGAGGCCGTAGCCGATCGTGTTGACGTTACCGCTGATCTCGGCAAGAACAGTCATTGCGGGTATTCCTCCTGTTTGACGCGTGAGGGTTTCACGCGTACGCGGTCGTACCTAAAGCTCGGGCGGGCATCCCACCGGGTCGGATCAGTGTTCGTCCGAAAGCGAGGTCCCGATGTAGTTGGCGCTCAGCGTGACGAAGACGTAGGCCTGCAACAGCGAGACCAGCACCTCGAAGAAGGCCATCACGATCGCCATCAGGAAGGCGAAGACGGAGGTCGCCTGGATGAAGAGGTTGTCCGAGGCGAGCAGCACGAAGCCACCGACCGTGAAGACCAGCAGGATCAGGTGACCGGCGAACATGTTGGCGAAGAGTCGCACCGCCAAGGTGACCGGCCGGTTGATGAAGGTCTGCAGGAATTCGATCGGCACCAGCAGGAAGTGCATGGGCCAGGGAATGCCCGGCAGGATCAGGCTCTGCTTGAGGTAGCGGCCCACGCCGTGCTTACGCATACCGACGTAGATGTACATCGCATAGGTGACCGCCGTGAGCACGATCGGGAAGGCGATGTGTGAGTTCGGCGAGATCTGCAATCCGGGAGTGACACCGAACAGGTTCGTCACCGCGATGAAGCAGAACAGCACGGTGAAGTAGGGCGCGAACTTGATGCCCTCCTTGCCCATCTGTTCCCGGGCGATGTTGTCCCGGACCAGTCCGTAGACGGATTCCGCCATCCACTGGCCTTTACTCGGCACCAGCTTGGGATTCCGGTACGTGAGCAGAAAGAAGATCATCACCAGCCCGACGGCCAGCCAGATCATGAGGGTGAACTTCGTGACCCACGGACCCGCGAGATCCGGCGGATAGAAGTCATCGACCTTGGGGGGCCATGGAAGGCCCTCTGCGGCGACAAACTGTCCGCTCAACGTGTCATCCTCCGCACTCGACAGACCCGCGTGTGCCGGCACTCAGGCACTGAGCCTCTTCATGATCAGGTAGATCGCTCCGGCTGCGCCGAGCATCATGCCCACCCCGATCCCGATGCCGGTCGGCAGGCCGAGGAGCTTCGCCGCCAACCAACCGAGGAATCCCCACGCCACGATGCCGGCGAGCAGGTAACCAAAAACGGCTCCGGCTACGCCTTCCGACGAGTGCTCGTCGGAGTTTCCGCGGTGAGGGCTGTCGGCCATGACGAGGCGAACACTATCAGCCAGGTGTTTCGCAGATGTGCGGCACCCCCCACACTGCAAGCAGCGTGCGGGCGGCGAGTGCGGGCGCGTCAGCCGGGGCCAGCTTACTCCTGCACAGCCACCGGAACAGGGCCACGAAACGCCCAGAAACACCACGGAGAGGGTCAGTGACCCGACACCCGGTTCCCGGTGGGTAGCGGTGCCCGCAGGGCCCAACTCACGTGGGCGACGATCCACACCACGACGGTCACGATGATGGCCACACCCATGTCGGGCAGCCCCGGCCAGCCCGCGCTGGCCACCGCTGCCATCACCACCCCGAGGAAGACCATCTTGGTGGCGTAGGTGACCAGGCCCACGGACATGATCAGTTTCGGATTGACCGCGTCCGCCCAGGCCACCGAGAAACTGGAGATCAGATAGCTGACGATGACCAGGCCGATCCCGGCGGCCACCCCGGCCGCACTGGTGGGCCCGCGTACCAGGGCCGCGATCGGCACCCCGACCACGGCCAGGCCGGCACAGGCCAGCAGCGGCAGGCGCAGGTGCGGCAGCCGGGCCCGGATCGCACCGGGCTCCCCCGCCCGAGGTGCGGGCTTGGCCGCCGACTCCGGGGCACCGGGGGCGCTCATCGGGGGTACGCCGGGTAGTCGGCGGCCAACTCGGCCACGTCGGCGGCGATCCGGGTCAGTTCGTCGGCACCGCCCGGGGCGGCGGGATCGGTGCGTACCGCTCGGGCGATCAACTCCGCGACCTGCCGCATCTGTGGTTCGGTCATGCCCTGGGTGGTGACGCTGGGGGTGCCCACCCGGATGCCGGAGGCGACCATCGGCTTACGCGGGTCGTACGGGATGGCGTTCTTGTTCAGGGTGATGGTCGCCGCGTCGCACCGGGCCTCGGCCTCGGCCCCGGTCACCCCGGTCGACTGGAGGTCGATCAGCGCCAGGTGGGTGTCCGTGCCCCCGGAGACCGGGCGCATCCCCTCGGCGGCCAGCCCGTCGGCCAGGGCCTGCGCGTTGGCCACCACCTGGGCGGCGTAGCGGCGGTACTCCGGCTGGGCCGCCTCGCGCAACGCGACCGCCTTGGCCGCGACCGCGTGCATCAGCGGACCGCCCTGGGTGAACGGGAAGACCGCCTTGTCGATCCGCTCCGCCAGGGACTCCCGGCACAGGATCATCCCGCCACGCGGACCCCGCAGCACCTTGTGGGTGGTGGCGCAGACCACGTCGGCGTACGGCACCGGGGAGGGGGCGGCCTGCCCGGCGACCAGCCCGATGAAGTGTGCCGCGTCCACCATCAGGTACGCCCCGACGGAGTCGGCGATCTCCCGGAACAGGGCGAAGTCGATCAGCCGGGGGTACGCGGTGGCGCCACAGATGATCATCTTCGGCCGGTGGGCCAGGGCCAGGTCGCGTACCTCGTCGTAGTCGATCAGCTCGGTGTCCCGCCGGACGGTGTAGCCGACGGTGTCGAACCACTTGCCGGAGAAGTTCACCCGACTGCCGTGGGTCAGGTGCCCGCCGTGCGGCAGCTCCATCGCCAGCACGGTGTCCCCCGGCTGCACCAGGGCGGCGTACGCGGCCAGGTTGGCACTGGCCCCGGAGTGTGGTTGCAGGTTGGCGTGCTCGGCGCCGAACAGGTCCTTGGCCCGGGTGATGCCGATCTCCTCGGCCCGGTCCACCTGGCCGCAGCCGCCGTAGTAGCGCCGCCCCGGGTAGCCCTCGGCGTACTTGTTGGTCAGGGTGGAGCCCAGCGCGGCCAACACCGCCGGTGAGGTGAGGTTCTCACTGGCGATCAGTTGCAGGCCGGTACGCAGCCGGTCGAGCTCACCGAGCACCACCTCCGCGATCTCGGGATCGTCGGTGCTCAACTGCTCGAAGTCCGGCCCCCAGAAGGTGCCTGTCGCGGTCTCCACAGCGAGTGAGTCTATTGGGCCGCAGACTGGAACCCGTGAGATGCCTGGTCACCGGCGCGACGGGGTACATCGGCGGACGTCTGGTGCCCCGTCTTCTGGCCGCCGGACACGACGTACGCTGCCTGGCTCGCCGGGCCGCCCGACTGCGCGACGTGCCCTGGTCCGGGCAGGTCGAGATCGCCGAGGGGGACCTCAGCCGGGCGGAGACCCTGCCCGAGGCCCTGGCCGGCGTCGAGGTGGCGTACTACCTGGTGCACTCCCTCGGGCAGGCCGGCTTCGAGGCCACCGACCGGCAGGCCGCCACGAACTTCGCCACCGCGGCCCGCGCGGCCGGGGTACGCCGGATCGTCTACCTGGGCGGCCCGGAACCGGCCGCGGACGACCCGACCACCTCGCCCCACCTGCGCTCGCGCAGCGAGGTGGGGCGGATCCTGCGGGAGAGCGGGGTGCCGACGGTGGTGCTGCGGGCGGCGGTGATCATCGGCTCCGGTTCGGCCTCCTTCGAGATGCTGCGCTACCTGACCGAGCGGCTGCCGGTGATGGTCACCCCACGCTGGGTGACCAACCGGATCCAACCGATCGCGGTCCGGGACGTGCTGTACTACCTGGTCGGCTGCGCCGACCTACCGGAGGAGGTCGACCGGGGCTTCGACATCGCCGGCCCGGACGTGCTCACCTTCGGCGAGATGATGCAGCGCTACGCCCGGGTCGCCGGGCTGCCCCGCCGACTGCTGCTGCCGGTCCGCCCGCTGACCCCCACCCTCTCCTCGTACTGGGTAGGGCTGGTCACCCCGGTCCCCAACTCGTTGGCCCGGCCCCTGGTGGCCAGTCTGATCCACGAGGCGGTGGCCCACGAGCACGACATCGCCGGGTACCTGCCGGACCCGCCGGGTGGGTTGACCGGTTTCGACGAGGCCGTCGCCCTGGCCCTGGCCAAGGTCCGCGACGCCCAGGTGGAGACCCGCTGGTCGACCGCGGCCGGGTCGAACGCCCCGGCCGAACCCCTGCCCAGCGACCCCGACTGGAGCGGCGGCACCGCCTACACCGACATCCGGGAACGGGCGGTGGAAGCCTCCCCGGAGGCGCTGTGGCGGGTCATCGAGGGGGTCGGCGGCGAGCACGGCTGGTACTCCTTCCCGCTCGCCTGGACGGTGCGCGGCTGGCTGGACAAGCTGGTCGGCGGGGTGGGACTGCGCCGGGGCCGACGCCATCCGCACCAGCTGCGGGTGGGCGAGGCGCTGGACTTCTGGCGGGTGGAGGAGATCGTGCCGGGCGAGATGCTGCGGCTGCGGGCCGAGATGCGCCTGCCCGGCCGGGCCTGGCTGGAGCTGCGGGTGCAGCGCGGTGAGGACGGTGCCGTCCGCTACCGGCAGCGCGCGGTCTTCCTGCCGCACGGCCTGGCCGGGCACGCCTACTGGGCCGCGGTGGCGCCCTTTCACGCCGTCGTCTTCGGCGGCATGGCCCGCAACATCACCGCCCGCGCCGAGGGCTGACCTTCCTGACCGGTCGGCTCAGTTGCCGGTGCGTTCGCCGGTGACCCGCCAGGCGGTCGTCTCGCTGGGCGGCACGAAGTCGCGTACCGGCTGGTCCCGCAGGGCGAAGGCGAGGATCTCCCCCATCGAATCCACCATCGCGCGCTGCACCGCGTGACCCACCGGGTCCTGGGGGTCGTCCGGGTTGGCCGCCATCGCGGCGACCGCCAACTGGGGGGTGAAGGCGACCACCGTCTCCGTGGCGTACCGCTCGGAGCTGCCGGTCTTGCCGCCCACCGGCCGGTCGAGCTGGCCGCGCAGCCGGGTGGCGGTACCGTCGCCGCAGGTGCGGTACATCGACTGGTCGCCGACCGGACAACGGGCCGCGTCCGCCGCCGCGCGGGCCACGTCGACGTCGAGCACCTGCCGACAGTCCGGTTGGCCGGCGGTCACCCGCCGCCCGGTGGCGTCCGTGATCGCGGTGATCGGGGTGGGGGCGCACCAGATCCCCTCCGCCGCCACGGTGGCGTACGCCCCGGCCAGGTCCAGCGGAGTGGTGGCGGCCACCCCGAGGGTGAAGGGCCCCCACTCCCGGGCCCCGTGCCGGGCCAGTTGGGCGTCGTCCCGGGCCCGCAGCACGATGCCGAGCCGCTGGGCCATCTCCACCACCCGGTCGGCGCCGACCCGCTCGGCCAGCCAGGCGAAGTAGGTGTTGACCGACTCCCCGAAGGCGGTCCACATGTCGTGCTCACCGCTCATCGAGGCGCTGGCGTTCTCCGGGCACCAGTAGCCGCCGCAGTTCGTCTCCCCGCTGACCCGGAAGTCGGTGACGATCCGGTCCGGCGCGTCGAACACGGTGTTCAGCGGCAGCCCGGCCTCCAACGCGGCCAGCAGGGTGAAGAGTTTGAAGGTGGAACCGGCCTGGTAGCCGACGATCGTGCCGCCACCGGCGACGAGCTGGTTGACGGTGTTCGGGTGGTTCTTCTGCCCCGCCGGGTTGGCCGCCACGCTGTAGGTCCGGTTCACCGCCATGGCCAGCACCCGCCCGGTGCCCGGCTGCACCACCGCCGTGGGCATCGCGTACCGAGACTGCGCCGAGTAGACCCGACGCACCTGCTCGGTGGCGGACCGTTGCACGGCCGGATCGAGGGAGGTGACGATCGTGAAGCCGCCCCGGCGCAGGGTGCGCTGCCGCTCGTCGACGGTGCTGCCGAAGGCCCGCTGGTCACTCCACCACCGGGTGAACCAGTCGCAGAAGAAACCCCAGTCGTTGTGCCCCTCGGGCACCGCGGTGCAGTCGTTCGGGGTCTCGCTGGGGCGCAGGTTCAACGGCTCGGCCTGCGCCTGTTGTGCCACGTCGGGCGGGACCTGGCCGGACTCGACCAGCCGGTCCAGGACGTACCCTCGGCGGGCGGTCGCGCTGTCCGCGTCACCGTTGATCGGGTCGTCGGTGTGCGGTGAGCGCACCAGCCCGGCCAGCAACGCCGCCTGAGCCAGGGTCAGCTCCGCCGGGGAGGTGGAGAAGTAGCGCCGGCTGGCGGCGGCGACACCGTACGCGCCGGCGCCGAAGTAGGCGATGTTGAGGTACCGGGTCAGGATCTGGTCCTTGGTGAGTTCCCGTTCCAGAGCCAGGGCGTACCGGATCTCCTGGATCTTGCGGGCCGTGCTGACCTCGGTGGCGGCGGCCCGCTGCTCCTCGCTGAGCCGTGGATCGTTGCTCAGCACGTTGCGCACGTACTGCATGGTCAGCGTGGAGGCGCCCTGCCGGGGGGCCCCGTCGCGCCGGTTGACGGTGAAGGCCCGCACGATGCCCCGCAGGTCCACCCCGCTGTGCTCGTGGAACCGGGCGTCCTCGGCGGCGACGATCGCCTGGCGCATCACCGGCGCCACCTCGTCCAACGGCACGTCCACCCGGTCCTCCTGGTAGAAGGAGGTGATCAGGGTGGTGCCGTCGTTGGCGTACAGGTTGGACCGCTGGGCGGTGGGTGGCGTACGCAGGGTGTTGGGCAGCTCCGCGTACGGCGCCGAGAGCGCCGACAGGCCGACGCCGTACACCAGGGCGGCGGGCAGCGCCGCCACCGCCAGCGCCAGGCCGGCCAACGTGCCGGCCAACAGGACGGTGAACACTTTCGGCAGCAACGCCCGGGTCATCAGCTCTCCCCGCAGGAGCCGTCAGGACCCTCCCAGAATGGCGCTAATCACTACTTCTGCCGCCTTTTCCCCCGAATCCGGAGGAGATTCACCGATCAGGGCAGCAGGGTGGCGGCCAGCGGGTGCACGGTCTCCTCGATCTCGTCGGCCACCCGGGTGAAGCACTGGTCCCCACGCCCCCAGGGGTCGTCGAGGTCGTCCGTGGGCAGCAGGGTGGTGCCCTGGCGAGCCGCGTGTGCCGTCTCGACCAGCGCCACCCCCCGGGCGTACACCGCCTCTCCGGTCGCCTCGGCCGCCGGCAACCCGGAGAGGTCCAGGGTGGCCAGCACCCGCCCGAACTCCCCCAGCACGAAGGTGCGCGCCGCGGCGTCGGGACGCAGCGCCACCACGTACTCCTGCTGGTCGGCCGTGGCGGTCAGCACCAGGTCGGCCGCGTCGATGTGCTCGGAGCGCAGCTTGCGGGCGGCGAACCCGGCGGTGCTGCCGCCCCGGGTGATCACCTGCCGGGCGGCCGGCGGGTTCATCTCCTCGCCGGCATGCCAGCCACCCGTGCCGGCGCTGTGACTGTGCAGCAGCTCGTCGGCGCGGGCCGGGTCGACGTCCTGCCGGGCCAGGCGCTGACGTACGGCCAGCACGAGCAGCCGCTCCGCCATCGGGGATCGGCAGATGTTGCCCATGCAGACGTGCAGAACGGTGAAGGGAGGCACCTAAGCCTCCTGACTCTCGCGCAGCTCCGGCACCACTTCCCGCAACCGGTCCAGCCCGATGGCACCTTCCCGGACGAGCACCGGATCGTCACCGGTGAGGTCCACGATCGTGCTGGGCACCGGGTCCACCGCCGGCCCCGCCTCCAGGTACGCCCGCACCGAGTAGGCCAGCTGGTCGCGTGCCTCCTCGGCCGTGAGGGCGGGCGGCTGGCCGCTCTTGTTGGCCGAGGCCACCGCCATCGGACCGGTCTCCCGCAGCACCTCCAGGGCGACCGGGTGCAACGGCATCCGCACCGCCACCACCCCGCTGTCGTCGCCCAGATCCCACCGCAGGCTCGCCGAGTGCTGCACCAGAATCGTCAACGCACCCGGCCAGAACGCCTCCACCAGGTCACGCGCCTCGGTAGGCAGCGAGTAGACCAGGCCGTCGAGGGTGTGCCGGGAGCCGATCAGCACCGGTGGCGGCGTGTGCGGGGCGTCCTTGGCGTCCAGCAGGGCCTTGACCGCGTACGGGGTGAAGGCGTCCGCGCCCACCCCGTAGACCGTGTCGGTCGGCAGGACCACCAACTCGCCGTTACGGACCGCTTCGATGGCCGCAGCGATGCCGCGGTCCCGGTCGGCCAGCGACCGGCAGTCGTAGAGCATCACGAGGAGCCAGTCTGCCACGTGCCGGTCGCGCCGGCCGGTGGGTGGTCCGTTCGGCGGGACGCGGTGGCGAAACGGGGCCGCCCGGTCAGGTCGGGATGGGCGGTGATCGCGGTGTAGCGACCGTCCGCGGCGAGCAGGTCGGGCACCGCCGCGCCGTGGGTGTCGTCGTGCTCCACCCCGAGATGGCCACCCGGGCGCAGCAGGGTCGCCGCCCGGTCGATCACCGGACGGATGACCGACAGGCCGTCCGTCCCACCGAAGACCGCCTCCGCCGGGTCGTGCCCGGCCACCTCCGGGGGTACGGCCACCGCCTGCGGCACGTACGGCGGGTTGCACAGCAGCAGGTCGACCTGGCCGACCAGGGCAGCCAGCAGGTCCGGGTCGGTGGCGTCGGCCACCACCACCTCGATCGGCCGATCCCCGGCCGCGGCCCGGTCCGCCGCGTTGCGCCGCAGCCAGGCCAGTGCGGCCGGCGAACGTTCCACCGCCACCACCCGGGCGGCCGGCACCTCCTGGGCCACCGACAGGGCGATCGCCCCGGATCCGCTGCACAGGTCGACCACCAGGGGCTCCGGACACGTCATGCGGCGGGCCAGGTCGACACCCCAGCCGGCGAGCAGTTCGGTCTCCGGGCGCGGCACGAACACACCGGGTCCGACCGCCAGCTCCAGATGTCGGAATCCGGCCCTGCCGGTGAGGTGTTGCAGAGGCTCGCGGCGCGCCCGGCGGTCCACCAACGCCTGGTAACGGTTTCGTTGCTCGTCGGTGAAATCCTCGGCCAGCGCCAACCGGCCCCGCGACACCCCCAGAACGTGCCCGGCCAGCAGTTCCGCGTCCGTTCGGGCCGATTCCACCCCGGCGGCGAGCAGGTCCCGGGTGGCGGCGGCCACCAGCAGAGACGGGCGGTGCCGTCTCGTTCCTTCGGACGGGTGTTGCGGCTGCGTGGTCACGCCATAATCATGAGTCGTCGCGGTGCACGTGCAAAAGCAGGTGCAGCGGCACACCGACGGGAGGTCGCGGGTGGGCTGGCTCGACCGGGTCGACGACCAGGTTGACGCCCTGAGGAAAGCGCGGGCGCTCCAGGAGGTGAGTCGCTCCACGGAGGCGTACGCGATCCTGGACGGGGTGCTGCGTACCACCCGGGACCCGCACGCCCGGGGCGATGCGCTGGTGCAACGCCTCTCCGCCCTGATCAACCTGGGCCGCACGGCCGAGTACACCCGGGCCATCGAGGAAGCCTCCGCCGCCGTACGCGATCTCGCCGAGCCCTACCTACACGGGCACCTCAACGCCCTGGCCGCGTTGGCCGCGCACCACCAGGGCGCGCTGGACCGCTGCGTGACCCACCTGGTGCGGGCCGCCCGAGCGTTGGGTGCGGTGGACGACCCGGATCGGGACACCGCCTGGGGCTGGCACGACCTGGCCATGGCCTACTCCTACCTGAGCTTCCACGGCTACGCCCTGGGTGCGATCGAACGGGCCCGGCAACTCGGTAACGCCGCCGGCATCCCGGAGGAGACCTTCGCCGCCCCGGGCATCCGGCTACGCAACGCGGTGGCCCTGGACCACACCGGCGACGGCGACGGCTGTCTGCGCGTACTGCGGGACATCGCCACCGACCTGGACCGGTTCATCGCCAACGGCACCGCCGACCGGCTGCGTCCCAGCAGCCTCGCCGCCTACGGTTACGCCGGTGCCCGCCGGGCCGCCCTCGGTGACGTCGTCGAGGCCGTCGGGGGTGCCGACCCGGCCCGGCTGCTCGGGCACGGGGCGGACAGCGCCCGCGCCAGTGACATGCGCCAACTCGGTCAGGTCTGCCTGGCCATCGCCGACGGCCGGCCGATCGAGGCGGTCACCCGGCTGGGCAACGTGCAGGTCAGCGCCGAGACCCTCGGTGCCGCCGAGCCGGCCCGGTTACGCAGCATCGCCCTGGGTCGGGCCGGTGACCACGCGGGGGCGCACCGGGCCGACCGGTTGGCCTTCCGGCTCGCCGCCCAGCGGCACGACCGGCTCCGCGACGTCTACATCGACGGCATCGCCGCCCGCATCGACCACGAGGAGATGCGCCGGGAGGCGGCCCGCTTCGAAGGGGAGGCCCTCACCGACCCGCTGACCGGCCTGCCCAACCGCCGCCGACTGGAGCGCTACATCGCGGCCGTGGTCGCCCGGGGCGAGCGGGTCGTCATCGGCGTCTGCGACCTGGACGGCTTCAAGGCGGTCAACACCCGGCACGGGCACCACTCCGGGGACCTGGTCCTCCAGCGGATCGCCGGGGTGATCAACCGGGTGATGCGGCGGGGTGACTTCGTGGCCCGCTACGGCGGCGACGAGTTCGTGGTCGTGTTGCCGGGTGCCGGGATGACCGAGGCCGCCGACGTGGCCCGCCGCATCGACGCCGCCATCCGCACCGAGGACTGGGAATCGCTGGTGCCCGGCACCCCGGTCGGGGTCAGCATCGGTTTCTCCGAGGTCGGCGCGGGCGGCCCGGGTCAGCGCGACGCCCTCAGTGCCGCCTTCGAGGCGGCCGACCGGGAGATGCTGCGGGCCAAAGGCTGCCCCCGCGGCGCCTGAGGCTGCTCAGCGGCGGGCCAGTTCCGGATCCCCGGCCAGTCGGGCGGCCCGGTCGGCCTCGGTGAGGGCGTCCAACACCCCGTCGAGTTCCCCGGCCAGCGCCAGATCCAGGTTGTACGCCGTGTAGCCGATCCGGTGATCGGTGATCCGGTTCTGCGGGAAGTTGTAGGTGCGGATGCGCTCCGACCGGTCGACCGTACGCACCTGGGCCTTGCGGGCGTCCGAGGCGGCCGCGTCGGCCTGCTCCTGGGCTGCGGCCAGCAGCCGGGCCCGCAGGATCCGCATCGCCTGCTCCCGGTTCTGCAACTGGGACTTCTCGTTCTGGCACGAGACCACGATGCCGGTGGGCAGGTGGGTGATGCGTACCGCCGAGTCGGTGGTGTTCACCGACTGGCCGCCCGGCCCGGAGGAGCGGAACACGTCGATGCGCAGCTCGTTGGGGTCGATGGTGACATCGACCTCCTCGGCCTCGGGCAGCACCAGTACCCCGGCGGCGCTGGTGTGGATGCGGCCCTGCGACTCGGTGACCGGGACCCGCTGCACCCGGTGGACCCCGCCCTCCCACTTGAGTCGGGACCACACGCCGTTGCCCCCTTCGGGGACACCCTTGGTCTTGATCGCCAGCGAGACGTCCTTGACCCCGCCGAGGTCGGAGTCCTGGGCGTCGATCACCTCGGTGAGCCAGCCATGTCGCTCGGCGTACCGGGTGTACATCCGCAGCAGGTCCCCGGCGAACAGGGCCGACTCCTCGCCGCCCTCACCGGCCTTGATCTCGACGATGACGTCCTTGGCGTCGTGCGGATCGCGCGGGATCAGCAGCTCGGCCAGCCGCTCCTCCAGCGCGGGCAGCTCCGCTGCGAGCGCCTCGGTCTCGGCCGCGAAGGACGGGTCCTCGGCGGCCAGTTCCCGGGCCGCGGCCAGATCCGCCCGGGCCTGTTCCAGCTCGGCGGCGGCCTTGTGCAGCGGGACCAGCTCGGCGTACCGCCGACCGACCCGCCGAGCGGTGCCCTGGTCGGCGTGGATGGCCGGGTCGGCCAGCCGCTTCTCCAGCTCGGCGTACTCGTCGAGGAGCCTGGCCAGACGCTCGCTGCTCATGCTGTGCATCGCTCCTTCGAGGATGGCTGGAGGCGGGAACAGACGGACGACGCCCGCGTCCGGCGAGAACCGGGCGCGGGCGTCGGACCAGGAGCTACTTGGCCTTCTTGGCCTGAACCTTGGCGTACTTCTGCTGGAACTTGGCGACCCGACCAGCGGTGTCCAGGACGCGCTGCTTACCGGTGTAGAACGGGTGGCAGGCGTTGCAGGTCTCGACGTGGATCGAGCCCCCCTTGGCGGTGCTGCGGGTGCTGAAGGTGTTACCGCAGGAGCAGGTGACGGCGGTGGTCACGTACTCCGGGTGGATGTTCTGCTTCATGTCGCCTCGGTCCTCTCGTCGTGGTCGCCGGGTCGCCCTGGCATGCTGTTGCGCGCCGATCATGGGGCGTGAACCGGAACCGGTGGCCGATTGACCAGTCTGCCATGGGCCGCGGCGGGCCCCGAAATCGGGCCACACCGGCTGGTCGCCGGTAGCAACAACGGCCCTTCCGTACGCATTCCCACCGCCCCGCCCAGCATTCCTCCCCTGCCCCCACCCCGCCGGCTCGGCTGGTCGCCGCGCCGGGACGGCCAGCGGAGATAGCACCCCCTGTGCGCCCTTTGCTCTGCTTCAACCGGCGCATCGGTTTCGGGCGGTTTCCGTTGCGTCGGTTGAAGCAGAGCAAAGGGGCCACAACCCAGAGGGGGTACGGGCGGAGCTTCGTGACGGGGGCGGCCATGCGAAGGGGGCGTGGCCGATCGGCCACGCCCCCTTCGTCGATCTTCCTCGGCGGAGGTTACTCCCCCGGGGTCGACTTGGCGATCTGCATCAGGAACTCGATGTTGGTCCGGGACTGCTTGAGCCGGTCCAGCAGGAGGTCCAGCGATGCCTGCGAGTCCAGCGAGTGCAGCACCTTGCGGAGCTTGTGGATGATGGCCAGCTCCTCCGGCGCGAGGAGGATCTCCTCCTTGCGGGTACCGGAGGCGCTGACGTCCACGGCCGGGAAGGTCCGCTTGTCGGCGATCTTCCGGTCCAGCTTCAGCTCCGCGTTACCGGTGCCCTTGAACTCCTCGAAGATGACCGTGTCCGCCATCGAGCCGGTCTCCACCAGCGCGGTGGCGAGGATGGTCAGGGAGCCGCCGTTCTCGATGTTGCGGGCCGCGCCGAGGAACCGCTTCGGCGGGTACAGCGCGGTGGAGTCGATACCACCGGACATGATCCGGCCGCTGGCCGGCGCCGCCAGGTTGTACGACCGACCGAGCCGGGTCACCGAGTCGAGCAGTACGACCACGTCGTGGCCCAGCTCGACCAGGCGCTTGGCCCGCTCGATCGCCAGCTCGGCGACCGTGGTGTGGTCCTGCGGCGGACGGTCGAACGTGGCCGCGATGACCTCGCCCTTGACCGAGCGCTGCATGTCGGTGACCTCTTCAGGCCGCTCGTCGACCAGCACCACCATCAGGTGGCACTCCGGGTTGTTGTGCGTGATCGCGTTGGCGATCGCCTGGAGCACCATGGTCTTACCGGCCTTCGGCGGCGAGACGATCAGCGCCCGCTGCCCCTTGCCGATCGGCATGACCAGGTCGATCACCCGGGTGGTGAGGATGTGCGGCTCGGTCTCCAGCCGCAGTCGCTCCTGCGGGTAGAGCGGCGTGAGCTTGTAGAACTCCGGCCGCCGCTTGGCCTCGTCCGGCTCCATCCCGTTGATGGTGTCCAGCCGGACCAGGGGGTTGTACTTGTCGCGACGCTGCTCGCCGTCCCGGGCCGCCGCCCGCACCGCACCGGTGATCGCGTCACCCCGGCGCAGGCCGTACTTCTTGATCTGGGACATCGACACGTACACGTCGTTCGCGCCGGCCAGATAGCCGGTGGTCCGGACGAAGGCGTAGTTGTCGAGCACGTCGACGATGCCGGCCACCGGCACGAGCACGTCGTCCTCGCCGACCTGCGGCTCACGGCCGCCCTCGCGGCCGCCATCACGGCCGCCCTCGCCGCCGGACTCGCCACGCTCGTTACGGCCGCGCCGACGGTCCCGGAAGCGGCTACGCCGGCTGCGCCGGCCTCCGTTCTCGTCGTCATCGTCGTTGTTGGTGTCCCGCTCGGCACGCTGTCCGCGGTCCCCGCGGTCCCCGCGCTCGCCACGGTCAGCACGGTCACCCCGCTCACCGCGCTCGGTGCGGTCACCCCGCTCGCTGCGGTCGGCGGCACGCTCGCCCCGCTCGGCGCGGTCGCCCCGCTCGGTGCGCTCAGCACGATCGCCCCGCTCGGTGCGGTCACCCCGCTCGGTCCGCTCGGCACGATCAGCCCGCTCGGCGGTGCGCTCGGTGCGCTCGCCCCGCTCGGCGGCACGCTCGGTCCGCTCAGCGCCGCGCTCGGCACGCTCGGTCCGCTCGGCGGTCCGCTCCGCAGCCCGCTCGGCAGGACGCTCAGCGGTCCGCTCCGCAGCCCGCTCGGCACGCTCGGCAGGACGCTCAGCGGTCCGCTCCGCGGCACGCTCGGTACGGCTCGACCGGCCCTCGGTCCGCTCGCCGGCCTCGGCTGCGGGCTCCTCGACGCGCGGCTCCGCCGCGGCGGTGGCCCGGCTGCGCCGGGTCCGGGTCCGGCCCTCGGTCTCGACGCTCGCCGCCGGTTGCTCGGCGGCAGGGCGACCGGACTCCGGCCGCTCAGCGCTCTCGCGTACCTCGGCGTGGACCTCTTCGCGGGCCGGAGCGGCCGCCGCCGCTACCTCGGCCCGTGGTCGAGGGGCGCCCGCGGCGCTGCCCTGCCGCTCGGTGATCGCGCTGATCAACTCGCCCTTGCGCATGCGAGCCGTCCCCGAGATGCCGAGCGACGCAGCCAGGCTCTGAAGCTCCGGCAGCAGCATCGCCGACAAGCCGGTGCCGCTACGCCGGCGGCGGGCAGGAGCAGCGGTGGTGGCATCGCCAGCGACGTTGGAAACATCCGACGTCACGTCGGTGGTGTCGCTCAATGGATTCCTTCCCTCGATAGGCCGGGACTGCCCGGAATCGACTACAGGTGGCCGGGCGGCCTCGGTGCACCCGCCTCGCATGACGCTTCGCGGGAGTCTGTGACACAGCAGCCGGTCGGTCGCCCGACCCACCCAGGAAAGCTGTGGGCGGCGTTTCGCCGTCTGCGGCGACCAGTGAAGACTGCGGTGCGGCGTGGCCTAGGCAGGGGTGACGGGCTTACCGCCGAAAGCTTCGGGGGGCGCCGACCCGCAGGAGATCGCATGCTTCGCGGCTGTGCTAAGTCTAGAGCGTAATCAACTCTTGCGACCTGCGGCAACAGGGTCCCGCTCCGCGTGTCCGAGTCTACCTTGCCCGACCTGGGCGCCGCGTACGTCCACCGGCAACCGCAGAATCCGCCAATCTGTTCCCGCCTCGAACCCTTCGGGCAGGTCAGACAGGGCGAGGGCGGTCGGACCCGCCCCACTGACCACGGCCGGCACACCGGCCGCACGCAACGCTTCAACCACGGCGGCCGTACCCGGCATCGAGGATGCCCGGTAGCCCTGGTGCAGTCGGTCGACCGTGGCCGGCAGCAGCAGATCCGGCCGGGTGGTCAACGCGTGCACCAGCAGCGCCGCCCGACCGGCGTTGAGCGCGGCGTCGCCGTGCGGCACGGTCGGTGGCAGAGCCGCCCGGGCGGAGGCGGTCAGGCCATGCTCGGTGGGCACCAGCACCGTGGGGCGTACGCCGTCGGCCACCGGCAACGACACGGCCCGTGCGCCGGAGGGCTCCGTCCAGGCCAGGGTGAACCCGCCGAGCAGGCAGGGCGCCACGTTGTCGGGATGGCCCTCGATCCGGGCGGCCAACCGCAGCGCGGCGTCGTCGTCGAGTCGCTGGGTCCCGTCGGTCACCAGGGCCCGAGCCAGCAGCACCCCGGCGACGATGGCGGCGGAGGAGGAGCCGAGCCCGCGAGCCTGCGGGATCCGGTTCACGCACTCCACCGACAGTCCCCTCGGCTGCCCACCGAGTTCGTCGAAGGCCGCCCGCATCGCGCGCACCACCAGGTGACCGTCGTCCAGCGGCAGGTCACCGGCGCCCTCACCGACCACGGAGACGGTCACGCCGCTCGTGGTCACCTCGGCGGCCACGTCGTCGTAGAGCGCCAGGGCCAGGCCCAGGGCGTCGAAGCCGGGCCCCAGGTTCGCGCTGGTGGCGGGGACCCGGACCCGGAAAGGGCCGGCGGCGAAGGTGGTCGGCACGCCGCCCATGCTAGGGGTTCACCGGTCGGGTCCGGGGCACCGCCCGTCCCCTGAGACGCAACTCGCGCCCGAGCGCGCTTGCTCACAGGCTCTAGCCTGACCGCACCAATGCCCTCAGGGAGACTTGCATGAACGTGTCCGGCTACGTGCTGTTGCAGGCGGCCCAGGAGCTACCGACGTTGGTGGTGCTGATCGTGGGAGCTGTGTTGGCGCGCCGATTGCCGGAGACAGCCCGCCGCCTGCTGTTGGCCGGAGTCGGTGTCCTGCTGGTCCTCACGGTGGCCACCACTGTGTGGTTCACCGCCCTGCCCTGGTTGGCCTCGGAGAACGTCAGCGGGTGGGTCGCCCTGTCCACGATCTTCTCGGTGATCAGGGCGTTGGTCGCGCCGGTCGGGTTCGGACTGCTGATCGCGGCCGCGTTCGCCGCCCGCCGCGGCGGACCGGCAGCTGGCGCGGCCGTCCCGAACGCCCCCGCTGCCTGGGGTTCGCCGCCGCCCGAGGCGCACTGGCCCGCTGCCGAGACGCAGTGGTCTCCCACCGGCCAGTCGCCTCCCACCGGCTCCCGCTAGCGGGAGCCGGGCCGCTCAGCTACCGAGTGCCGGTCTCGGCGACGGTCGGCGCCGGGGCGGCCAGCGAGAGCCGTCGGGTGGCCACCCGCCAGCCGATCGCGTACACCACTGTGACCAGGCCACAGCCGGCCAGCACGAAGCGCTCGTCCACCACGTCCACCACGCTGGCCACCACCAGTTGGCTGACCGAGATGGCCAGGGTGGCCAGCATCATGTCGGTGGCGAAGACCCGGCCCCGCAACCGGTCCGGCACCTCACCCTGCAACGCGAAGTTGGACATCACCCAGTTGCTGCCACCGGCGAAGTGCGCCACGAAGACCAGGACCAGCACCAACGGGAACCAGGACACCATGGAGGTGCCCAGGTAGGCCAGCCCGTACGCCGACATGGACAGTGCCAGCCCCGGCAGCAGCCAGGCGCGGTTGGTCAGCACCCGGCGCATCAGGATCGGGCCGATCAGGGCGCCCGCGCCGCGTACCGCGAACAGCAGGCCGGTGCCGATCGGGCCGACCCCGTACAGCCCGGCCAGCAGCGGGAAGACCGTCAGGACGCCGTTGCCCAGCCCCACCGCCGACTTGACCGTGACCAGGGCCAGCACCCGTGGGCGGTGTCCGATGTAGCCCAACGCCTCGCGGATCGCCGTCCAGGTCTGCGGTACCGGCGTGTCCTTGTCCCGGGGGGCCTGCAAGGGCCGGCGGATGCGCCCCGCCAGGCCGGCGGCGACCACCAGCGCGACCGCGGCCACCCAGAAGCAGACGTACGGGCCGGTGGCGGCGGTGAGCACCCCGCCGAGTGACGCCCCGACGATGGTCATGGTGCCCCAGGCCGACCCGGCCACCGCGTTGCCCGCGGCCAACTCCTCGGGTTCGAGCACATTGGGCAGGGCGGCCTGCGCGGCCGGGGAGTAGAAGGCCTTGGCCACCGCGACCACCCCGATGCCCAGCATCGCCAGCCACGCCGTACCGGCGCTGCGTACCCCGAGCAGGAGCAGCACCCCGACGAGCGCGGCCAGGTTGGCCATGATCATGATCTTGCGGCGGTCGAACCGGTCGGCGATGGCCCCGGCGTACGGCAGCAGCAACGCCAGGATGCCGGTGTCCACGGCGAGCACCAGGGCGCCCCACACCCCGCTACCGGTCAGCTTCGGCAGCAGGACCAGCAACGGCACCATCACGAACCAGTCGGCACCGAAGACCACCAACTCGGCCATGAACAGATTCCGGAAGTTCCGGTTGCGGGTGAGGACCGACACGGTGGAGACCACGAGGCGGACCATACCTGCCCGGCGTCGCGATCCGAGTCACGGCACAGCGGACGCTTCAGGCCCCCGGCGGCCGACCGGGAGCCTGGGCGTCGGCGTGGTTACTCCGCCGGCGGGAAGGGTGAGTTGCGGCTCCTGGGCAGCCGAAGCACCTCGAACTGGTCGGTGCCCTCCAGCAACGCCCCGGAGGGTGCCGCCGGCACCGGCCGGCTCTGCGCCGGCTGCTTGTCGGCAGCCTCGGCTTCGATCGAAGCTGAGGCGTCCTCGCCGGTGGGCTGGGTGGCCTCGGCGTCCGACCCGGACCGCCCCGCCGCGGAGTCGCCCGAGCGCCGGTTGCGCAGGGACTGCTTGGTGTCCTCCACCATGGCGTACAGGGTGGGCACCAGGACCAGGGTGAGCAGGGTGGAGCTGAGCAGCCCGCCGATCACCACGATCGCCAGCGGCCGGGAGATGAAGCCGCCCTCCCCGGTGAGCCCGAACGCCATCGGGGTCAACGCGAAGATGGTGGCGATCGCGGTCATCAGGATCGGGCGCAGCCGATGCCGACCACCCTCGACCACCGCCTCCCGTACCCCCAGCCCCTGCGACCGGTACTGGTTGACCAGGTCCAGCAGCACGATCGCGTTGGTCACCACGATGCCGACGAGCATGAGTACGCCGATCAGCGCCGGCACGCTCAGCGCGGTCCCGGTGGCCAGCAGCAGGGCAACCGCCCCGGTGGCCGCGAACGGGATGGAGACCAGCAGGATCAGCGCCTGCACCACGCTCCGGAAGGTGGCCATCATGATCAGGAACACGATCGCGATCGCGGCCAGCACGGCCAGGCCCAGGTCGGCGAAGGTCTCCCGCTGCTCGGCACTGACCCCGCCCAGGGTCAGGGTGGCCCCCGGCACCTCGATCGCGTCCAGCCGCCGCTGCAACTCGCTGCTGATCGCGCCGAGGTCCGAGCCGGTCACCGTACCGGTCACCGAGACGCTGCGCTCACCGTCGATCCGGCGTACCTGCTGGGGTCCTTCGGTCTGGGTGACCTCGGCGATGTCGCCCAGCTTGACCGCCCCGACCGACAGGGCCTTGAGTTCCTCCACCGTCAGCGGCGGCTTGGCCGACAGCCGCAGCACCAGGTCCCGACTACCGCCGTCCAGGCTGATCTGACCCACCGGGGTACCCCGGAAGGACTGGGCCACCAGTTGACCGACCGCCGCCTCGGTGAGCCCGGCCCGGCTGGCCGCGACCCGGTCGACGGTCACATCCACCCGGGGTACCTGCTGGGCGAGGGTGGTCGAGACGTCCTCGACACCGGAGATGCCGGCCAGTGCCGCCCGGGCCTGCTCGGCGGCGGTCGCCAGGGTCTGCTGGTCGGCGGCGGTCACGATGACCGCCAGTTCGTTGGCGGAGGCACCACCCTGACCGGCCGGGAAGGTGATCTCACCGGCCGTCGTGCCCAGGGCGGCGAATCGCTCCCGCAGGATGCCGCGCATGGCCTTGGCGTCGGTCTCCCCGTCCAGCCGCAGGGCGTAGCTGGCCACGTTGTTGCCGGCGCTGCCGGTCCACGGGCTGTCCCCGCCACCGGCGGTCACCTGGTACGACTCCACACCCGGGGTGTCCGCCAGCACCGCCTCGACCCGACGTGCCGCCGCGTCGGTGCCGGCCAGCCCGGTGCCCACCGGCAGCTCCTGCCGGATGTTCAGGGTGTCCTGACCGGAGTCGTCGAGGAAGTTGCTCTCCAGTTGCCGGGCCAGGCCGAAGGTGCCGAACAGCACGAGCACTCCCACGGCCAACGTGGCCCAGCGGTAGGCCCGTCGTCCGGTGGCGAACCGGATCACCGGCAGGTACGCCCGCTGCAACGGGCTGCGCAGCTCACGCTGCTCGGCGGCCTGGCGCAGCGCCGCACCGTCGGCCCCGGTCACCGGCTTGAGGAACCAGTACGCCAGCACCGGGATCACCGTCAGCGACACCAGCAGCGAGGCCAGCAACGCCACGGTGACGGTGATCGCGAAGGGCGCGAACAGCTGCCCGACGAAGCCGCCGACCAGCGCGATCGGGGCGAAGACGGCGACCGTGGTGAGGGTGGAGGCGGTGACCGCCCCGGCCACCTCGCGTACGGCGGTGAGGATCGCCTCCCGCTTCGGCTCGCCGTAGGTCAGGTGTCGCTTGATGTTCTCCAGCACCACGATCGAGTCGTCCACCACCCGCCCGACCGCCACCGTCAGCGCGCCGAGGGTGAGCAGGTTGAGCGAGTAGTCGCCGAGCCAGAGGGCCAGCAGGGCGACCACCACCGACAGCGGGATGGAGACCGCGGTGACCACTGTGGACCGTACCGACAGCAGGAACACCAGGATGACCACCACGGCCATGATCAGACCCAGCAGGCCCTCGGTGCTCAGGGTCTTGATCGACTTCTCCACGAACGGCGCCTGGTCCAGCACCACGGTCAGCTCGGCCCCGGTCGCGGCCCGCAGGTCGTCGAGCCGGTCGCCGACCGCGTGCGAGATCTCCACGGCGTTGCCGTCCGGGTCGGCGGTGACCGTGATGCCCAGGCTCTCCCGACCGTTGGTACGGGTGATCGCGGTGGCCGGGGTCAGCTGCTCCTCCACCGTGGCGACATCACCCAGCCGTACCGCAGGGGTCTTCTTGACCGGCGGGGCGACGATCACCTCCCGCAGTTCCTCCAGGGTGGTCAGCGGAGCCCCGACCTGCACCGGCAGGCTGCGCTCGCCGTCCAGCACCACCCCGGCCGGTACGGCCACCCCGTTGGCCTTCAGGGCGGTCGTGATCGCGTTCGGCTGCACCTTGGCCTTGGCCAGCTTCGCGGGATCCGGGGTGATCACCACCAGTTCCTCACGGACCCCGGTCAGCTCGACGCCCCGTACCCCCTCGATCGCCGCCAACTCGGGCACCACGACCTCGCGCAGCTTCGCCGCCAACTCCCGCTCGTCGCCACCGCCGGAGGCGGCCAGCACCACCGCCGGCAGGTCGTCCGTGCTGCCCGCGAAGACCTGCGGCTCGACCCCGTCGGGCAGCCGGGTGCGGTTCAGCGCGGTCTGCATCTTGCTGACCACGTCGTCCAGGTCGGTACCGAACTCGTACTGGACGGTGACGGTGGTCAGACCCTCACGGGAGGTGGAGGTGACGGTGTCCAACGCGGGGATGCCCCGCAGGCTGTTCTCGATCGGCTCGGTGACCTGGGACTCGACGACCTCGGGCGCGGCGCCGGGGTACGAGGCGACGATGAAGGCGGCGGGAAACTCCAGCGAGGGCAGGAGTTGCTGCTTCAGCGACGGCACGGCGTACGCACCGAACGCCGTGGTCACCACCGCGATGAGGGCTACCAGCCCTCGGTTGGCGAGGCTGAATCTGGCGAGCAGCGACATCGGCGTGACTCACTCCTGGGGGAGACGGTCGTGGGGCACGAGCAGTGTGCCCGACCCGTTCCCTTCGTCAGCTTCCGGGGCGGTCATGACCGGTTCCGCCACGGCGCCGATCCGCAGCGCCGCCACCAGGTCCCGATAGAGCTCGTCGGTACGCAGCAAAGTGGCGTGGTCGCCGACGGCCCGGATCCGGCCACCCTCCAGCACCACGATCTGGTCGGCATCGAGCACGGTGGAGAGCCGGTGGGCGATCGTCACCACGGCACCCTGCTGGGCCCGCTGCCGCACGCACCGACTCACCACCGCCTCGGTCAGGCCGTCGACCTGCGAGGTGGCCTCGTCCAACAGCAGCACATCCGGCGTACGCAGCACCGCCCGCGCCAACGCGATGCGCTGCCGTTCACCCCCGGAGACGGTGGTGGCCGCCAACGGCGTGTCCAATCCGAGTTCCAGGGCGGCCACCTTCTCGTGCAGGTCGACCGCCCGCAGCGCGGCCCACAGTTCGTCGTCACCGGCGTCCGGATGGGTGAAGCGCAGGTTGTCGCCGATCGTGCCGGGCACCACCGGCGCCTCCTGCTCCACGTAGGCCAGTCGGCCCCGGATCTGCGCCGGGGTGTGCTCGCCGTACCGGCGGCCGTCCAGCAGCAGTTCACCGTGCTCCGGTTCGAGGAAGCGCAGCAGCAGGGAGAACAGGGTGGTCTTGCCGGCCCCGGAGGGTCCCACCAGGGCGGTGTGACCGACCCGGGGGATCTCCAGGTCGATGTCCCGCACGGCGGGTGGGGCTCCGGGGGCGTACCGGGCGGTGACCCCGCGCAGGGCCAGCACCGGCCCGGCGGTACGACCGACAGGGGTACCCCCGTCCTCCGGTCGGCCTGCCTCGCCCGGCGTGGTGCCGGGCTCCGCCGCCAGGGCCTCGATCTCGCGCAGCCGGCCGGCCGCCGCGATGCCGGCCTGCATGGCGGTCAGGTTCTGGGTCAGGTCGCCGATCGGCCCCATCAGCCCGAAGGCGTAGAGCAGGAAGGCGATGAGGGTGGAGACCTCGATCAGGCCGCGTTCGGCCCGCGCGGCCCCGACCCCGAGGATGACGATGACGGCGAGTTGGATGCCGGTCCAGGAGATGGTCCAGACCAGGGCGCTACGCCGGGCGGCGTGCAGCCCGTGCCGGGCGGCCTCGCGGGCGTGGGTGGTGAGGGCCTCGGTCTGCCGCTGCTCGGCCCGGCTGGCCTTGACCGTGCGAACCGCCCGCAGGGAGCCTTCCAGGACGCCACCCAGCCGTCCCACCGACTCCTGGGCGGCCTCCTGGGCCCGGCCGATGGTGGGCAGCAGCAGCCCCATCAGCACCGCCACCACGAGCACCGCGACCATGGTGGCGCCGAGCAGCACCAGATCCAGGGTGCCCATCAGCACCAGGGTCCCGATCAGGGCCAGGGCACCGTTGGTCAGTCCGACCAGGCTGCCGGACGCCTGGTGCAGCAGCGCCGGGTCGGAGGTGGCCCGGGTGACCAGTTCACCACTGGGGCGGCGGGTCAACTGGTCGATCCGGGCGGCCAGGTAGCGGCGGATCACCCCGGTGCGGGCGTCGAGCACCACCGCTTCGGCGATCCGGCCCATCAGAATCCACTGCCACAGCGAGATGACCGCACCGACCAGCACGAGCATCAGCAGCACGGTGACCGGTCGGGCCAGGGGCTCACCGGCACCTAGGGTGTCCAGCACCCACTTGGTCACCAGCGGGGCGGCCAGCCCGGCGGCGTTGGCGAACAGGCCGAGCACCAGCCCGACCAGCATGGCCGGCCAGTGCGGCCGGAGGTAGGCCAGCAGCAGCCCGGTGCGGGCCCGCTGGGTGGGCGGCTGCGGTTCGGTCCGAGTGGGTAAGACGGTCGAAGTCACCCCGCAAGGGAACATCACTGTTCCATTGCGGGCAAGCACAATTCCGAATTTGTACGTTGGTAGCCTCTTCGACGTGGCGAGCAGGGATGAGAGCGGCAGCCGGGCGCGGACCCGCCAGGCGATCCTGCAAGCCGCGATCGAGGTGCTCAGCCGCAATCAGACCGCCAGCCTGGGTGAGATCGCCACCGCCGCCCAGGTCGGCCGGACCACCCTGCACCGGTATTTCGCCGAACGGTCCGACCTGCTGGCCGCCGTGGCCGCCGAAGGCGCGACCCGGCTGAACGAGGCCACCACCCGCGCCCGCCTTGCCGAGGGCACCGGCGCCGAGGCCCTGCTGCGGCTCTGCGCGGAGTACTTCGACCTGGGCGACCTGCTCTCGCTGGTCTTCTCCGAGCCCGCGCTGGTCAACGACCCCGCCTGGAGCACCGAGGTCTGCGACGACGACTTCCACGCCATGGTCGCCCGGGGTCACGCCGACGGCAGCATCGACCCGGCACTACCCGCGACGTGGTTGCAGTCGGTCCTCTGGTCCCAGCTCTACGCCGGCTGGAGCTACCTGACCGAACACGAGGTCTCCCGCCACGAAGCCCTGACCCTGGTCCTCCGCACCCTCACCAACGCAGTGAAACCCCACCCTGCTTGAAGTTGATCAAGAGGTTTGCGTCAGGTATGACGCCGACCAAGACGCAAACTTCTTGATCAACGCGGAGGTCGGGCGGGGGCGGGCGGCCAGAGGGCGGGGTGGGGGGTTAGGCCAGGTCCAGGGAGCGGGCGGCGGCCAGGGGGTCGTTGGCGATGGTGACCGGGGAGGGGGCGGTGGAGATGGCCCACTCCGGGTCCTTCAGGCCGTGACCGGTGACCGTGCAGACCACCGTGGAACCGGCCGGCACCCGACCGGCGGCGGCCTGCTGGAGCAGACCCGCCACGCTCGCCGCGCTGCCCAGCTCGACGAAAACCCCGACCTCCCGAGCCAGCAGCCGGTACGCGGCCAGGATGTCCCGGTCGGTGACCGCGTCGATCAGACCCCCGGAGGCGTCCCGGGCGTCCAGGGCCTTCGTCCAGCTCGCCGGGTTGCCGATCCGGATGGCGGTGGCGATGGTCGAGGGCTCCGGCACCACCTGCCCGGTGACGATCGGCGCGGCCCCGGCGGCCTGGAAGCCGTACATCCGGGGGGTGCGGGTGGCGTTGCCGGCCGCCAGGTCCTCGGTGTAGCCCATCCAGTACGCGGAGATGTTGCCGGCGTTGCCGACCGGCAGGCAGTGGATGTCCGGGGCGTCGCCGAGGGCCTCGACGATCTCGAAGGCCGCCGTCTTCTGGCCGTGCAGTCGGTCGATGTTGACCGAGTTGACCAGCGCCACCGGGTAGTCCTGGGCGAGCTTGGCGGCCAGTGCCAGGCAGTCGTCGAAGTTGCCGGTGACCTGGAGCAGCTTCGCGCCGTGCACCAGCGCCTGAGCCAGCTTGCCCAACGCGATCTTGCCCTGGGGCACCAGCACCGCGCAGGTCACCCCGGCGCGGGCGGCGTACGCGGCGGCGGAGGCGCTGGTGTTGCCGGTGGAGGCGCAGATGATGGCCTTGTTGCCGGCCTCGACCGCCTTGGAGACGGCCATCGTCATGCCGCGGTCCTTGAAGGAGCCGGTCGGGTTGGCCCCCTCGACCTTGAGGTAGACGTCACAGCCGAGCCGGGCGGAGAGCACCGGGGCGGGCAGCAACGGGGTGTTCCCCTCGTGCAGGGTGACGACCGGCGTGGCGTCGGTGACCGGCAGTCGGTCCCGGTAGGCGTCGATCAGGCCCCGCCACATGTCGTTCTCCTCAGTCTCAGGTCTGCCCCGTTGGCAATTATCAGCCTCGCGCGACCGCACCGCGCGGAGGCCGGCGCACCCCGCGCCAACCACCTGGCGGGACGGCCCCACCAGTCAACCAGCCGGCCCGACCGCCCTGGCAGCGGCCGTCCCCACCCGTGTCGGTCGAGGGCCTCAGAGACCGCCCTCGACCCGCAGCACGCTGGCCACCGACCGGACGATCTCCAGCCCGCGTAGCTCGTCGACGGTCGCCGCCAGCGCCGCGTCCGACGCCACATGGGTCACGATCACCAGTACGGCGTCGCCGTTGTCGCCACCTGACGGGCCCTGCCGAACGGTGGCGATGGAGACGTGGTGCCGGGCGAACACCCCGGCCACCGCCTCCAGCACACCCGGACGGTCGGCTACGTCCAGGCTGATGTGGTAGCGGGTCAGGGCCTCCCCCATCGGCCGGACCGGCAGGTCGGCGTAGGCGGACTCGCTGGCCGAACGGACCCCGGCCAGCCGGTTGCGGGCCACCGCCACCACGTCACCGAGGACCGCGCTGGCGGTCGGCGCCCCACCGGCTCCCCGCCCGTAGAACATCAGCTGACCGGCCGCGTCGGCCTCCACGAAGACCGCGTTGAAGGCGTCGCCGACGCTGGCCAGGGGGTGGGTCAGCGGGATCATCGCGGGGTGCACCCGGACGTTCACCGACTCCCGGCCCTGCGCGTCCATGCCCCTGGCCGCGATGCAGAGCAGTTTGATGGTGCAGCCCATCGCCTTGGCGCTGGCCACGTCGGCGGAGGTCACCTCGGTGATGCCCTCCCGGTGCACGTCGGCCGCGCCGACCCGGGTGTGGAAGGCCAGGGAGGCGAGGATGGCGGCCTTGGCCGCCGCGTCGAAGCCCTCCACGTCGGCGGTCGGGTCCGCCTCGGCGTACCCCAGCTCGGTCGCCTCCTCCAAGGCCTCGGCGAAGCCGGCGCCGGTGGCGTGCATGGCGGAGAGGATGAAGTTGGTGGTGCCGTTGACGATGCCGGTGACCTGGGTGATCCGGTCCCCGTGCAGCGACTCGCGCAGCGGGCGCAACAGCGGGATCGCCCCGGCCACGGAGGCCTCGTAGTAGAGGTCGCCGCTGCCCTCGACGGCCGCGTCGTGCAGGGCGCCACCGTCCTCGGCGAGCAGGGCCTTGTTGGCGGTGACCACGCTCTTGCCGCGCCGCAGCGCCTCCACCAGCCAAGTGCGCGCCGGTTCGATGCCGCCGACCACCTCGACCACCACGTCGACGTCGTCGCGCTTGATCAGGCCGAGGGCGTCCGTGGTGAACAGCGCCGGGTCCACCGGCAGTTCACCACGGTCACGACCGATCCGGCGTACGGCGATGCCGGCGATCTCCAGCGGGGCACCGATCCGGGCGGCGAGGTCAGCGGACTGCTCGTGCAGCAGCCGGACCACCTCGGCACCGACGGTGCCACAGCCGAGCAGGGCCAGGCGCACAGGTTGTTTCATCCCACATCCAAGGCGAGCAGGTCAGCTTCGGTCTCCCGCCGGACGATCAGCCGGGCCTGGCCATCCCGTACCGCGACCACCGGGGGTCGGGGAACGTGGTTGTAGTTACTGGCCATGCTGCGGCAGTAGGCACCTGTGCCAGGCACCGCGACAAGATCTCCGGGCTGCACGTCCGCGGGCAGGAATTCATCCTTCACCACGATATCCCCGGACTCACAATGCTTTCCCACCACGCGGGCGAGCATGGGCTCGGCGGTGCTGGCCCGACTGGCCAGGGTGGCCGAGTACCAGGCGTCGTAGAGGGCGGTGCGGATGTTGTCGCTCATCCCCCCGTCGACACTGACGTAGGTCCGGATGCCATCGACGTCCTTGACCGTACCCACCTCGTAGAGGGTGAACACGGCCGGGCCGACGATCGCCCTACCCGGCTCGATGGACAGGTGCGGTACGGCCAACTGCTCCGCCGCGCACTCCGAGTCGACGATCTTGCGCAACCGCTTGGCCAGCTCGTGCGGGGTGGCCGGGTCGTCCTGGCTGGTGTACGCGATGCCGAAGCCGCCACCGAGATCCAGCTCTGGCAGCTGCACCCCCCGGGCGTCGCGGATCTGCGCCTGAAGGGCCAGCACCCGACGGGCGGAGACCTCGAAACCGCTGGTGTCGAAGATCTGCGAGCCGATGTGCGAGTGCAGCCCGCGCAGCTCCAGCACGTCGTCGTCGAGGATGCGCAGGGCGGCGGCGATGGCCGCTCCACCGGCGAGGGAGAAGCCGAACTTCTGGTCCTCGTGGGCGGTGGCGATGAACTCGTGGGTGTGTGCCTCGACACCGACGGTGACCCGGATCAGCACCCTGGGCCGGATCTCCCGCTCCCGGGCCAGCGCGTTGAGCCGGTCGATCTCGGCGAACGAGTCGACGATGATCCGGCCCACCCCGGCGTCCAGCGCCCGCCGCAGCTCCGCCTCGGACTTGTTGTTGCCGTGGAAGCCGATCCGCTCCGGTGGCATCCCGGCGGACAGCGCCACGGCCAGTTCACCGCCGCTGCACACGTCGAGGAACAGGCCCTCCTCGGCGATCATCCGGACCACCGCCCGGCAGAGGAAGGCCTTGCCGGCGTAGTAGACGTCCTCGTTCGGGAAGGCGGTCCGGAAGTCCCGGCAGCGCGAGCGCAGGTCGTCCTCGTCGAGCACGTACACCGGGGTGCCGAATTCGGCCGCGAGGTCGCGTACCCGCAGGCCCGCGACGACCAGGTCGCCGTCGGCGCCGCGGGTCGTGTTGCGCGGCCACAGTTGCGGCATCAGGGCGTTGACGTCGGCCGGGGTACGCAGCCAGGCCGGCCCCCGGTTGCCGATGTCGCCGTGCAGGGCACCGGCCTCATGAGCACGCATTCGAGAACTACATCCTCTCCGGGGCCGAGACGCCCAGCAGGCGCAGGCCGTTGGCGATGACCACCCGGGTGGCGTCGTTGAGCCAGAGCCGGGCCCGGTGCAGGTCGGTGACCTCCTCGTCACCGCGCGGCAGGATCCGGCAGTTGTCGTAGAACCGGTGGTACGCCCCGGCCAGGTCCTCCAGGTAGCGGGCCACCCGGTGCGGCTCGCGCAGCTCGGCGGCGGCGGCGACCACGGTGGGGAACTCGGCGAGCGCCTTGAGCAGCTCGTTCTCCTTGTCGTGGTCGAGCAGCTCGGGGCGGAAGGCGTCCGCCTCGCCCCGGGTCAACCCGACCTCGGCGGCGTTGCGCCCGACGCTGGCCGTCCGGGCCGCCACGTACTGCACGTAGTAGACCGGGTTGTCGCGGGTGGCCCGGGTCCACAGCTCGATGTCGATGTCGATCGGGGAGTCGCTGGAGTAACGGGCCAGGGCGTACCGGGAAGCGTCCACCCCGATCGCCTCGACCAGGTCCTCCAGGGTGATCACCGTGCCGGCGCGCTTGCTCATCCGTACCGGTGCCCCGTCCCGGACCAGGTTGACCAGCTGGCCGATGAGGATCTCCAGGTTCTGGGCCGGGTCGTCGCCGAAGCAGGCCGCCATCGCCTTCATCCGGCCGATGTAGCCGTGGTGGTCCGCCCCAAGCATGATCACGACCCGGTCGAAGCCGCGCTCCCGCTTGTCCAGGTAGTACGCGCAGTCCGCGGCGAAGTAGGTCCACTCGCCGTTGGACTTGCGCAGCACCCGGTCCTTGTCGTCACCGAAGTCGGTCGTCCGCAGCCAGGTGGCGCCGTCGGCCTCGAAGATGTGTCCCTGCTCGCGCAGCCGGTTCAGGGCGTGCTCCAGCTCACCCCGGTCGTGCAGGTCCTTCTCGTTGAAGTAGGTGTCGAACTCCACCCCGAAGTCCCGCAGCGAGGACTTGATCTCGGTGAACATCAGCTCGACGCCCTCGACCCGGAAGACCTCCTGGGCGGCGGCCTCGTCCAGCGACAGCACCTCCGGCCGCCGGGCGGTCACCTCATTGGCGATCTCGGCGATGTACGCCCCGCCGTAGCCGTCCTCCGGAGCCGGCTCTCCCTTGGCGGCGGCGAGCAGGGAACGGGCGAACCGGTCGATCTGGGCACCGGCGTCGTTGAAGTAGTACTCCGTGCCGACCTGCGCGCCGGTGGCCCGCAGCAGCCGGCTCAACGCGTCGCCGACCGCCGCCCACCGGACCCCGCCGATGTGCACCGGGCCGGTCGGGTTGGCCGAGACGAACTCAAGGTTGATCTTCAGTCCGGCGAGCACGTCGCCCCGGCCGTACGCCTCGCCCGCCGTCACGATCGTGCGGGCGAGCTGGCCGGCGGCGGCGGCGTCGAGCCGGATGTTCAGAAAGCCCGGACCGGCGATCTCCACCGACTTGATCCCCGACATGCTGGCGAGCTGGGCGGCCAGCCCGGCGGCCAGCTCGCGCGGCGGTACGCCCACCTTCTTGCTCAGCTGCAACGCGAGTGTGGCGGCGTAGTCACCGTGCTCGGGATTACGCGGTCGCTCGACCGTCGTCTGCTCCGGCAGCGCCGCGCGGTCCAGCCCTCGTTCGGCAAAGACGGCGTGAGCGGCGGCTAGGACAGCTTCGGCGAGTTCTGCGGGAGTCACCGAACCATGTTATCGGGGGTAGACTCGGCCTCCGCGGCGGCGACCCGGCATCGGGGGCCGGGCCGCCGAATCCCCTGACCGACCGACCTGACGAGGACCGATGAGCATCAGCACCCCGGGCGGCCCGCAGCGCCGCCCGACCGTGGTCAGCACCGGCAAGAAGCCGGCGGCGGGACGGCCGGCCGCCGACACCAAGGCCGCCTCCACCAAGCCAGCAACGCCCAAACGCGCTGGTGGAGGTGGCAAGGGGCCACGTAAGCCGATCACCCCCGTCAAGGTCAGCCAGGGTCGACCCTGGGGTCCGATCGCCCTGTTCGTGGCCGTCGGCGTGCTCGCCACTTCGATCATCGGGTACGGCGCCTGGGCGGCCATCCGGGGCGCCCAGACCTGGGAGGAGAAGGCGGCCCAGATCGAGGGCATCGTCAACTTCCGCGAGACCGACCCGGAGGCCATCGCCAACTCGGAGCACCGGCCCGGCAAGCAGGAGTACGCGCAGAGCCCGCCGGTCGGCGGCCCGCACAACAACACCTGGCAGCGCTGCCTCGGTGACGTCTACGACGCGCCGATCGCCAACGAGCACGTGCTGCACAGCATGGAGCACGGCGCGGTCTGGATCACCTACCGCCCCGACCTGCCCGCCGCCGACGTGGAGAAGCTGGCCGATGTGGTTCGCGGCAACGACTTCATGCTGATGAGCCCGTACGAGGGTCTCGACAAGGCGGTCTCGGCCCAGGCCTGGGGTTACCAGCTCAAGGTCGACAGCGCCGACGACCCGCGGATCAAGGAGTTCGCCACCACCCTGGCGCGCAACGCCTCCGTGGAGCCGGGTGCCACCTGCTCCGCCGGCAACTACACCACCGGCACCGGCACGGAGCCGCGTGAGCTCCAGCCGTCGATGGGCGGCTGACATGCCCAGCGCGGTGCAGGAGGCGACGGCCGAGGAGCGGAGCGCATCGGCCGAACCTCGGTCGGCGTCCCGGACGCTGCGCTACCTGACCCTGGCCATGACGGCGTTGCTGCTGCTCGGCGTCGGCTGGACGGCAGCCACCCTGTACGCCGGCCGGACCCCGGGTGAGACCTCGGCCGAGGCCGGTTTCGCCCGGGACATGTCCCGGCACCACGCCCAGGCGGTGGAGATGGCGATGGTCGCGTACGCCAAGGGCCAGGATCCGGCGATCCGGCAGATCGGGTACGACATCGCCCTGACCCAGCAGGCCCAGATCGGGCAGATGCAGCGCTGGTTGCAGGAGTGGAATCTGCTGCCCACCGGCTCCCGGCCGGCCATGGAGTGGATGCCCGACGGGATCACGGTGGACGCCAACGGCCTGATGCCCGGCATGGCCACCCGCGAGGAGATCACCAGCCTGCACGAGGCCCAGGGCGCCGAGGTCGACCGCCTCTTCCTCGACCTGATGATCAAGCACCACATCGGCGGCGTGCACATGGCCGACGGGGTGCTTGAGGCCTCCGACCGCCCCGAGGTGGTCCGGATGGCCCAGTCGATGAAGCAGGGGCAGCAGAAGGAGATCAACGAGCTGCGCAAGCTCCAGCAGGGCGTCGGCTGAGGCCGGTACCCACGGCGTGACCGGTGCCGCCCCGCTCATCCGAGCGGGGCGGCACCGTTTTGTCTGCGCCCCCGGGATGGCCACCCATGACGAACAACCCATAAAGCCGGGGATCAGAGCTTCCGTCACGACTTGAGGCATACGACCGATTTTCCCTCTAGGGGTTACTTAGAGAGAAGTGCACTCGTTGTCCAGGACGTGGGGGTTGCACTCAGAGACGCACGGCGTTCCGTCACCAGTTGGTGCCGGCGCCACACCATCGGCGGTGACGGGACGGTGGCAACCGTCCGTCGCGGACAGCGGCAGGGCGAGCCGGGAACGCTCAGCCGCGAGCAGGAGTTGGAACTTATCGACACCCTCCGGGGGGTCCACCCAGACCAGTTCGGCCTGGACGAGGAGCTCTGGACCCGACAGAGTCTGCAGGCGCTGATCCAGCAGCACTTCGGGCTCTCCCTGGAGACCGGGGCGGTCGGGGCGTACCTGCGGGCCTGGGGGTTGGGTCCCCGCGAGCCCCGCGAGCGAGCCTGCGGCCTCTGCGTCGGGGCGGTCGAGCGCTGGGTACGCAGCGAGTACCCAGCGATCACCCGGGCCGCCCAGGAGCACCTCGCCGAGGTCTACTGGCTCGGCCGGGTGCGGCTGCGCGGCACCATGCCGGCCGCCGACGTGGTCTCCGCGGTCTCCTCCCGAGGTCGGGTCCGCTTCATGATCACCACACCCTCGCTGGATCCGGCCCTGCCCCGGGACTTCGTCCTGCGGCTCAGCGGCGCCGAGCAGCGCACGGTGCACCTGATCGTGGACGGCTCCTGGGCGCGCAACGAGTGGCCCCGCCGACTGCCCCGGCGCATCGTGCCGCACCCACTGCCGAGCTGCGGCCGCGCCGTGGCCGCCTGAGTGCGCCCACCAGGGGCGACCAGGGGCTGGAGCGGTCCGGCCCCGGTCGCAAGGGTGATCACGACCGGCCGGAGTACCGATTCGGCGATCCCAGGAGGAGTTTGCTAGTCTTCTCCAGTCGCTGAGCCCCCGTAGCTCAGGGGATAGAGCACCGCCCTCCGGAGGCGGGGGCGCAGGTTCGAATCCTGCCGGGGGCACCAGAGCCGCTCAGCACGCAAGGCCGCCGACCGGGGAAACCAGGTCAGCGGCCTTATCTGTGTCCGGCCGCAGCACCTGCACCGTCGGCCCTGCAGAGGGCGTTCGCCCTGCTCAACGGCGGCTCATACACTGCCCTGATGCCAGATGATCATGACGTGGTCGAGCGGTTGGCGCGAGCCGCCGCCGACGGCGACCGGAACGCCCTGGAGGCGCTGCTCGCGCAGGTGCGGCCGGAGGTGCTCCGGCTCTGCGGGCGGTTCCTACCCAACCGGGAGGATGCCGAGGAAGCCTGCCAGGACACCCTGCTCGCGCTGGCCACCGGCATCGGGGGGTTCGACGGGCGGGCATCCTTCCGGACCTGGCTCTACCGGGTCGCGGCCAACCGGTCCCGCTCGACCTATCAGGCACTGCGACGTCGGTGGCTGGTCGAGACCGCCAGTGCCCTGCCGCCGGACCGGGCCGATCCCGCTCGCACCAGCGTGATCGCCGGTACCCGGCTGGACCTGCTGGAGGGGCTCGACGCCATCGGCGCCGACCTCGCGGAGCCGGTGGCGCTGCGGGACGTGCTGGGGCTGAGCTACCGAGAGGTCGCCGAGTTGCTGGGGTTGCCCGAGGGCACGGTGAAGTCCCGCATTCACGAGGGACGGCGTCGGCTACGCGCCCGGCTCACCGACACCGGGCCGCACCCGGACGGCTCCTGATCGCCACTGAGGGCCAGGTCACACCGAGTAGCCCGAACAATCTCGACGCGGCAGAGGACCAACACCATGAAGATCCACTGACCCAAGGAGATGACCGCATGCCTCGCCGCCCCCTCCGGCGTCTCGCTCAGGCCATCGCTCTGGCGGTGGCCATCCCGGTGCTCGCGGCCGGATGCGCCACCGAGGAGCCTGTCGCCCCGCTCGACGGTCAACAAGCCGCCGTCAACCCCGATGCCGAACCCGAGCCGTCGCCGACGCCGGGCGCACCGGTCCCGCTGGAGGGCTTCCTCCCCCGGTCGATCTCGTACCTGAACGCCGAGATCGCGGTGACCGGGGTGGAGGTGTCCCAGCAGATCCCGCGCAGCTACGGCGACACGACCAACCCCGCCGAGTACGGCGACGCCCACTACGCGTACCTGGCCGTGAAGGTGACCAACCGGCTCAACTTCACCACCGTTCTCATCCAGGACGGCGTCTTCCTGTCGCTGGCCGACGGCGAACCGATCCCGCTCGACGGATCGGGCAGCCCGGCGACCGACGTGATCGCTCCCGGTGCCTCCGCCAACGGGTGGTACGCCTTCGAACTGCCCGCCGGGGCGACGTTGGCGGATGCGTCGCTGCTGTTCGGCCCGGCCGGTCACCGGCAGGAACGGCTGCCGCTGATCGGCGACCTGCCGAACCCGGAGTACCCGAAGGCGATCACTGTGGCCTCACCGGGCACCGTGCTGACCGGTAACAGCGGCTGCCCGCTGAAGGTCGAGGTGGAGGAGGCGTACCTGGCGCACTGGGTGGGCTTCGACGAGGACGGCCGGTCGCACACCACCAAGCAGGCGGAGGTCGGCCGGCTCAAGCTTCACCTCGGGCTCGCGGTCACCGGGCCGGCCGACCGGAGCGGCTGCTTCATCGCCACCGGCAGCGGCGGTGACGTCCACCTGATCGTCGACGGCGACCGGCTGGGCGACTACCCCGAGCTGAGCGGCACCACGAACGTCTCCGCCGCGGCCACCGACCGCCAGTACCTCGTCTTCGACATCCCCGACTCCGGTCAGGTCGAGATCGAGTGGGGCGGTCTCGGTGGCAAGCAGGTCCGGATCCCGGTGCCGCTGCCCTGAGTCACCCGGTCACGCGTACCCCGGCAAGCAGCGAGTCGATGAAGCTTGTCCCGCCGCCTGCCGGGGGCGCGACCTGCACGTACACCAGTTGGCCGCCGTCCGGGGTTAGGCCGGCGGCCTCGATGACCTCCGGTTTGCCGGTCGCGCAGCCGGTGAACGACGCCACCACCCAGTCGATGCCGGCCTGGCGGGTGCTACGCACCCCCGAGGCCACACACTGGGCGTGTTCCCGGTCGGTGACGAGCCGGCGCGGGGTGGTCTGAGCTGCCAGCCGAGCGGAGGCCCCGACGAACGCACCCGGCACTCCCGGGTCCGCCGCCCAGCGGTCCGGGTCGGGTGAGATCAGCATCGCCGGTTCCAGTCCACCGTCCGCGGTGCGCTGCCCCGACCAGCCGGAACCGGCTACCCGCCAACCCTCCGGCAGGGTGACGCTGACCCGTCCACTGGTGTCCGTGCCGGTCTGCGGCCCCCGCTGAGACCACGCCCAGGCCGCCCCGCCGATGGTCCCCGCGAGAGTGAGACCGGCGACGGCCACGCTCACGATCGCCAGGCGGCGGCGCCGGGGCGGGGTGGGAACCTCCCGCTCGGCCACCTCCGACGGCACCGCGAGCGCCGCGTCGAGCGCCGCGCCGAAGGCTCCCGCGTCCGGGTACCGATCAGCCGGGGCCGCAGCGGTAGCGGTATCCAACACCGCCGCCACCGCCGAGGGCATCCCCGGACGCAACCGGAACCTCGCCGAGGGTTGCTGCCCCTCCTGCGGTACGGCCAGCAGGGTGACACCGAGACGACCGAGCCCGTACACGTCGGCACGGGCGTCCACGATCGCCAGTGGATCGTCCTGTTCCGGCGCCATGTAACCGGGGGTACCGGCCCGGGCGGTCAGACCGGACGCGGCAGCGAGCGCCTTGGCCAGGCCGAGATCCGCGATGAGCACCTGTTCCTCACCGGTGGCGCGGGTCCGGAACAGCACATTGCCCGGGGTGATGTCCCGGTGCACGATGTCGCTGTCGTGCAGCACCGCCACGCCCGCGGCCACCTCGCGCAGCAGCCGAAGACTCTGCTCCGCCGGCAAGGGTCCGGTGGCGAGGCGGTCGCGCAGGCTACCGCCGTCCGCCCAGGCCAGCACCGCGTACGGCCGACCGTCGTCCAGCTCACCGACCGCGTGCACGCTGACCAGCCGCTCGTGGTCGAGCCGCCACAGCAGTCGGGCCTCCTGGCGGAACCGTTCGCGTACCCGCAGGTCGTGACTCCAGTTCTCGGCCAGCACCTTGATCGCGACGCGGGCGTCGAGGGACTCGTCGTACCCCAGCCAGACCGTGGCGAAGGAACCGACCCCCAGCAGCCGCTCGATGCGGTAGGAGCCGATCTTGGTGGGCTGCACAGCCCGCACGGTACCAACCACCAGGTCCAGGTCGTCCCGGCAGCGTCGATCAGCCGGGCGAAGGTACCCCCTCAGGTCGGGACCTTGGTCCCGGTGTCTTGAGGTGTTCCGGCCCGCGCGCCGGGACCCCCTCGACGGCGACAGTAAGGGGGAAAGAAACAGACACCGGAGGCAACGATGACCATCCAGCGCAACACCCACCGTTCGATCGAACGCCCCCTCGAGCGCGCCGAGATGCCCGGCGCGATGCTCACCACCACCGCCGCCCGCGCCCTGGCCGTGCTGCGGGTCGCCACCGGTCTGATCTTCGGCTGGGCCTTCCTGGACAAGATGTTCGGCCTCGGCTACTCCACCCCGACCGAGCGGGCCTGGATCAACGGCGGCTCCCCCACCAAGGGCTTCCTGGCCAATGTCGATGTCGGCCCGTTCCAGTCGATCGCCCACTCGATCGCGGGCGCCTGGTGGGCCAACGCGCTGTTCATGATCGGCCTGGCCGCCATCGGTGTCGCTCTGCTCGCCGGCATCGGCCTGCGCCTCGCGGCCGCCTCGGGCACCCTGATGATGGCGCTGATGTGGCTGGCCGACTTCCCGCTGGCCCGGTTCAACGCCGCCGGCGACCCGACCGGTTCGACCAACCCGTTCGTCGACTCCCACCTGATCTACGCCGTGGTGCTGGTCGTCCTGGCCGCCGCGTACGCCGGACACACCTGGGGTCTGGGACGGCGCTGGGCGAAGCTGCCCTTCGTGCAGCGCAACCGCTGGATGCTCTGACCTTCTCGATCACCGGTGCGCCGGACCGTCACCACGGTCCGGCGCACCGCTGTGTCCGGAGCCCTCTCAGGGCTGGGGCCTGCTCAGTCGGCGGCGGCGCGGCGGGCGCGGGCCCGACGCCTGCCCTCGTGCATGGCCTGCACCCTCGGCACCGGGATCGCCCGCCCCTCCTCGACCAGGTCGGCGGGAAGGGACTGCGGTGCCGGCATCAGCTCCGCCCAGGGGTCGCCCTGGGCCAGCAGGCCCGGGACGGTACGAATGGTGAAGTCCGCCGGGGCCACCGACGGCAACTCCGCCCAGGGCACCGGGAAGGAGACCGGTACCTCCGGACGCAGCCGTGGGCTGTAGACGCCGACGACGGTCGCCCCGCCGGTGCGGGTGGGGTCGATGAAGACCTTGCCGTCCCGGTCCTCACGGATGAAGGCGGTGGTCGCCAGCGCCGGATCGAGCCGTTGCGCCCGGGCGGCCAGCGCCCGGGTGGCGGCGGCGAGCTGCTCGGCGTCCGGGCCGGGTGCCACCGGGACGAACACGTGCACCCCCTTGGCGCCGCTGGTCTTCACCGCACCGGCCAACCCGGCCTCGGTCAAGGCCTGCCGGACCAGCAGGGCGGCGGCCACCCCGGCGGCGAAACCGTCGCCTTCCGGGGGGTCGAGGTCCAGCACCAGGTGGGTGGGGCGGCCCAGGTCATCGGTCGTGGCCAGGGTGGGGTGGTACTCGACCGCCCGCTGGTTGGCGAACCAGAGCAGGGTGCGGCGGTCGTCGCAGAGGGCGTACGAGATCTCCCGCCGGGAGGCCTCGGCCCAGATCGGCACCCGTCGTACCCAGTCCGGGGTGTAGCGGGGCAGGTTCTTCTGCATGAAGGGCGGCTGCCCGGGGCGTACCCGGATCACCGACAGGGGTCGGTTACGCAGCGGCGGGAGGATCCGGTCGGCCACCGCGTCGAGGTAGTCGACCAGGTCACGCTTGGTCGCGCCGGACCCGTCGAACAACGGCTGGTCCAGGTTGGTCAGCGCCACCCCGTCCCGAGTCTCATCCGCCCCGCTCACCCGACCACCATCCCGGCTCGACGCCCCGCGGTCAATCGCAACACAGCGATGTCTCACGCAGATGCTCAGGCGAGCCGGTCTCCGGCGGCCACCGAGGCGAGCAGTTCGGCGGTGTGCGCGTAGGTGGCCGCGTACAGGGCCGGGCCGTAGCTGATCCGGGCCACTCCGAGGGCGGCCAGCTCGGCCTGGGCGGGTGCCGCCGGGTGGGCCAGCACGTTCACCGGCGCCGCCACCGCCTCGATGAAGATACGCAGCTCGGCGGGGTCGGCGAGCATGATCGGGTAGACACAGTCGGCACCGGCGGCCAGGTAGCGCCGAGCCCGGCGGATCGACTCGTCGAGTCGTCCGGCCGACTCACCGTACGCCCGCAGGAAGACGTCCGTCCGGGCGTTGATCACGATCGGCACCCCGGCGACCTCGGCCGCCGCCCGCACCCCGGCCAGCAGCTCGGCCTGGGCCCCCGGGTCCACGAGGCACCCGTCGGTCGGGTCGGAATCCTCCAGGTTCAGTCCTACGGCTCCGGCGTCGAGCAGCCGTTGCACCAGCTCGGCCGGGGGCAGCCGGTAGCCCCGTTCCAGGTCGGCGGTGACCGGCACCTCGACCGCCCGGGTGATCCGGGAGACCGCGGCAAGCATCTCCCCGACCGGGGTGCCCTCTCCATCGGCGTACCCCAGGGACCGGGAGACGGCGGCGCTGGCGGTGGCCACCGCAGGGAAACCGGCCTCGACCACCGCACGGGCCGAGCCGGCGTCCCAGGCGTTCGGCAGCACCAGCGGGTCGCCGGGGTGGTGCAGGGCACGCAGGGTGGCCGCCCGGAGGGCCGGGGAACTGGTCATGATGATGATTCTCGGCGATCGACAGAAGGTCGGCGGAGGTCCAATCCTCCGGCCGTGGTTTGTGGGGAAGGCCACTGATCTGACCGTTCGGTCAGCACCTGACCGAACGGTCAGGCATTCTGGTGGCCATGGCCCGCACCACCCCGCAGACCCATGACGAGATCCTCGCCGCCGCGGCGCGACGGTTCGGCGTCACCGGTTACCGGGGCACCTCGTTGCAGGACATCGCCAGCGAGGTGGGTTGCTCCAAGGCGACGGTTCTCTATCACTTCGCCAACAAGGAGGCCATCCTCACCGAGTTGATGGCCCCGGCGATCGAGATGTTGCGGTCCCTCGACGAACAGATCGTGGCCCAGCCGGACCCGGCGCGGGCCCAGCAGGTCGCCGCCGAGGGGTTCGTGGACCTGGCGGTGCGCTTCCGGGCCGAGATCGCCCTGCTCCGTGGCGAGTTCCCGGAGTTGCTGCAACAGCCCGTCTTCGCGCCAATCCAGCAGATCTCCGAACGGCTGGCCGAGGCCCTGGCCGGGCGCTCCGGGCGGGCCGCCGCGCGGATCTGCGCCCTGGTGCTGCTCGCCGGCATCGCCGAGACCTGCGGCGAGTTCGCCGACATACCCGACGACGACCTGCGCGCCGCCCTGCTGGCGCTGCTCAGGCGGGCCCTGGAGCCCGCCCGCTGACCCATTGCACCACCTGACACTGAGGGAAGGACCTCATGGCGACCCTGCTCTACCGGCTAGGCCGGGGCTCGATGCGCCGGCGGCGACTCGTCGCCGCGATCTGGCTCGTCGTACTCGTCGGACTCGGCCTGGCCGCGGCGACCCTGCGCAGCCCGACGGCCAGCAACTTCTCCATGCCCGGCACGGAGTCCCAGCAGGCGATCGACCTGTTGGCCGAGCAGTTCCCGGCGGCGGCCGGTGCCACCGGCACGATCGCCGTCAAGGCCCCCAACCCCGGTCAACTGGGCACACCTGAGGGGCAGGCGGTGGTCCAGACGGTCACCGAGGAGGCCAGCACCGTGCCCGGGGTGCTCGGCGCGGTGAACCCCTTCCAGGTCGGTGCCGTCTCCCCCGACGGCCAGTACGCCCTGATCCAGGTGCAGTTCAGCGGCGGCGTGGACACGGTGACCGACGAACAGCGGGACGCCTACGAGAAGGTCGGCGCCCAGGCGGAGGCCCAGGGCTGGCAGGTGGCCCCCGGTGGTGAGGTGCTCAACGCCGAACCCGAGGTGGGTTCCACCGAGGTCATCGGTGTCGCGGTGGCCCTCGTCGTCCTGATCATCACCTTCGGCTCGCTGGTGGCCGCCGGCATGACCATGCTCAACGCCCTGATCGGCGTCGGGGTCGGCATGGCCGGTCTGTTCGCCCTCAGCAGCGTCGTCGAACTGACCAGCACCGCCCCGATCCTGGCGCTGATGCTCGGCCTGGCCGTCGGCATCGACTACTCGCTGTTCATCACCTCCCGATACCGGCAGAACCTGCTCGACGGGCTACCCGCCGACGAGGCCGTGGGCCGGGCGGTCGGCACCGCCGGCTCGGCGGTGGTCTTCGCCGGAGCCACCGTGGTCATCGCCCTGGCCAGCCTGGCGGTGGTGAACATCCCGTTCCTGACCGTCATGGGTCTGGCCGCCGCCGGCACGGTGACCGTCGCGGTGCTGGTGGCGATCACCCTCCAGCCGGCCCTGCTGGGCTTCGCCGGGGGCCGGGTGCTGCCCCGACGGCTGCGCTCCGTGGTCCCGGTGACGACCGAGGACAGCTCCCGGACCACCGAGGGCGCCGGCAGCGCCTCGACCGACCACGCGGCACCGGAGGCGGCCACCCTGGCCGGTGAGGACCGCTCGGCCTTCGGGTTCCGCTGGGCCCGGCTGGTCACCAAGTTCCGCATTCCGGTGATCCTGGTCGGGGTGCTCGGGCTGGGGTTGCTGGCGCTGCCCGCGCCGGACATGCGGCTGGCCCTGCCGGACGCCGGCACCGCGCCGGCCGGCTCCGCCGCCCGGGTCTCCAACGACCTGATCACCGAGGGCTTCGGGCCCGGCTTCACCGGTCGGCTCGCGGTCGTCGTGGCCGGGGACGACGCCCAGTCCACCGCCGCGGCGATCCCGCAGGTGACCAACCTCGTCCAGGGCACCGAGAACGTGCTCGCGGTGGCCCCGCCGCAGTTGAGCCCGGACGGCAAGACCGCCCTGCTGGGAGTGATCCCGCAGACCGGTCCGACCGACCCGGCCACCGAGACGATGGTGCACGACATCCGCGACGCCGTGGCCGAGGTGCCCGGTGCCGAGGTACTGCTGACCGGCGTGACCGCTGTCGGCATCGACATCTCGGAGAAGCTCTCCGACGCCATGCCGATCTACCTGGGCCTGGTGGTCGGGCTGTCGATCCTGCTGCTGATGCTGGTGTTCCGCTCGCTGCTGGTGCCGGTCAAGGCCGCGCTGGGCTTCCTGCTCACCGTCGCCGCCACCTTCGGCATCACGGTGGCGGTGTTCCAGCAGGGCCACCTGGCCGACCTGGTCGGCCTGGACACCCCGGGCCCCCTGATCAGCTTCCTGCCGATCCTGCTGATCGGCATCCTGTTCGGCCTGGCCATGGACTACGAGGTCTTCCTGGTCTCCCGGATGCGGGAGGACTTCGTCCACGGTGACACCGCCCAGCAGGCCACCATCAACGGGATGGGGCACGGCGCCCGGGTGGTCACCGCCGCCGCACTGATCATGACCGCGGTCTTCGGTGGCTTCGTCTTCCTCGACGACCCGGTGATCAAGTCGATGGGCTTCGCGCTGGCCATCGGGGTGGCGATCGACGCCTTCGTGGTCCGGATGACCATCGTCCCGGCGGTGATGTCCCTGCTCAACAAGTCCGCCTGGTGGCTGCCGCGCTGGCTGGACCGGGTACTGCCCAATGTCGACATCGAGGGCGAGAAGCTGCGCGCCCAACTCGACAGCAAGCCCACGGTGTAAGGAAGGGCCCCCTGTTAACGCCTCGCGTATAGCAGGGGGCCCCTATTAACGTCCCGGGTACCCGGCAGGGCGTCACACCCCGGCCGGGTACGTCTCCATCTCCCCGGGGGTGGTCAGGGCGGGCAGGGGATGCAGGGCGGTCGTCTCGTCGCACCAGATGAAGGCGTCGTACCGCTGCCCCAGCCGGGTCGGCACGTAGTTGCCCCACGACTCGAAGGTGGGGTCGTACACCACCCCGATGGCCCGGTGGTCGAGGGTGTCGGTGACCCAGCCCGGCTGGCCGGGGCCGTCGAAGACCAGCACCGCCCGCTTCGGCATGAGCTGGTGCAGCAGATCCTCCACCGAACCGGCCCGCGCGGGCGGTACGACCATCGGCTCGGCCGGCGAGCCCCATTTGGGTGCCGCGATCACCGAGCCCCGCCACCCCCCGAAGCCGATCAGCACCACCTCGTCGGCGCCGTACCGTTCCCGTGCCAACTGGCCGATGTTCAGCATCCCGTCGGCGGCCATGTCGGTCGCCCGCGCGTCACCGATGTGGGTGTTGTGCGCCCACACCACCCCCCGGGCGTCCGGCCCGTAGCGCTCCAGCAGTCGATCCAGGGTGTCGGCCATGTGGCTGTCCCGCACGTTCCAGGACCCCGGACCACCGGCGACCATCTCCCGGTAGTAGCGTTCCGCGCCGGCCACCACCTCCGCGTTCTGCCAGGCCGAGAAGGCGTCCGGCCCGTCCGTGGCGGCGATCTGCCGGGTACGCGCCAGCAGCCGTACCACCTCCTGCTCGCAGCGGGCGGAGACGAACCGGCTGGCCAGGCCGTACTCCTCGACCCGTTTGCCGTACGGCTCGAAGCACCGGTACGCCTCCTGGGCGGCCTCCAGCGACGCCGGGTCCTCCTCGCCCAGGTAATCGAAGATCGCCTGCATCGACTCCCACAGGCTGTAGACGTCCAGGCCGTGGAAGCCCACCCGGGAGGCCTCGACCCGCTCGACGTTCCACGCCCGCAGCCAACTGCAGAACCGGGCCACCTCGCCGTTGGCCCACATCCAGGTCGGCCAGCGTTCGAACCGCTTCAGGGCCACCAGCGGATCGACCGCGCCGCCCGCCGCGCCGACCACACAGCGGTGCACCCGGTCGCAGTCGGGCCAGTCCCCCTCCACCGCGACGAAGTCGAACCCGCACTCGGCGATCAGCCGCCGGGTGAGCTGCTCCCGGATGCGGTAGTAGTCGTGGCTGCCGTGCGTCGCCTCCCCGATCATCACCACCCGAGCGTCCCGGGCTCGCTCCAGCAACGGGTCGAGGTCGCTCGGCGCACCGAGCCGCTGTACCAGCATGCCTGCGGCTACCCGGGACCCGCACGGGCAAACGCGAGGGTGCTCCGGTGGTGTGCCGGGGCACTCGGGTGGGTAGAACGCACGGTATGACCGACCGCGGCGGCGCCCTACCGGAGTACCTGGCGGGGCTGGAGTATCCGGTCTCCCGCGAGGACCTGATCCGCTGGTGCCAGGAGAACGGCGCCAGCACCGAACAGTTGCAGGCCGTACGGGCCCTGCCGGTGGACCAGATCGGCTCCGCCGCCGAGCTGTCCGACGTCCTGCCCGTCCCCTGGGGCAGATGATCAGGGGTTCGGCAGGTCGATGACGGTGCCCAGGGTGCGGGCGGTCTCCGCGGCGGCGAGCACCCCGACCACCTCCCGGCCGAACCGCACGTCGCAGCGGTGATCCCGGGTGCCGGCGTCCACCTCCGCGAGTAGTTGATCGATCGCCACCCCGAAGGCGGTCGCCGCGGAGGCGCCCGCTGACGGCAGGGTTTCGATGCCGTTCGTCCCGTAGAAGGTGAACTCCGCCGCCACCGCGGCGGGCGGGGCGTCCAGGCTCAGCGACACCGTGCTGGTGGCACCGCCGGAGTGGGTGAGCAGCAGATGCACCAGGCCACCCACCCCGTCGCCGGCCGCCACCCGGGTCACCCGGCCCAGCACCGGCAGCAGGACCGCCAGAGCGTGCGGGCCGACGTCCCACAGGGCACCGCGTTCGCGCCGCCAGGCCGACTGGGCGTACGGGCTGCCGGACTGGAAGATCGAGGCGAAGCGGATCACCCGGGCGGTGTGCCAGCCACCGGCAGCCGCCGCCGCGGCGACGAAACCGGCCACCTCCGGGTGGTACCGGCCGGTGAAGAAGACCACCGAGGCCACGCCCGAGCGGGTGGCCGCATCCACCACCCGGTCGGCGTCGGCGAGGGTCAACGCCAGGGGCTTGTCCAGCAGCAGGTGACGTCCGGCGGAGGCGGCCCGTACGGCGATCTCCGCCTGCACGTCCGGGGGCAGCGCCACGGCGACCGCCTCACACGCCTCGATCAACGCCTCCGCCTCGCCGAAGGCCGGTACGCCGTACCGGGTGGCCAGCGCGGCGGCCCGGTCCCGGTTGCGCCCCCACACCCCGACCAACTCCGCCCTGGGGTGCGCGTCCAGTGCCGCCCCGTGCGTCTGGGCCGCCCAGTGCCCCGTACCGAACAACCCGAACCGCATCACAGGTACCTCCGCCCTCGTCCGCGCCCACGCTAACCGCTGCCCGCCGAGGCGTCGGCACGCGGTACGGCGGGCGTGCCGACTCGTCTTACTACGCGGATTAGTAGAGTGGGCCGGTGATCGGAACCAGCACCGGAGGGCTCAGGTGAACGCCGCCGGGTCGCCGGTCGACGGCGTACTGGCCGTCGCCGCCATCGTGTTGTCCCTGCTGGTGGCGGGATGGGCGTTGATCGCCACCCTGCGCCACCGGCCCCCGGACTGGATCCAGTTGATCGGCCTGGGGGTCCTGGAACTGACCCTGCTGGGGCTGGCGATCATGACGGGGGTGGCCCTGGCCGGTGGCGACCAGCCCGGTGAACCGGGCGCCTTCTTCGGCTACCTGGTCACCCTGGTCTGTCTGCCGCCGCTGGCCGGGGTGCTGGCCCGGATGGAACCGACCCGCTGGGGTTCGGCGATCGTCTGCGCGATCTGCCTGGTCACCCCGGTGGTCGTGGTACGTCTCCAGCAGACCTGGGAGGTGCTCGGTGGCTGAGTCGCGTACCGCCCAGCCGCTGCGGACCAACAGCGGGCCCGGCCGGCTGCTGATCGCGGTCTATCTGATCTTCGCCATCGCCGCCACCAGCCGCGCCACCCTGCAGATCGTCACCCGGTTCGACGAGGCCCCGCTGGCGTACCTGCTCTCCGCGCTGGCCGCGGTGGTCTACATCGTGGCGGCCGTGGGCCTGGCCCGGGCTGGGCACGCCGGCCGTCGGGTAGCCCTGGCCTGCTGTCTCGTCGAACTGATCGGGGTGCTGGGGGTGGGTGCCTTCAGCCTGGCCCGGCCGGACCTGTTCCCGGACGAGACGGTCTGGTCCGGCTTCGGCAGCGGCTACGGCTACATCCCGCTGGTCCTGCCCGTCCTCGGCCTGGCCTGGCTCTACAAGACCCGGTAAGGAAGGGCCCCTTCTTAACGCCTGGTGCATAGGAAGGGACCCTTCCTAACATCGGAAGAGCCGAGCCGACGTCGGCGGAGCGGCCGGTTGAGGGGTCAGTCCCGGGGGCCGCCGGCCACGTAGATCACCTGGCCGGAGACGAAGGACGCGCCCTCGCTGGCCAGGAACGAGATGGTGTGGGCGATGTCCTCGGGCCGACCGACCCGCCGGACCGGGATCTCCGCCTCGGCGTGCTTCTGCATCGCCTCGAAGTCGATCTTCATCCGGGCCGCGGTGGCGGCGGTCATGTCGGTGACGATGAACCCGGGCGCGACCGCGTTGACGGTCACCCCGAAGGGGCCCAGCTCGATGGCCAGGGTCTTGGTGAGGCCCTGCATACCGGCCTTGGCCGCGGCGTAGTTCGCCTGCCCCCGGTTACCCAGGGCCGAGGTGCTGGAGAGGTTGACGATCCGACCCCACCTCGCCTCGACCATGTGCTTCTGCGCGGCCTGGCTGAACAGGAAGGCACCCCGCAGGTGTACGCCCAGGACGGTGTCCCAGTCGGCGTCGGTCATCTTGAACAGCAGGTTGTCGCGGAGCACACCGGCGTTGTTGACCAGTACGGTCGGGGCGCCCAACTCGGCGACGACCCGGTCGACGGCGGCCTCCACCTGGGCCCGGTCGGACACGTCCGCGCCCACCCCGAGGGCCCGGCCGCCGGCCGAGTTGACCGCGTCCACGGTTTCCTTCGTCGCCGACTCCTCGATGTCGACCACGGCGACGGCCAGGCCGTCGGCGGCCAACCGGCGGGCGGTCGCCGCGCCGATGCCGCGCGCGGCTCCGGTCACGATGGCGACGCGGGGCTCCTCCGACATGCTTACCTCCCGGTAACTTGGGCTCGATCGAAGGAGCTTAACTCAGCCGTACGCCCGATCAGGGCCGGTGAAGACGGGGCCGGACGGTTGCCGGCCCCGCCTTCGCTGTGCCTCGCTGCGGTCTCGAACGCCCCGCCTACCGGTCGTGGCCCAGGCAGAGCCGGATCCACCGGTAGCCGTAGCCGGCCAGCTTGAGCCGGTCCAGCTTGCCGAGGTCGTCGTAGTTGTGGTCGCTGAGCACGTCGATCGGCTGGTCCGCCTCCGGCGCCAACATGCTCAGGTCGACCTCGACGTCCTCGGTACCCAGGTTGTGCAGGAAGACCATCGTCCCGGTAGGCCCGTCCGCCCGGTGTGCCAGCACCCCGGGGGGCATCGGTACGTCGATGTAGGTGGTGCTGCCCGAGCCGGTCTCCGGTGCCTCCCGCAGGGTACGGATCATCCGTTCGAACCAACCCAGCAGCGAACGCGGATCCCTGCGCTGGGCAGTGACGTTGACGTGCTGGTAGCCGTACTCCCCCTTGTCGATCACCGGGCGGATCAGCTTCTCCGGCTCGGCGGTGGAGAAGCCGGCATTGTCCTGATAGGACCACTGCATCGGGGTACGGATGGCGTCCCGCCCCTCCAGGGACAGGTCCTCCCCCATCCCGATCTCCTCGCCGTAGCGCAGCACCGGGGTACCGCGCAGCGAGAACTGCAGGGAGTAGGCCAGCTCGATGTGCCGACGGTCGTTGCCGAGCATGGGGGCCAGCCGACGGCGGATGCCCCGGCCGTACAACTGCATGTTCTCGTCCGGGCCGAACCTGGCGAACACGTCGTTGCGCTGGTCGGCGGTGAGCCGGGACAGGTCGATCTCGTCGTGGTTACGCAGGAAGGTCGCCCACTGGCCGCCGGTGGGCAGCTTCGGGGTGTCCCGCAGCGCCTCGATGATCACCTCGGGGTCCTCGCGGGCCAGGGCGAGCATCAGTCGACCGTTGAGCATGAAGTCGAAGAGCATGTGGATCCGGTTGCCCGAGCCGCTGCCGTCGCCGAAGAAGGCCGGCAGCTGATCCGGCTCGACGTTCGCCTCGGCCAGCAGGACCGCGTCACCGCGCCGCCACTGCACATGCTGGCGCAGGTCGGTGAGGAAGTCGAAGTCCTTCGGCGAGTCCGGGTTGCCGGGCTCGGTGCGCTCGATGATGAACGGCACCGCGTCCATCCGGAAGCCGGAGACACCGAGCTGAAGCCAGAACGAGGTGATCTTCTTGATCTCCGCCCGGACCTTCGGGTTCTCGATGTTCAGGTCGGGCTGGAACTTGTAGAACCGGTGGTAGTACCAGGCCTTGGCGGTGCGGTCGTAGGTCCAGGTCTCGTGCTGCTCGCCCGGGAAGACCATGCCCTGGTGCCGGTCCGCCGGCTCGTGATCGGACCAGATGTACCAGTCCCGGTACGGCGAATCCGGCGACGAGCGGGCGGAGATGAACCAGGGGTGCTGGTTGGAGGTGTGGTTGACCACCAGGTCGATGATCACCCGGATGCCCCGGTTGCTCGCCTGGTGCAGCAGTTCGGCGAAGTCGCCGAGGGTGCCGAGTCGGGGGTCGACGTTGTAGAAGTCGGTGGCGTCGTACCCGTCGTCCTCGTTGGGTGAGGGATGGATGGGGTTGAGCCAGAGGCAGGTGACTCCGAGCCGGGCCAGATAGTCGAGGCGACCGATCAGACCCTGGAAGTCACCCACCCCGTCGCCGTCGGAATCGGCGAAGGTGTCGATGTCGAGGCAGTACACGACCGCCTCTGAGTACCACCTGTCAGACATGCCCCCGTACCTTCTCCCCGGCCGGGCCACGGCAAACCCGACGGCCCGTTACGGTTCCGTGGTGCGAGACATCGACTGGTCCAGTGGCAGTTGGCACCGACGACCGGTGCAGGCGATCGAGGACGCCGACGGCGGACTGCGCGTCGAACCGGGCCCGGGCAGTGACCTGTGGCGGCACACCAGCTACGGGTTCGTGCACGACGACGCCCCGGCCCTGCTCGTCGACCTCCCGGTCGGCGGCGCGATGGAGGTGGACTTCCGGCTGGACTACGCCGAGCAGTTCGACCAGGCCGGGGTGCTGGTGCGGGTGGACGACCGGAACTGGGTGAAGGCCGGGGTGGAGGTCAGCGACGGCCAGCCGCAGGTCGGCGCGGTGGTGACCCGGGAGTTCTCCGACTGGTCGGTCGCCCCGGTGCCGCAGTGGGCGGGCCGGGAGGTGACCGTACGGGTCAGCCGGGCCGGTGACGCCCTGACCGTACGCGCCCGCCCGGCCGGTGGAGGGTGGCAACTGGTCCGGCTGGCCCCGTTGCCCGCCGACGCACCGGCCGCCGCCGGCCCCTACTGCTGCTCGCCCACCCGAGCCGGACTGACCGTACGCTTCAGCGGCTGGCGGCAGGGCCCGGCCGACGCGGCACTGCACCCGCAGGAGTGACGACTCCGAAGCCGGGTGTCCACCGGGGTCGCACCGGGTAGGAACGTCGGTACGCCGTCTGCTCGCGGCAGGCTACGCCGACTACCCACGGAGGCATCGCCATGGCGCTCGCCCAGGATGTCGACCCCAGTCAGGTCGGCGGCCTGACCGGCTGGGTGGCCGGGGTGATCGACGCGGCCGGCCCGCTGGGTGTCGCCCTGCTGGTCGCCCTGGAGAGCATCATCCCGCCGATCCCCAGTGAGATCGTCCTGGCGATGGCCGGCTACCTGGCCGGGGAGGGCCGGTTCAACGTGGTGGTGGTGACCGTGGCGGCCACTGTCGGCTCGGTGCTGGGCGCCCTGGTGCTCTACTGGCTGGGCGCCGCAGCCGGTGAGGAACGGCTCAAACGCTGGCTGGACCGGCTCCCCCTGGTGGACCTGGAGGACCTGGAGAAGGCCGACCGGTGGTTCGAACGGTACGGCCGCTGGGCGGTCTTCTTCGGCCGGATGGCCCCGGTGGTCCGCAGCCTGGTCTCGATCCCGGCCGGCGCCAACCGGATGCCCCTGGTCGAGTTCATCACCCTCACCACCCTGGGCAGCGCCCTGTGGAACGGCATCTTCATCGCCCTGGGTTACGCCCTGGGCTCCCGCTGGGATCAGATCGACCGCTACAGCTCCTGGTTCGACTACGCCATCCTGGCCATCCTCGCCCTGATGATCGTCTCCTGGGCCGTCAAAAAACACCGCCGCCGCACCCACCCCCGAACCCCCACCCACCCCTAACCCCTCCCCCACCCGCCCCGCCCCGCCCCGCCCCGCCCCGCCCCGCCTCACCTCGCCCGTCGATCTTGCACTTTTGGTCGGGGCATAAGGGATATAAGCCTCGTATCAGCGACCGAAAGTGCAAGATCGCGGAGCGAGGGGGCGGGGCGGGTGGGGGGAGGGTGGGGTGGGAGGGGGGCTTGCTGGTGGGTCAGCGGCGGAAGTGGAACCAGTTGACGTTGACGAAGTCGTTGGGCTGGCCGCTGCTGAAGGTCAGATAGACCGTGCGGCGCCCGGTCACCGAGGACACATTGCCCGGCACGGATCGCCAGCTCTGCCAGCCGCCGGTGTTCGCGATGGCGAAGCTGCCGATCGGCGTACCGGTCGGGCTGTCCAGTCGCACCTCGACCAGGCCACTGACCCCGCCCGCCGCGCCGGAGGCGACCCGGGCCACGAAGTCACGCGGCCCGTTGGAGCCGAACTCGACGTTGTCGTAGCGCACCCAGTCGCCGTTGCGCAGCGCGCCGATGTTCTGCCCGCCCTCGGAGCAGGCCTCCACGAGCACACCGTTCTGGGCGTCGAACGACTCGGCCTGGATGGTCGCGTACGCGTCCCGCACCCCACCGGGCGGCGGGGTGGTGGGCGGCGGAGTCGTCGGCGGTGGGGTGCTGCCGCCTCCTCGGCTGTAGACGGCCACGTAGTCGACCAGCATGGGCCGACCGGGCACGGTCGCCGAGGTGGGGGTGGTGCTGCCGGCCACCCCGTTCGGGAAGGCCCCACCCATCGCCACGTTGAGCAGCAGGAAGTAACCGGCGTGGTTGGTCATCTGGGACCAGTACGGCTCACCGACCCGGCTCTGGCTGACGGTGTGGTAGAGCTGCCCGTCGACGTACCAGCGCAGTTGTTGTGGGCTGACCGAGGCGTCCCACTCGAATCGGTAGGTGTGGAAGGCAGACTGGCAGGTGCTGCCCGGGCAGGCCCGGGAGGCGCCGATGCCGTTGAACTCGTCGCAGGGCCCGCCGGGGGCCACCCCGCAGTGCAGCACCCCCCACACCGTGTTGAGCCCGTTGACGTTCTCCATCACGTCGAACTCACCGATGCCGGGCCAGTTCTGGTAGTTGCCCCGGTACGGGGAGCCGAGCGCCCAGAACGCCGGCCAGTAGCCGGAGGCGGCAGCACCGGTGACGTTGGGCATCTGGATGCGGCCCTCGATGGCCAGCACCCCGCCGGCCGGGGCCTTGAAGTTGCTGCGGACGGTCTCGATCCGGGCCGAGGTCCAGTTGCCGGCCCCGTCGCGCAGCGGGGTGATCCGCAGGTTGCCGGCACCGTCGTGGCTGATGTTGGCGGTGCTGTTGGTGTACGTCTGGATCTCGCCGGTGCCCCAGTTCGGCGGGCCGCCCGGGTAGCTGGTGCCGGTGTCGATGATCCAGTTGCCGGCGGAGGGCAGGGTGCCGGCGGCACCGGTGAAGTCGTCGCTCCAGACCAGGCTCCAGCCGGAGGCGGGCGGCGGCACGGCGGCGTCGGCGGTCGCGGTGAGCCCGGCCAGGCCGGTGGTGGCGGTGATGAGCAGGGCCAACGCCAGCGGCAGCCGGCGTCTGGCGGGCAGGGCGGGCGCGGCCGCCGGGACAGGGTTCATCGGTCTGCCTCTCTACGGACGGATGAGAGAGCGCTCTCTCGATGAGTTGTACGGCCCATCCGGACAGTTGTCAACGTCGATGAGCCGGTCCGCGCCGGACCGGTCGAGGGCCACACCGCCACCCCGCGCCGCCACGCCGCGCCGCCACCCCGCGCCGCCACCCCGCGCCGCCACGCCGCAGGAGACGAGCCGTACGCCACGCGCGGGCAGCGTTTCCGGGGACCGCCACTGCGGGTAATTGCCGCCGCGACCCGGTGCGGACCTACCGCCCCGGCTGAGGTGCGGACGGTGGTGGCGATGGTCAGGCAGCCTGCGGTGGCTCCGAACCCTCCGGCGGAACAGGCCGACCTGCTCACGGTGGGTGTCGAGGAGGAGTTCCTGCTCGTCGACCCGGACTCCGGGGCAGCGGTGCCCGCCGTCGACGAGGTACTGGAGCAGGTACCCCCGGAGTTGCGCGGGCAGGTGGAGCGCGAGTTCCAGACCAGTCAGATCGAGATCGGCAGCCCGCCGGGGGTGGAGCTCTCCTCGATCCGGCACTCCCTGGGCCTGCTGCGTTCGGCCCTGGCCGAGGCCGCCGAGCGGGCCGGTGCCCGGCTGCTGGCGATCGGCACCGGACCGGTCGACGGGCCGGTGCCGCCGGTGGTCGACAAGCCCCGCTTCGACCGGATGGTGGAGCGGTACCGCCTGCTGGTCCCCGGGCCGGGCAACAACGGGATGCACGTCCACGTCGGGGTGCCCGACCCCGACACCGGGGTGCAGGTGCTCAACCACGTACGCCCCTGGCTGCCGATCCTGCAAGCGGTCACGGTCAACTCGCCGTTCAGCCGGGGGGAGGACACCGGCTACGCCAGTTGGCGCTCGGTCGAGTGGGAACGGTGGCCCTCGGTGGCCCCGACCCCCTACCTGGCCTCCCACGAGCACTACCGACGGTTGATCCGCCAGCTGATCGCCAGCGGGGTGATGCTCGACGAGGGGATGCTCTACTGGTACGCCCGACTGTCGGCCAAGTACCCGACGGTGGAGCTGCGCATCGGTGACGTGTGCCCCACGGTGGACGACGCCGTCCTGGTCGCCGCCCTGGTCCGGGGCCTGGTGGCGACCGCGCTGGACGACATCGCCGCCGGTCGGCCACCCCTGCCCACCGACCATCACCTGCTGGTCGGGGCGCACTGGCGGGCCGCCCACGACGGTTTGGAGGGCTCGGCGGTCGACCCGACCAACGGTGAGCTGCGACCGGCCTGGGACCTGCTGCACCAACTCGTCGGGCGGCTCGGGCCGGCCCTGGAACGCCACGGTGACCACGCCGAGGTGACCGGGCTGCTGGAGGGGTTGCGCGAGCACGGCACCGGCGCGGCGCGGCAGCGGATGACGTACGCCCGGACCGGACGGTTGGAGGATGTGGTGGCGCAGGTGGCACGACAGACCCGGGGCGAGACCCCGGCCTGACAGGAGGTTGCCGTGGCCGAACGTTTGATCGTCATCGGTGGCGACGCCGCCGGGATGGCGACCGCCGCCCAGGCCCGACGGCGTCGGGACCGCCAGGACCTGGAGATCGTCGCCTTCGAGCGGGGACACTTCACCTCGTACTCGGCGTGTGGGATCCCGTACTGGATCAGTGGGCTGGTGCCCGAAGCCGAGCAGTTGATCGCCCGGGACCCGGCGACCCACCGGGAGAAGTACGACATCGACGTACGACTGCGCCACGAGGTGGTCGCGATCGACCTGGACCGTCGCGAGGTGACCGCGGTGGACCTGGAGAGCGGCGGCGAGGTCCGGGAACCCTTCGACATCCTGATGTACGCCACCGGGGCGGTACCGACCAAGCCGGACTGGGCGCGGACCGAGGCCGCCGGGGTGTTCGGGGTGCAGACCCTGGACGACGGCTCGGCGCTGCGCGAGTGGCTGGACCGCGACCCGCAGCCGCGGCGTGCCGTGGTGGTCGGCGGCGGCTACATCGGGGTGGAGATGGCCGAGGCCCTGGTGCGGCGTGGGCTGTCGGTCACCCTGGTGGAGCGGGGCGAGCAGCCGATGTCCACGGTCGACCCCGACATGGCCGGGCTGGTCGCCGACGCGATGCGCGGGCTGGGGGTGGACATCCGTACCGGGGTGCAGGTCACCGGGCTGTCCGAGCGCGACGGCCGGGTGGCCGCCGTGGAGACCGACGCCGGCCCGATTCCGACCGACCTGGTCGTCCTGGGCCTCGGCGTACGCCCCAACACCGCCCTGGCCGAGGCGGCCGGCCTGCCGCTCGGTCCGACCGGCGGGCTGCGGGTGGACCGCCGGATGCGGGTGCTCGGGGTGCCCGGGGTGTGGGCCGCCGGGGACTGTGTGGAGACCCTGCACCGGGTCAGCGGGATGCCGGTGCACGTACCGCTGGGCACCCACGCCAACAAGCAGGGCCGGGTCGCCGGCATCAACATCGGGGGCGGGTACGCCACCTTCGCCGGGGTGATCGGCACCGCGGTGACCAAGGTCTGTGACCTGGAGGTGGGGCGTACCGGGCTGCGTGAGCAGGACGCCCAGGCGGCCGGTTTCGAGTTCGTCTCGGTGATCGCCGAGTCGACCAGCCGGGCCGGCTACTACCCGGGCGCCCGCCCGATGACGGTCAAGCTGATCGCCGAGCGGCCCAGTGGTCGCCTGCTGGGAGCCCAGATCGTCGGTTTGTCGGAGGCGGCGAAGCGGATCGACACCCTGGCGGTGGCGCTGTGGAACCGGATGACGGTGGACGACATGACCGCCCTGGATCTCGGCTACGCCCCGCCGTACGCCCCGGTCTGGGATCCGGTGCTGGTCGCCGCCCGCAAGGCGGTCGAGGCCCTGGCCCGCTGACTCCTCGCAGCGCTGGTCGTACGGCGCTGGTGGTGCCCTTCGCTACCCCTGGCAGCGGGGGCACCAGTAGAGGTTGCGGGCGGTGATGGTGCCTCTGCTGATCGGGGTGGCGCAGACGTGGCAGGGCTGGCCGGGACGGCGGTACACGTACACCTCTCCGCCGTGCCGGTCCACCCGGGCCGGGCGGCCCATCGCCTCGGGCAGGTGTTCGGCGCGGACGGTGTCGATCCGGCCGGTGGCCACCGCCGGCCTCATCAGCTCCACCAGGTCGGCCCAGAGGGCCGCCCAGTCGGGGCGGGTCAACGCCCGGCCGGGCAGGGTAGGCGGTAATCCGGCGCGGAACAGCGCCTCCGTCACGAAGATCAGCCCGGTGCCGGCCACCACGGACTGGTTCAACAGCAGCGCCGCCAGCGGGGTCGAGCTACGGGAGATCCGATCGTACGCCCGCTGGGGGTCGGCGTCGGCGCGCAGTGGGTCGGGGCCCAGGCGGGCGCGTAACGTCGCCGCCTCGGGCGGGGTGAGCAGTTCGCAGGCGGTCGGCCCACGCAGGTCGAACCAGTGCCGGTCACTGGTCAACCTCAGCCGGATCTGCCCCACCGGCTCCGGCGGCTCACCCGCACCGTCGGTGACCTTGCCGTACAGGCCGAGGTGCACGTGCAGGATCCGTTCACCGGCGTAGTGGTGCAGCAGGTGCTTGCCGTACGCCTCGGTGCCCTCCAGCACGCTGCCCGAGAGCAGGGCGGCTCCCTCGGCGAACCGGCCCTGCGGGCTGGCGGCGAGGACCTTGTCCCCGGCGAACAGCTCGGCGTGCCGGGCCGCCAGGCGGTGAATGGTGTGTCCCTCTGGCACGGTTGCCAAGCGTAGCCAGAGGGACCTCACTCGAATCGGGCCCGCGCCCGGAGACCGGGATGACCTGCGCCACCTGCTCAGGCGCGCCTGCCCGGCCCGGTCACGGGAAGGGGTGCGGGTACGGGTTGATCTCCGCCGGGTCCAGCGGGGTGTCCCGGTAGCCGAGTCGGACCGGGAGGTCACGCAACCGGGGCAGGTCGACCCGACGGTTGCGGTGCCCGAACACCATCGGCAGAAACCCCGGCACGATCACCCGCACGGCGGTCAGGTCGACCGTGGCCTGCTCGACGGCGGTCTGGTCCACCACCACCACGTCGTAGCCCTCGCCGAGGTAGCGGTCGACCACCCTGTTCAGGTCGTCGAGCAGGTCGTCGGCCGGTTGGTGGCGGTCGGCGACCGGGAATGCCTGCTCCATCGACAGGATCTCGTCCCGCTGGTAGAGGAAGTCGAACCGGTGCCAGCTCTCCGGCGCGGCGGCCACCAGCAGGTGGTCCTCCATCCGCACCACGAGTTCCGGGTCGGCGACCATGCGCGGCGCCGTGGTGTCCGCGGCGACCTCCTGCCTGGTCGCGTCGGCGACGCTGGCCAGCTCGACCAGCCCGGACCAGAGCGCCCGCTCGGGGTCCAGGTGGGCGCCGGCCCCACAGAACGCCTTCGGGTGTCCCGGCCGGCCTTCCTCGTCGACCAGCATCAACCACAGCGAGGGGATCTGCTCCGGCATGGTGATGTCGAAGACGTGCAGCCGGCTGCCGGTGGTCCGCTCCAGCCACTGCACCAGCAGCCGGGTCATCGGGTCGGCGGAGGTCATCGGGTCGATCCGGGGCACCGGAAGTCGGGCGTACCAGGTGGCCAGGAAGGCGTCCCGCTCGGCGATCTCGAAGATGCCGTGCAGGATGGCCTCCTCCATCGTCCCGCCCAGGGCGCAACCGTTCGAGCTCTCCCCACCGAAGGTGGTCTGATGGGCGCCGTAGTAGGCGAAGGTCTCCGGCACCAGCACCGGGCCGCCGCGCCGGAACGAGTAGCCGTACACCCACTCGACCGGCAGGTCCGGGTGGTATCGGACGGCGCCGTGGGTCGACGGCTCCGGGGGCAGTCCCAGGGTCACCGGGTCGACGGCCCGCTCCGGTCCCAGTTCCCGGAAGGAGGCGGTGACGCAGGTGCGCCGGGCCCGGGGCAGGGTGCCGGCGAAGCGTTCCAGGGCCTCGGCGATGGCGACCGCCACGCTGGCCGGGTAACTGAAGGTACGGCCGTACCCGGAGAGTTCGGTGCAGCAGACGGGTCCGCCGATCGCCGCGACCAGGATCATCGGATGGTGGTGGTGGGCGGTGACCGTCGAGAGCAGGCCGGTCTCGGTGTCGACCATCAGGTCGAGCAGTTGCTCGTACTCGGCGGTGAGGCTGCGCGCCCGGTAGTCGTCGGGACGGCGCTTTGGTCGGGAGACCAGGGTCAGGCTGCCCGCCGTCGGGCTGTCGTCGGGCAGGCCGCCGCAGAGGCCGCACTCCGGCTCGGCGATGAAACGGTGCCGGCTGATCTCCAGAGTCGCGGTGTCCACCTCCAGCACCGCACCGGCGCACCGAGGTCCGGTGCCGGCGGCGGCGCGGGCCACCTCGTCGGCGACCAGGGCGGCCACCACCGACCGTACGGGGGGCGCGAGGACGGGTGAGGGCGGCTGCACCGTGTCGGCGTAGAGGGCTTTCCACAGCTCCGACCGCAGCGGGGTGCCGGTGGTCCGGGCCCGACGTTCCCTGGTCTGGACACAGCTGTGGCAGCCGGGCGTACCGGCGACGGTGTAGGGGCCGATCCGGATGCCACGCGGGGTCGGATAGACGGGGAGGAAGTCCCGCCCGGCCTGTTGCGCCGCGGTCGCGGCGGCGAGCAACCGGTCGGTCTCCGGCCGGTCGAGCACGATGAGGTCGAGGTTCGGCGCGTGCTGCGGATCCAGCTGCGCGGTCACCGCCGCGTGCAGGTCACCCCCCTCGCCGAGGGTACGCAGGGCCGCCGCGATGGTGCTTGTCATCGGTTTCCTCCGGTGCCGTCGGTGAGGGTCGCCTCGACGATGAACGGGAGCACGGCCCGCAGCGCGGGCAGGTTGTCGACGGGACGCAGCAGCAGGCGTCGCCCACCGGTGGTGAACCCCTTGAGCAGGGTCTCCAGGTCGCCGTCCCAGGAGTCCGTGCCGACGTCCGGTCCGATGTCGGTGCCGGTCGGGACGCGGTCGGTGAGCAGGGCGGCGGCGGTCTGGGTGGCCAGTTCCAGCGCCGTCTCGGCGTCGGTGGCGCAGGCGTGCGACAGCCAGCGGTCACCGGTGCCGACGAAAACCGTCGGTACGTCGGAGACGTCCCGCCAGGCGTGCAGTTCGTGACCGAGGACGGCCATGTCGTCGGCGAGGTGCCGGACCGCGGTCGGCCAGGTGTCCCGACTCCACTCGCCGCCGGCATCGGCCGTTGCGGGCAGCGGAGGTTCACCGGCGGTGGCGTACGCCAGCCGCAGCGCGGCCCGGCCCTGGGCCTCCGCCCAGCTGAGACCGCCGGCCACGATCCTCGGGTACGTCACCCCGCCGGGCACCGCCACCTCGGCTCCGGTCAGCGGATCCCACCAGGCGTCCGCGTCGGTGGCTTCGGCGATGGACGACGGCGCGGACTCGGCCGAGGGGGTGGCGGCCTCAGACGCGAGCAGTTCGAGGCCGGCGACGGTGGCGCGGGCGAGGGCCTGCCGGCGGTCGCCGCCGACGGCGGTCACGACCCGGGGGCCGGTTCCCGCGCCGGTCAGGTCGGCGACGGTCGCGGTCAGACAGCTCACCGAGAGTTGGGAATACTCGCCGGTGCCGACCTCGATGACCGGTCCGAGCCGCCTGTCGATCACGGCCATCACCCGGGTCGCGAAGGTGTCCGGATCAATCGGCGTCCGGCCGGCGACCGCGGCCACCCGCTCGGCGAGCGGCGTCGGTGCGGTCCGCTCGGCGCAGCTGCCGCAGCGCGGGTGTGCCGCGAGTGGGTGCTCACTGGTCCGGCCGGATTCCAGGTCGAGGCGGGTCATCGTGTTCGGTGCGGCACCCGGTCCGCCGATCGCGGCACGGAAGTGGACGAAGCCCAGAATCCCGCCAATCAGCGCGGCCATCGGGGCGCTCAGCTGCTCCGACCGCTGCTCCGGCCGATCCAGCAGGGCGAGCGGGGCACCGGCCGGGCCCGCGCCGTGGGCGGCGCGTACGCCACACTCCCAGCAACCGGCGGTGACGCCGCCGCTGCTCGGCCCGACCCAGACGGCGTCGCCGTTCGGTACCGCGTGCCGGGCGGGGATTCCGGCGGCCCGAGCCGCCCGGGTCACCGCCAGGGCGCGGCCCGCCAGTTCGCGGCCGGTGCAGTGCAGCACCGCGTCGAACCCGCCGAAGACCGCCGTCAACGCCGCCTCGGGTCCCGCCATGGCGTCCGGCACCCGGGTCAGGGTCACCGTCGGGTCGCCGTCCCGGCAGCGGTCCAGGATCCGCTGGTACGCCTCGTCGTCGACCGGCTCCTCACCGGTCTCCATCAACGTCGCAGCCCGCAGCCCCAGGTCGAACAGGGTCTGCACCAGGCTGTGCAGCGGCGCCCCGGCGCCGACGAGCAGCACCCGGGCGTTGCGGAATGCCTCGAAGCGGTGCACCGGAGCGTCGGCGACGTGCTCGGCGTACGAGATCGCCTGCCGGTACCGGTCCAGTTCCCAGTCCAGCAGGCCGTGCGGCGGCTCGGCGTCCAGATCACGGGCGAGGCCGCGGCGGACCAGCATGCCGACCATGTCGGCGACCACCCGCTGCTGGGCCGGTGGCAGGCCGCCGGTCAGCTCTTCGAGCGTACGGCTGCCATCCAGGTGCGGGGCGAGCTGCGCGACCAACTGGTACGCGGAACCGCCGGTAATCTCGGTGCTGCTCCGGCCGGTCTCCAGGTAGACGCCGTCCTCGACCGCCACGTAGAGCAGGTCGTCGCGGAGCTTCGCCCTCATGCCTCCTCCTTCTGGTGCAGGTGTCCCATCCGGACCATCACCGAGCGGCCAGTGTCGGTGAACGACTGCCGGCCGTGCAGGTAGCGGGAGTTGTCGACGATCAGAACGTCGCCGGCCTGCCAGGGCACCGCGACCGTCAACCGTTGCGCCACCTCTGCCGCGATCGACAGCAGCCGCGCCGGCACCGGTGCGCCCGCCGCGGTACGCACCCGCAGCCGCTGGTCGTGGTATTCGTCCTCGTCCGGCCGACTGACGAACAGCGAGTTGCAGAACGCCGGTACGCCGCCGAAGCGCGTCGGCGGCGTACACCGGGTGCCGAAGCCGATGACCAGCGCGGTGCCGGCGGTGTGCACGCCGAGCGACTCCCACGGCCGCAGGTACGGCTCCCACTGGCGCAGCGCCGGTCGGACGGTCTCCGGGTCGTCGGTGTCGAAGGTGCGCTGCCAGTCCTCGGCGGGCAGCGTGTTCTCCCAGACGATCTCCATCTGCTCACACTCGGCACGCACCTCGTCCGGTAGCGCGTTGAGCAGGGCCACGCCGTCGCAGAGCGTGGTCCGGCCGCCGTCATCGGCCGGCCGCTCGCAGAGGAAGGTGAGCAGGTCGGGCGAGCCCGGCCCGTAGGAGGCCTCGCGGTGCAGCGGCATCCCCATGGTGCCCCGGGTGACCGAGGTGGTGGTGCGGTCGCCGCCGATGACGTCTCGCTCCTGTTGGAAGCCACCCGCGTACGCCACTGGCTCCATCAGCGCGTCGCCGAGCGCCACGAAGGTGTCCCGCTGCCATCCGCCGTCGCGGAGCAGCACCACCCCCTGCTCGGCGACCGTCGCCAGGATCTCTGGCGGTTCCGGTGTCCCGGTGAGCACCGGGACCTGGCTGTCATGCATCCGCACTTCCCTCCGTGAGCGCCACGGCCAACGCGCCGGCTCGTGGTTTCGGTCTGCCGAGCAGCAGTTGCAGCAGAGGGACGGCACCGGGCGGTAATCTCAGCGCCTCGGTCGCCGCCTGTGTGTCGAAGCCACCCAACGGCCGGGTGGCCGCTCCGACGGTCGCCGCGGCCAGCGCGGCAAGCTGGACGGTCGCCCCGGTACGCAGGTACAGGTCCCGCAGGGCGACCGGGTCGAGCTGGTCGATCGACGGCTGCCCCTCGACCACCACGAAGAGGCTGGCGCCGGCCGTGCTCATCACCGGGTTCAGCCCGCTGAGCCTGCCGACCGCGGTCGTGCTGGTGGCCGGGGCGGTGGGCGCCAACCGGTGCCGCTCCCGGTCGTACCGGTAGCCGCCCGGGGCGAGCCCGTCGACCTGTGTGACCAGGCACCACAGGGCGGGATGATGCCGGTCTCCGGTCAACTCGGCCAGCGCGCCCTCGGGTCGATGGCCGCCCGCGTACGCGCAGATGGCGGCGAGTTGCCCGACGGTCAGGCCGGGCGCGAGGTCGAGGGCCGACGCCCGGCGGGCGGTGGCGGCTCGGGATGGCGCCACCGGTCGCGGTAGCTCGACCGGCGCAGGCTCACCGTCCGCCGGCACCCAACCGGGCATTGCCGGGCGACTCGCCTCCGATGCCGTTGGTTGGCTGACCTCCGATGCCGCCGGGCGGCCCGCTTCCGGTGCCGGGAGCGGCTCGGTGCCGGAGCGGATCGCCTGGTGGAGGGCGATGACGGCGAGGTCGGCTTCCGGCCGGTTGCTCCAGTCGCCGTCCAGGCCCCCCGGAGCCGGGAGTACGCCGGTCGGCAGCGGCTCGGTTTCCGGCACCGACAGGGCGGATGCGGCGGCCTCGCCGAGGGCGGTGGCCGGTAGTTCGAGAACCGCCACGGCGGTCTCCACTTCGCCGTCGAGCCCGAGCAGGGCGTCGACCGGTGCCGGGCGGCGAAGCAGGCGGACCCGGCTGGCCAGGGATGATCCGGCGAGCTGGCCCAGCAACACACCCGTGTCCATCAGGGACAACTGGTAGCCGAAGCTCCGGTACTTGCCGGCGTTCTTCCACACCCGGCAGGTCAACACCAGCGCATGACGCGGCTGCGGACCGGTGTCACCGAGCAGGAGATCCAAGTCGGCGGCCGAGGCGCCGGGGCGGATCAGTTCCAGCGCGTGGTGGGCCGGATCGTGGTGGTATACCCCCGCCGGTAGTCCGGCGGCACCACCCCAGACGACATACAGTTCGGCCGGATGGAACGCGCCGCCGGAGGGCACCCCGCGTCGGGCGGTGAACCACAGCGGTAGCAGCCGGGTGAACGGGGCGACAGTGCTCGGCCGTCCGTTCATCGCGGCGAAGGCGGCGTTGGTGACCAACTCCAGTCGGCGGGGCGCGTGCCCGAGCAGCAGGGCGCTGAGCCGGTCGACGGGGGTACCACCCAGCGGCGCAGCGCCCGGCCCCGGCCAGCGCAGCAGCCACCGTCGGCTCTCCGGGTACCGCTTGTCGCGCGGCAGCGGGTAGCTGTCCGGCAGGCCGCCGGACTGCCTCGCCACCGCCGCCAGATAACCCGCCACGATGCCGTCGGGGGGCGTCGCCCACTGCCCGGTCATCTCAGTTGCCCGCGCTTTCGTAACGGCGCAGCCCGCGGCTGAACAGCGCCAACGCGACCCCGGTGGCGGCTACGGCGACGAGCGGGCTGAACGCGCCGATGGTGGCCGAGCCACCCTTGTCGAGCAGGGCCGCAGCCGGGAAGTACCCGACGAAGGCCACCGGGATCACGGTCAACAGCGATCGCATCCCCGGGCCGTACACGGTGAGTGGGTAACGGGCCAGGTCACCGAGCATGTGCACGCTGACCGCGACCGAGTTCGACGGGCTGAGCAGCCAGAACGCCAGAGCGTTGGTGCCGAGGCTGAGGGCGGTCTTGACCAGCACCCCGCTGACCAGCAGCACACCCGCCCAGAGCAGGGTGAGCGGCGTCCAGGCCACCTCGATCCGCCCGGCGGAGAGGCCGAGCAGCGACACCCCGATCAGTACGTTGCCCAGCCCGTTGACGCCGACCGCCGAGCCGGTCACCTGGAGCACCACCGGATAGGGGCGGATCAGGAAGTAGTCCAGCGCACCCATGTTGACCATGCCGCTGAGCTGCCAGGCGCCCTCGCAGAACAGCGACCCGATGCCCTCGGCCAGCATCACCATCCCGCAGACGCAGAGCACCTCCCACCTGGTCCACCCCATCAGCACCGGGGTCTGGGCGAAGATCGTCACGACGAACACCAGCCCGGCGAGTTGGCCGAGCACCGTGGCGGCAACGGTGAGCAGGGCGTCGGCGCGGTACTCGAGCACGGCTCGCAGGTGGGCGCCGAGCAGCCGGCGGTAGAGACCCAGGGTTCCCGGTGGCCGGAAGCGATCATCCACCGTGCACCACCAGCCGGCGCAGGGCGGCCCGCCACAACAGTCGGGTCGCCAGCCAGAGCAGCACGATCCATAGCAGTTGCAGCCCGACCAGGGACAGCGCCTCGGTGCCCCGGACCTCACCCAGGAAGATCAGCGCGGGAGTGGAGACGATGCCGGGGAAGGGCGAGAACGCGCAGATCGTCTGCAACCACTGCGGGTAGAGGGCGATCGGCACCAGCGCACCGGAGAGGATGCTCGTCACGGCGATCCGGGACATGCTGAGACCGTGGAAGTTGCCTGTCCAGAAGCAGGCCAGTCCGACCGCGTACACCAGGGCGAACTTCAGCGGCACGACGGCGGCCAGGCTCACCAGGAACAGGGCGGCCTGCGGCGCGTCGGGCAGCGGGGCGCCGCCGAAGACCATCAGCAGGACGCCGCCCATCACCGCGACCACCATCAGCTCGCCGAGCAGGTAACCGATCGCCTCGGCGAAGCGGGCGAGCTGGTAGTCGATCGGCCGGACCAGGTCCAACGCGACCGAGCCGTCCAACACCCGCAACGCGAGCTGACCATCGGTGAAGCTGGACAGGATGGTGCCGGTGAGGAACGAGATGAACAGGTATCCCTTCATCTGGTCCCAGGAGAGCCCAGCCAGGCTGCCGTCCGCGTCCCCGGCGAACAGCGCCCGCCACACCGCGAACAGCGCCACCGCCTGGACCACGCTGCCGACGAGTTGCAGCAGGAACTCGGTGCGGTAGACGAGCACCGTGGACCAGGCCATCCGGCTCAGGCTCAGGTACGCGATCATCGCGCTCCGACCGCGCCCGGCGTCCCGGCCGATCCGACCGCGCCGGCCGCTCCCGGCGTCCGGGACAGCTCGCCGGCGTACGCGCGACGCACCACGTCCTCCAGGGACGGCTCGTCGATGCGCAGGTCGACCACCTCGACCACCGCCGAGACCGCCGAGACCACCTCACCGGCACCGAGCCGGTCCCGATCGAACGTGATCGACAGCTGCCGGGGCGACTCCCCGAGGGCGACCCGGGTGCCCGGCAGTCCGACGTCGAGGCCGGCGGGCCAGTCCCGGTCCAGACAGAGGTGCAGCGTCCGGTCCCGGGCCAGCATCTGCCGGACGGACTCCATCGGACCGTCGAAGATGACCCGACCCCCGTCGAGGACGACCAGGCGGCGGCACACCTGCTCGATGTCGCCGATGTCGTGGGTGGTGAGCAGCAGGGCCGTACCCGCCTGACACTGGGCCCGCAGGAAGTCCCGGACCGTCTGCCGGGCGATGATGTCCAGTCCGATTGTCGGCTCGTCCAGGAAGACCACCCGGGGCGAGTGCAGCAGCGCGGCGGCCAGGTCGGCTCGCATCCGCTGCCCGAGCGACAGCCGCCGCGCCACCACCGGCAGCAGCTCACCCAACCCGAGGAGGTCGTCGAACTCGGCCAGCCGCTGCGCGTACCGCTGCTGCGGGATCCGGTGGATGTCCCGCAGCAGCGCCAGGGAGTCCCGCACCTGGAGGTCCCACCAGAGCTGGCTGCGTTGGCCGAAGAGCACCCCGATGTTGCGGGCGTTACGGTGCCGGTCCCGGTGCGGGACCACCCCGCACACCTGCACCTGCCCGGAGGTCGGATGCAGGATGCCGGTCAGCAGCTTCACCGTGGTCGACTTGCCGGCGCCGTTGGGTCCCACGTACGCCACCGCCTCACCGGCGCCGATGGTCAGGTCGACACCGTCGACCGCAGTTCGCTCGTGGTGTCGCGGCCGGACCAGATGCCGCAGCGACCCGGCCAGGCCGGGAGGCTTGTCCGGCATCCGGAAGGTCTTGGTCAGGCCGCGAGCGTGAATCAGCGGCGTGCTCGTCACGATCCGGCCGGCTCGACGAGGGCCGGCCCGTCGGCAGCCGGCAGGGGACGCAGGATGAGCACGTCACCGAGCCCGTCCACGCGGGTGAGTTCGGTGGCGAAAGCCGTCTCGAAGGCCCGGCGTACGTAGTCGAGCGCGGCCACCCCCGGCGGCAGGGAAGCCGTCGCCGGATCGTCGGTGCGCAGCAGATGCACCTCGGCGGCCAGGTGGCCGGCGACGTTGACGAACTGGCAGAGGTCGCTCCACCGCAGGTGCCGCCAGAAGTCCACGCTGACCACCGCGTCGAGGCTGCCCGGTTCGATCGGCGGGTTCATACCGACCAGGTGGTAGTTGGTCGGGCCGGGCGGAGCGGAGTAGTCGAAGGTGATCGCCTCGGCCGGTAGGCCGGCCTCCGCACTGCCGGTGCCCACCCAGAGCACCCGCGGCCCGGGAAGAGCGCCGGCCAGCCGCTGCACCGCTGGCCCGATCCGGCAGGTGGATTGTTGTACGCAGTCAGCGATCGCAGCGCGGTATCGCAGGATTCGCTCGACTGACCCGTACACCTCCATCATGCCGAAGAACTCCCACTCGATCACCTGCTCCACAATGAGTTCGCGGTTCGCGGCGAAATCGTTCCAGTCGCGCTCGATCCGGCGGTGATGCGGCAGATGGTAAGCGCGCGCCTCGTCGTCGAAGGCGAAATTCAGCTCGTTGACTCCGAGCTGCTTGTGCACCCGATAGAACAGTTCGACGTCTTCCAGACCCCAACGGAGCCCGAAAGCCTCTTTGAAGCCACCGGCCAGATCGAAAAGGCTCCGGGAAACCGAGATGTTGTGGGTGTAGCTGAACAACCAACCCACCCGCAGCCAGTCCTGTCCCACCGGCTCGCCGCCGGGGAATCGCAGGTCGCCGCCACCCTCGGTACGCAGTCGGGGCAGATCGAGGAAATCCTTGCCGTCGAGTGCGGTCTCGATGTGCTCCAGGTGCAACTCGTCGCGACGGCCCAGCAGCACCGGGGGTCGACCCGGGATCGCGTGGTGGGCCAGGTGACGCTCCAACAGCTGCGGCGAGGTGTAGGAGTCGGCGTCGAGGAAGAGCAGCAGCGGCGCCCGGCTGTGTCGAACCGCCTCGTTGCGCGCGGCGGCCCGGCCCCGCTGCTCGGTGGCGTGCACCAGGTTCAGGTTGAGCCCGGGGAAATCGGTGGCGAGGTCCTCGTACCCCGAGGCGGAGCCGCCGTCACGAACCACGACGACCTCGAAGCGCTCGGGACTCAGCGTCTGCCGCCCCAGCGAGCGCAGCGTCAGCGCCAGGCAGTGAGCGTCCTGGTGGGTGGGTATGACCACACTCAACTCGATCGCGTAGTGCCCGCCTGTCGCCATCCGACTTCCTTCCGTAGCTGGTCTTTCGTGACGGCGGGGGCCGGCAGTGCCGGCACCCCCGCCTGCGACACGTGCCCGGCGCCAACCGCTGGCGGCACCGGGCACGCCGATCACCGGATCAGTGGCAGTTGACGCAGCACCACTGGATGGGTCGTCCGCCGCAGCCGCAGCCGCTGCAACCGCAGCTCCGACCGTCGGTCGCACCGTCGGTGACCGCGACGCTGCCGGTGGGGGCGGCGGCGTACAGGTTGTTCGACTCCTCGCCCTGCTCCGTCCAGGACACCTCAGTGATGTCCAGAGCGGTCAGGTCAAGCGGACCCTTCATGTCCCACCTCCAGTTGACGGGATTGTCGTCGTCGATTTTAGGGAGCGCTCCCATGGCTCACTCCCACACGATGGTCACGGAATGGTTAACCACGAAATACATCCCCGAGAAGCCGACCCCGCCCCTCTCCGGCACCACCCAACAAATGGCTACAGAGAATGAGCGTTCGACTACTTGGCGCGATACGCCAAGCTGACGACGCAGTTTCAATAGAGAACGCTCCACAATAGGCAGCCCCCCTTTGAGTGGCCTTTTCGGAAAGCGGCCCGCCACCTTCCTGGAGTACGCCGGGGTCGAATTCCGCCGGCCTGGTCCGCGAAGCCCGCGGCCCCGGCCCGGCCGCTACCAGCGCCGCCGAGGGGCCGGATCCGACTACCGAGCGGTAACGATTGGGCCAGGCTGTCTGGTTCAATTGCCGGTCAGGCCACCGGTACGGCGAGGATGCCGGCCGGACCGCCGGGTGGCGGGGCCGCCGGGGTGGCGGGATGGCGGGGGCCGCCGGGGTGGCCAGGGGTGCCACTCGGACCGACGGCATCCTGAGCAGTGGGTCAGCGGCAACGAGGACGGTGGACATGACGGATCGGGTGCGCCGTGCGGTACTGGTCGGCAACAGCGACGGGATCGGGTTGGCTTTCACCCGGCGGCTGCTGGCGGACGGGTGGCGGGTAGCCGGACTGTCCCGCCGGGACAACGTCATAAACGTCCCGACGTACACCCACCACACCGTCGACGTGACAGCCCCGGACTACCCCGAGGTGCTGGCCAAGGCGATCGACGAACTGGGCGGGGTGGACCTGTGCGTGTTTGCCGCCGGGGTCGGGGAGCCGATCGACCTGGCCGACCTGCCCGCACAGACGCACACCTTCGAGGTGAACCTCATGGGTGCGGTACGCACCGTGGCCACGGTGGTGCCGCGGATGATCGATGCCGGCGAGGGGCATTTCCTCGGGATCTCCAGCCTCGCCGACCGGATGGTCTCCAGCGGGTCGCCCGGCTACGCCGGAAGCAAGGCCGGTCTCTCGTCGTACCTCCTGGGGCTGTCCCGGCCCCTGCGTGACCGGGGGGTGAGCGTGACCACGGTCCGGTTCGGGTTCGTGGACACCAAGATGGCCAAGGGCCCGGTACGCCCCCTGATGATCTCGGTCGACCGGGCGGTGGAGATCCTGGTCCGGTGCGTACGCACCCGGCCCGTCCTGGTCTCCCGACCCCGCCGGATGGCCCTGCTCACCTCGGCGCTGGCCACCTTCACCCGCCCCCGATGACCCTCCCCCTGGGCGGATAGCCGCTGGTCGGGAGCACCGCCGGGCGCGGGAGTGTCGGCAGCGCGGTGGCTGGGTACCTCCGAGGACATCAGGCGTGGGTGGTGGCGGTTCCTGGGGCTCGCGGCACCCCGCACGCACCTATCAGGGAGGTACAGCCATGAGATTTCCTTCGCTGTCGCGCCGTACGGAGCCCGCGCCCCCGGCGGCCGAGGGGGACACCGACCAGGCTGGCGCGGTCGCCACCGACACCCGGGACACCGACACCAGGAGCCCGGAGACCCGCACGGACGCCCGGAGCACGGAGACCCGCACGGCCGACGCCCGGGGCACGGACGTCCGCGCCGACGGGTCGGACCGTGGCCCTGATGGGGCGCGGGTGCCCGCTGCTGCGGACCGCACCCCCAACGAACGGGCAGCCGCCGCCCGGGCCGTCACCGCCCGATCCGGGGTCGACGGTTCCCGTCGGGCCCGCAACGCCCCTCCGGCCGTCCGGTCGGACCCGGACCAGAACACCATCTCGGACCGGTCCGCCCCGCGCGGCCGTTCCGCCACCGCAGCCCCCGCCGTGCCCCCCGCCCCCGCCGTGGCCACGGACACCACCCTCGCGCCGGACACCACCCGCGAGACCGAGCGGGACCGCGACGGCAAGGTCACCGTCGAGCCGGTCCGCACCGCCGACCGGGAGCCGGCCCCGGATGCCCCGCCGGCCCCCGTCGGGCCACGCCCCCGGGCCAGCCTGCTGGCCACCTTCGGCCTGGTCGTCGGGCTGGCCGGGCTGGGCTTCGTGTTCACCGGCACCCTCGCCGGCTATGGCATCGCCCTGGGCGCGATCGGCGCGATCCTCGCCGTACTAGGGATGATCAGCACTCGGCGGCGGCACATCGCCGGCAAGTCCGACGCCCTGCTGGGCATCGCCTTCGGCCTCGGTGCGGTGGTCATCGGGGTGCTGGCGATGACCGGCATGTACGACTGGCCGAGCACCGACGGTGATCTGGTGGCCCGCTTCCGCGAGTGGCTTGATTCACAGTTTGTCGGTCGCTTCTAGTGGGCACATTTCGGCCCGCCGGTGGTGCACCGGCGCCCGGCCGGCGAGTTACCGGTCGCAGCCCGACCAGTTCTGGTGGTTCACCAGCCGGGCGCACTCCTCGTCAGGGGCGGCGACTTCGCCGCCCCTGACCGCTGTCTCGGCCCGGGTCCGCCCGCCTCCGACGGGACGCGCGGCATCCGGCACCGCCCGTCGCTGACGGACGAGCGGACCGGGTGCCGCCCCGCCCGCCTCGAACAGACGAGCCGGTCCGTCGACGGCCGGAGAGGGCCCGACGCAACGAACCGCCGACAGAAGTTACTCAGACGCAACGATCAGTCGTTCATCGCAATGCTTTGCGGTGGAACCTGCGGGTCCGGGCCGCATAGCGTTGAACCACGCGCCAGCCCGTTGGCCGACCGTGGTCAGGGCGCGCGGAGACCCTGGGAGCAGGACAATGACGATGGACGCCACCCGAGCGCGCTTCCTGATGTGCCGGCCGACGTACTTCGCCGTCGATTACGCGATCAACCCCTGGATGGACCCGACCGCCCCGGTCGACACCGAGCTGGCCATCCGGCAGTGGGAACAGCTGCGGCAGGTCTACCGGGATCTGGGCCACACCGTCGAGGAGATCACCCCACTGCCCGGCCTGCCGGACATGGTCTTCGCCGCCAACGGCGGCACCGTGATCGACGGCAAGGCCATGGCGGTGCAGTTCCGCGACCCGCAGCGCGCCGACGAGGCCCCCGCCTACCGCGCCTGGTTCGAGGAAGCCGGCTTCGAGATGTACGACCCGAAGCACGTCAACGAGGGTGAGGGCGACATCCTGCTGGCCGGTGACCACCTGCTGGCCGGCACCGGATTCCGTACCGCGCACGCCTCCCACGCCCAGTTGCAGGAGGTCTTCGGCTACCCGGTGATCACCCTCCAGTTGGTCGACCCCCGCTTCTACCACCTGGACACCGCGCTGACCGTGCTCGACGAGCAGACCCTGGCGTACCTGCCGGAGGCCTTCTCCCCCGGCAGCCAGGCCGTGCTGCGCCGACTCTTCCCGGACGCGGTGCACGCCACCATGGCCGACGCCGAGGTGCTCGGCCTCAACGCGGTCAGCGACGGCCGGCACGTGGTGCTGCCCGAGCAGGCCACCGACCTGGCCGCGAAGCTGCGCGAGCGGGGCTACCAGACCATCGGCGTCGACCTGTCCGAGCTGCGTAAGGCCGGCGGTGGCCCGAAGTGCTGCACGTTGCGACTGCGTCAGGGAAAGGCGAACCGATGATCGAGGACATGCTGCGGACCCCCGCCGCGGTGCAGGACGCGGAGCGCCACACCGCGCACAACTACCACCCGCTGCCGGTGGTGATCGCCTCCGCCGAGGGCGCCTGGGTCACCGACGTGGACGGTCGGCGCTACCTGGACTGCCTGGCCGGCTACTCCGCGTTGAACTTCGGCCACCGCCACCCGGCCCTGATCGCCGCCGCACACGCCCAGCTCGACAAGCTCACCCTGACCAGCCGGGCCTTCATCCACGACCAGTTCGCCGACTTCTGCCGGGAACTGGCCGCGCTGTGCGGCAAGGACCTGGTGCTGCCGATGAACACCGGGGCCGAGGCCGTGGAGACCGGGATCAAGGTGGCCCGCAAGTGGGGCTACCAGGTCAAGGGGGTACCGGCCGGGCAGGCCACCATCGTGGTCGCGGAGGGCAACTTCCACGGGCGTACGACCACGATCGTGAGCTTCTCCACCGATGAAGACGCCCGTGCGGACTTCGGGCCGTACACCCCGGGTTTCAAGATCGTCCCGTACGGCGACCTGACCGCGCTGACCGAGGCGGTCGACGAGACCACCGTCGCGGTGCTGTTGGAGCCGATCCAGGGCGAGCAGGGTGTGGTGGTGCCCCCGACCGACTACCTGCCCGGGGTGCGTCAGCTCTGCACCGAGCGCAACGTGCTGTTCATCGCCGACGAGATCCAGTCCGGTCTGGGGCGTACCGGGGCCACCTTCGCCTGCGAGCAGGAGGGCGTCGTACCGGACATGTACCTGCTGGGCAAGGCGCTCGGCGGGGGCATCGTGCCGGTCTCCGCGGTGGCGGCCGACGCCGAGGTGCTCGGGGTGCTCCAACCCGGCCAGCACGGCTCCACCTTCGGCGGCAACCCGCTGGCCTGCGCGGTGGCCACCGAGGTGGTCCGGCTCCTGGCCACCGGCGAGTTCCAGCGCCGCTCGACCGAGCTGGGCGAGCGGCTGCACGCCGGGTTGCGCGCCCTGATCGGCAAGGGCCTGGTCGCCGTACGCGGCCGGGGTCTGTGGGCCGGGTTGGACATCGATCCGGCGCTGATGAGCGGCCGGGAGGCCTGTGAACGGCTGATGGAACGCGGGGTGCTGGCCAAGGACACCCACGGCTCGACCATCCGGCTGGCCCCGCCGCTGACCATCACCGCCGAGGAGATCGACCACGCCCTCGCCCAGTTGGCGGCGGTCCTGGCGGGCTGAGCAGCCGAACCGACGCGGGTGGGTGCCAGGTCCCGGCCCCACCCGCGTCGAGGCGTCTCAGCGGGGCAGGCGCATCGCCATCGTCGGGGCCTCGGACATCACCGAGTCGGGGTTGTACGGCGCACCCGCCGGCAACTCGGTCGGGCGACCGACCTGCACCCCCGGGTACAGCTCCACCATGTCCCCGTTGGCCAGCACCCGGGACTGTTGCGGGGCCAGCGGGATGCGGTCCGCCTCCGCCATCGACGCGGCCGGGCGGATGCCGGAGCCGTTGGTGCTCACGTCGGTGACCACCACCTCGTCGCCGCGCAGCTCCAACCGCAGGTGGCTGCGGCTGATCCAGCGGCGCGCCTCGTCGTTGAGCCACTGCCCGAGCATGATGCCGCCGGTGCCCTCCGGTGCCCGCCCCACCAGCACCGGCTGCTCCTCGGTCAGGACGAACCGACGCCGGATCAGACCACCGACCCGTACCGCCAGGACCTCGCTGCGCGGGCGGGGGCCCGCGTCGCGCAGCCGGGCGCCGTGCCGGGGGCAGGTCGGTACGCCGTTGCGCAGCGACGGCGGTGGCTGACCGGCCGGGGCGCGGTCCACCCGGGCCAGGTCGGCGAAGGCCCCGCCGCCGCCCCCACCGCCGAACAGGTTGCACCCGGACTCGGGGCAACGCCACTGCCGCGCGAGCAGTTTCGCCGCGAACGGCGCGGGTGGCCCGGCCACCGGAGTGTGACCGCCCCCGACATGGGCGATGAACACCGGCCCGCCGGCCCCCGGTACCGGGGCCACCACCCGACCGGGCTGCTCGGCCAACCACGGGAACCGCCCGCGCAGGCCATCGAAGCGCACCCGGCTGAGCACCGGCAGGCCGAGCAGGTCGGCCACCTCCAGCATCCGGTCACCGGGGTTGTCGAGCACCTCAACCAGGCCGTCGTCGGCCCAGCGACGCACCACCATGCGCTCGTTGGAGGTCAGGTCGGCGTCGGAGAGCACCCCCCGGTGCACCACCGCGTAGACCGGAACGCTGTCCTCCTCCAGGCTGCGCGCCAGGGCGTCGATGACCATGCCGAGGCGCAGGGTGTTGGCCGGTCGGCCACCATCGAGGTCCTGATACCGGATGATCTCGGCCAGATCGACCACCGCGCGGACCAACTGCGGGTCGGTGCAGACCCGTCCCTCGATGGCGTCCAGCACCTTGCTGATCTCGAACCTCATCGGGGCCCTCCCACGATCTCGTCGATCCGCCGCGCCAACTCGATGTCCCGCCCGGTGACCCCGCCGGCCGAATGGGTCACGCAGCGGAAGGTGACCGTACGCCAGCGGATGTCGATGTCCGGGTGATGGTCCAGTTCCTCGGCCGTCACGGCGACCCGGTCGACAAGTCCGATGGCGTCCGGGAAACTGGCCAGCTCCACGGTGCGGGTGATCCCGGTGGAGTCGTACGACCAGCCCGCCAGCTGACCCAGCTCGTCTCGTACCGCCTCAGCGGTGAGCACCTCTGCCATGGGCCCGACCCTACCGCTGACCTTCCCCACGACGCCGAGCAGCAAGGATCGACCGGGTGGGCCGTCGAGTCGACCGCCCGGGTCCCCTTCCTCAGCTCATCCGGCCCACCGTCGCCCGCAGGCGCATCAGGTCACGGCGGCGACGCTCGTAGGTGGTGGCCAGCGCGATCAGGGCCAGCCCGGCCACGCCGAGGTAGGCCCAGCGGGGCAGCAGGTCCCAACTGCGGACCAGCTCGTGCAGGGCGAGCACGGCCAGGGTCAACCCGCCGAGCACCACCGGGGCCTGCCAGCGCCGGACCGCTCCCAGCAGGGTGACCGCCAGGGCGGCGGCGCCCAGCAGCAGCCGCCGCCAGGGTTGCGGGTCCGGGCCGAACAGCACGGTGACCAGGGTGGGCAGCAGCATCGCGGCCAGGCCGGGCCCGAGCGCCAGCCAACTGGTCAACCCCGGCCGGGTACGCAACGCCACCACACCCGCGCCGAGCGCCAGCAGTGCCAGCGGCACCGTGTACGCCTCCAGCAGGGTCACCCCACCGGCCGCCAGCAGCAGCCAACTGGCGAGCAGCACGCTGCCGGCGGAGATCGCGGCGAAGGCCCATCGCCGGGCCCTCGACTCGTCTCGGCGCAGCAGCCGCAGCCCGACCACCAGGGCCCAGAGCACGCAGACCGTGGCGGCGTGCCGGGCGGCACCGCTGGTGAGCAGGAGGGCGATCAGCGCCACCGTCTGGGCGGCGGCGTCCAGGCTGCGACCCAACAGGGCCACCTGCCCGGCGGGCCCGCCTGAGGCGGCGCGGGTCGGCACGATCGCGGCCAGCGCCAGGACGACGGCGGCCACCCCCAGCACCGCGAAGGCCGCCACCCGCAGCGGCTGCCCGGCGGCCAGCGGGGCGGTGATCGCGAAACCGGTCGTCGAGGCCACCGCGATCAGCCAACCGGCCATCCGCATCGTGAAGCGTCGGGCGCCCACCGCGGCCACGGTCGCCGCCACCGCCAGCAGCCCCAGCCCGGACAGGGTCCCGGCCCGGGTGGCCTGAAGGTTGAGCAGTCCGGCCCCGATCAGCACCAGTCCGACCGGCACACCCACCGCGGCGAAGGTGGCCCCGACCGGCCGCACCGCGACGACCAGCAGCAACGCCACCCCGACGACCAGCCCCGTGGTCGGCACCGCCGGCCAGGGTGCGCCGGCGGCCACCAGCAGCACCGTCCCGGCGAAGACCAGGAAGGGCAGCACGGTGGCGGCGCGACGCCACCCACCGGCCCGGCCGGTCGGCCAGGTCACCAGCACCGCCGCCAGGGCCAACAGCACCAGGGCCAGGCCGACCGGCACCGCGCCCGCCACCGCCCGCACCGAGGGCGCACCGGACCAGACCGCGGGCGGCGGCCCGTACGGGGTCACCAGCGCCTTCAGGGAGACCGGGAGGGCGGCCAGGACCGCCACGGCGGTCAGGCCGAGACCGGGCACCCACAACGGGACCGAGGGGCGGGACCGGAATCCGGCCACCGCGAGGAGCAACGCCCCTCCCGCCGCGTAGAGGGACAGGGGCTCCTCGGCCGGTACGACGATCGACCCGAGAGCGGTCAGGGTCACCGCCAGGGCCAGACCGGTGGCGGCGTACGCCCGCAGATCGGGCCAGCGTCCACGCAGCAGAAGCAGGGCGACCGCCGGCAGGGCCAGGGCGGCCAGAGCCGCCCGGGACTGCCACCAGGGCGGCGCGCCCGCACCGATCAGCGCGATCGCCGCACCGGCCGGCACCACGAGCACCGCCGCCAGCAGGGCGCACCCGGCCACCACCCGGTGCGCGGGGCTGCCCCGGCGCCCCACGGCGGCCACCCCCAGCCCGGCGAGCAGCACCACCGCACAGGCCGCACCGGCCCCGGCCGGGGCGGCCAGGCCGACCAGCAGCCCGTGCCCGAGCAGCGCGGCCGCCACCGAGGCGGTGGCGGACACCGTCGCCCCGCCCACCGGACGGACCATCACGGCGACCAGCATCGCCACGGCGACCAGCAGGTCGAGGGCGACCACGGCCGACCACGGCGTCGGCCAGGCCGCCGGCAGGGCGAGCACGGTGGCGGCGACACCGATCGCCACGATCGTCGACTGCACGGCCCGGGGCAGCAGCCAGGCCAGGGTCCCCGCACTCAACGCCACCGCCACCGGCAACTGCCAGCCCCAGGCGAAGACCGGCCCGGCGTCGGCCCCCCGCCAGGGTGGCAACGACCGGACCACGGTGACACCGGCCAACATCAGCGCCCACAGCCAGGTGAACAGCATCGCGACGGCAGCCACCAGGATGGCACCGATGCGGGGACCGGGCCGCCAATCCACCGGAAGCAGCCGCACCGCACCGGCCAGCGCCGCCACCACCAGTGCCGACACCACCAACAGCACCGACCCCCGCAGCTCCCCGACCGGGCGGATCAGGGCCAAGGCCAGGGCCGGCACCAGGAGACCGGCCGTCACCGCCCGCGCGGTCGCTCCCCCGAGCAGCAGCGCCGTACCGAACAGGGCCAGCGCCACCAGCAGCATCGGCACCCCGGCCAGCACGGCCAGCCCACCGGCCTGACCGGCCCGCAGCGTCATCAGCGCGGCGCTCCAGGCCAGCAGCAGCGCCACGACGTACCCGACTCCGGCGATCACCTGACCGGCGATCCGCATCGGCGAGTTCGTCGTGGCCCCCTCGCCCGCGACCTCGCCGAGTCGGTACCGCAGCGTGATCGCCACCGCCAGGTTGACCAGGGCCACCCCGAGGAAGACCACTGACTGCGCGGCCGTGCCCGGCCGGGCCTCGGCGGCCACCAACGGCAGCACCGGCTGCACCGCCAGCAGGGCGGCGAACCAGGGCACGGTCAGCCGGCTCAGCCGGGCGTACCCGGCGGCCAGGGCCGTGGTGACGGCCGCTACCAGGGCCGCGTACCGGCTGCCCGGCCAGTCGGTCACCCCGCCCAGGTTCACCGACCAGGCGGCGTACCCGTCGAGCACCACCAGCAACAGCCCGACGGCGGCGAAGGTCTCGGCGGTGCCCCGCAGCCCACGCCAGCGGGCCACCAGCGGCACGGCGAGCAGCAGCATGGTCAGGGCCAGCAGGATCAGGGCCCGGCCGGAGACCCCCACGGAAGCCCAGGCCACCGCCGTGAACACCGTCACGGCAGTGCCCAGCAGCAGTCCACCGAGGGTGAACAGCAGCCCCTGCACGGTCCGGGTCGAGGCCTCCGCTCCACCCGGGCCGGTTGCCGCCGGGTCGACCGGGGACATGCCGGGCCAACCGACCGGCCCGCCTGATCCGGCAGGCCCGACCGGCGCCACGGCGCTCGGTGCCGGAGCCGCCGGTACGGCACCGAGGCGGACGACGGGCGTACCGGCCGCACGGGTCATGGCCGTGACCGGGAACTCGGTGCGGATCGCGGCGGCCACCTCGGCGCGTCGCCGTTGTGCCACCACCAGCCGACCGCTGAGCTCCTCGTACGCCGCCCGGGCCCGCTGCGTCTGGGTACCGAGTTGGACGATCTCCTGGTCTAGCCGGATCACCTCGGCGGCGGCCGGGTACGGCGGCCGGCCGCAGCCCGAACAACCCGAGGTGAGGTTCGCCGACGCGCCACACGCCGGGCAGGGGTAGGCATTCACGCAGCCATCTTTGACCTACCTGGCCGGGTGCACCAGAGCCCAGGTACTCAGGGGCGGGTGTGCTCGAACACCCAGACGGCGTACTCGGGGTTGCCGCAGTCCACCTGACTGACCAGAATCTCCGGCACCTCGTACGGATGACTTGCCCGGATCTGCTCCACCAGGGCGCCCGCCCGGTCCGGCGCGGTCTTGAACTGCACCGACCATTCGGTGCTCGTCTCCACCCCGCCCCGCCACCAGTAGGTGCTCTCCACCTGGCCGCCCACCTGCGCGCAGGCCGCCAGCCGTCCGGCCACGGCGGCGGCGGCCAACAGGTCCGCGACCGAACGCGCGTCGACCACGGTCGTCACCACGCTGATCTGGTCCATTCACGAACCCTACGCGGCACCGTCGCGGTTCGCGGCGACCCACTCGTCAATTCGACTCCACCAGTCGTACAGCCAGTCGATGCGTTGTTGCCGCTCGGTGGGGATCTCCTCCGGCGGCACCGACCAGAACCGCATCAGCAGTTGCTTGTCCATCGGCAGTTCCCGCCACACGTCGGCGACCGTCAGCATCTTGTCCAGGCCGGTGTGCGCCACGAAGATCACCCCGGCGTCCGGGGCAGCGTCCAGTGCCGCCAGCAGTCCACCGGGCTGCGGGGCGAGTACGTGCCGCATGGCCTCCGCCTTACGCGCCATCCGATGGTGCCCCAGGTCCCGCAGCCGCTCGATGGCCCGCACCCGGCGTCTGGGGGTGAAGTTACCGCCCTCGGGAAAGATCACGAAGGCGTCGTCGTCGTCCAGTCCGGTCGCCAGGTGCCCGATCTGCTCGCTGACCGACCCCTGACCGTCGCGGCCGGGTGCGATGAAGCGACTCGGCAGCCGGTTGAGCAGCACGTCGATCGCCGGATCCCACTGGAGGCTGTCCTTGAGGACGATCCGTGGCTCCCGCTGGAACCAGTTAACCAGGGCATGGATCAGGATGAACGAGTCACCCGGCCCGGCGTGCCGACTGACCACCAGCTCGGGACGGCCCGGCAGGGCGGTGTCCGGGTCGGTGCCGACCACCTCGATGTTCAGCCGCAGCGTCCACCGGGCCTGCCAGAAGAACACCCGCAGGAACCAGCCCGCCAACACGTAGTGGGCACGCTGGAAGGCCGGGGTGTGCACCCGGGCACCGAACCCGGCGGCCACCCAGAGGGCGAACAGGCAGATCAGCGCGGCCGCGTCCCAGAGCAGGTAGAGCAGACCGAGCCAGAGCAGTCGCAGCGGACGCAACCGCCCGGGTACGAACGGCGAGGCGACCAGCGCCAGCAGCGCCCAGAAGGGCACCGTGACCACCAGCAGCACGGCCAGCAGCACCAGGCCGGGCGCCAGCACCAACCGACGCAGCCACCTGGGCGGAAGCGGCATCAGCGGTCCAGGTTCGCCAGGTAGTGCCGCGAGGCCGCGTAGGCGCGACTGATCCGCCGGCCCACCGCCGCCATGTCCCGGTAGGCCCAGGGAGTGTCGTCGCGCGGTTCCAGGCCGCCGGTCGGCAGCACATGCACCTCCACCCCCTCGGGCAGGGCGGCCATCTCCCGGGCGAACCGGTGTCGGCGGGCGATCTCGAACGCCACCTGGGCGATCTCCCAGGGTCGCCGGGGCGGGGTCAGGGCCCGCTCGATCCGGCCCACCTGGAGTACGAAGATGCGGGTGGCGCCCGCCGCGACCGCCTCGCCGATCGGGATCGAGTTGACGATTCCACCATCGACATAGTGCTGGTCACCGATGCGGGCCGGCGGCAGCAGCCCCGGTACGGAGGCTGAGGCGAGCACGGCCGGCACCACCAGACCACTGACGAACCAGTGCTCGGCGGCCCGCTCGATGTTCGCCGCGCAGCAGCGGAAGGGGATCTTCAGGTCGGCGAAGGTGGTCTCCGCACCCAGCTCGCTCTCCAGCAGCTTGCGCAGCGGTCGGGGCGAGTGCAGGTGGGTACGGGCCGCGAAGCGACGCAACTGCCGGGCCACCGAGTCGCCGTACACTTCACTGGCCTCCGGTGAGGCCCAGAGCCGGACCAGCCGGTCGGTGACCGCCTCGGACGGGTCGGCGGCCACCAGGGCACCGTTGACCGCCCCGATCGAGGTGCCCAGCACCAGGTCCGGGCGGATCCGCGCCCGGAACAGCGCACGCAACATGCCCACCTCGACCGCGCCGAGCACTCCCCCGCCGCCGAGCACGAACGCCACCGGTCCCCGCCCCATGCCCTTCATCCTGGCACGCCCGCGCCGCAACCCATTCACCCTGGTACGGCACCCGGTGCCGATCCATGCCCGTTGACAGGGCGGGAACATTCGCGCAACCTGATACCGCTCCCAGCGATGAGGCAGGTGCAAAACGTGAAGCCGGCACTGCAGCCCGGCCGGTTGCTGGCCACCCGTTACCGGCTGATCGACCAGATCGGTGCCGGCGGCATGTCGGTCATCTGGCGAGCCCACGACGAGGTCCTCGACCGGGTGGTGGCGCTGAAGGTGCTCGCCCCCTCCCTGGCCGCCGACGCCCGGTTCCGCGACATGGTGCGGGAGGAGGCCCGGGCCGCCGCACAACTGGTCCATCCACATGTGACCTCGGTCCACGACTACGGCGAGACCGTGTCACCGGACGGCACCATCACCTCCTTCGTGGTGATGGAACTGCTCTCCGGCGAGGAACTGGAGTTCCGCCTCATCGAGGGTCCGCTGCCGTGGCCGGAGGCGGTCGAGATCGCCGCACAAATCGCCGACGCCCTCGCCGCCGCGCACCGGCTCGGCATCGTGCACCGGGACGTCACCACGGCCAACGTGATGATGACCCAGGTCGGGGCCAAGGTGCTCGACTTCGGCATCGCGACCCGCATCGGGGCCCCGGACGACGACGAGGACGGCGCCACCTTCGGCACCCCGGCCTATGTCGCCCCGGAGCGACTCGACGGGGCCCCGGCCCAGCCGGCCACCGATGTCTACTCCCTGGGCGTACTGCTGCACGAGGCGTTGACCGGTCGGGTGCCGTACCCGGCGGAGACCTGGGAGGAACTCACCGTAGCCCTGGCCGAACGCCCGCCACCCACCCTCACCGAGGTACCCGGGTTGCCGCCGGCGGTGGTCGACATCTGCCTGCGCTGCCTGTCCCGGGAGCCGACCGACCGGCCCACCGCCCGTCAGGTGGCCACCGTGCTGCGGGAGCAGATGCTGCCCGCCGACCCCCAGACGCAGACGATGCGCGCCCCTACGGTCGCCCTGCCCGCGGTCGGGGTACCGGTGACCGCCGGGGCCGCGTACGCCGGGGCCCCGGCCGGCGCGCCGGGGTCGGTCACGGCTCAGGTGGAGGCGGTACCGCAGTCGACCGCTGCCGGGACCGCACCGGTCGGCCCCCCGAATGGACCCGGCGGCGGGCCGACCGACACCGCCGACCGGCGCCGGTCGTGGCTGGTTCCGGTGCTCGCGGTGCTGGTGCTGCTCGTCGGGGCGGCCCTGGTGGCGCCGGCGCTGTGGCCGGACGACCCCGATCCCCCCACCGCCCTGCCGACCAACAGGCCGACCGGATCGGCCGAGCCGACCACACCGGCCACGGAGAGTCCCAGCCCACAGCCGCCGGTCGCCCCGCCGTCAAGTCCCACCCCCGCACCCCCGCCGACCGTGGCTCCCTCGGCCGCGCCGACGACCCGGGACACCCTGGTGGAGGCGGCGAACCGGCTGGAGGACATCATCGGAGCGGGGCTGGCCGACGGTGGCATCCGGGAGGACGTCGGCCTGGACCTGCGCAACGAACTGCGCAACCTGACCCGCGCGGTCAGTCTCGGCGAGGGAGAGCTGGGTCCCGGCGTCGCGCGGCTGCGCGAGAAGGTGTCCACCCGACTCCGGGAGGAAGGGCTGAGCCCGGCGTACGCGCGGCAACTGGAGGAGGCGATCACGGCGCTGAGCGCCGCCCAGGTCTGACCCGGGGCGGCGTCGGTCAGTTCGGGGTGATTCGGGCCGGTTCCTGGATCGCCGACCGAGGGGCCGCCACCAGAAAGCGCTGGTACACCTCCTCGTACCCGGCGGCCATCCGCTCGACGGAGAAGGTCCGCGCGACATGCGCCACGCAGTCGGCCGGATCCAGGTGTGGGGCTTCGCGCAGGGCCGCCGGCAACTCCTCGGGGCGCCGGCAGATCAGTCCGGTCACACCGGGCCGGACCAGTTCCGGCACCGCTCCCCGATGCAGGGCCACCACCGGGGTGCCGGTGGCCATCGCCTCCAGCATCACTATGCCGAACGGCTCCTCCCACTGGATCGGCATGATGAGGCACCGGGCCTGCACCAGCAGGTGCAGCACGGCCTCCCGGTCGGCGTCGAGAATGACGGTGACGTCCGGGCCCAGCAGCGGGGTGACGACCTCACGGTAGTAACGCTGCTCGGCGGGTTCGCTGCACTTGCCGGCCAGCACCAGCGGCAGTCCCGCCGCCCGGCACGCCTCGATGGCCAACTCCGGTCCCTTGTCCGGGCTGAACCGGGCCAGCCACAGCACCGGCCCGTGACCGGGTTCTCGCTTGCGCGGGAAGTTGCCGACCTCCATCGCGTTGTGCACCGTGCCGACCCAGGGCAGGCGGGGGTTCAGCCGACGTTGGGCGTGCGAGATGGCCACCAGACCCACCCCCCGGTCGGTGTCACTGAGCACGGTGCCGTACTCCCCCACCGGGTTGCCGTGCACGGTGGCCAGGGTGGGCACTTCGCGCCGACCGGCGACCAGGGGGCCGATGGTGCTGTGGTCGTGGACCAGGTCGAAGTCGGCCGGGCTGATCAGGTGGTTCACCCGGGCCAGGTGGGCCAACTCGGGCAGGGATTCACCCAGCCGGTCGTACTGCAACTCGTCCAGGGTGGCCAGGAAATCGCCACTGGTGCCGTGTCCGTCACCGGCGCCCATCAACGTCACCGCGTGGCCCCGATCGACCAGCGCGTCCACCAGGCTGGCCACCACCTGCTCCAACCCGCCGTAGCCGGGCGGCGGCACCGACAGCCAGGGCGGCACCACCATCGCGATCCGCAGCTGGCGTACGCCCGCAGCGTGGTTGTGGGCCACGAGTCCTCCCCGTCGGTCTGTGGGTCGACCCGGTCCGCCCTACTGCGCGGGGCCGGGTCGGGCCGGTTTCCCGAATCCGGGCACCGGCAAACCGGACACGGCTGGTGCGCCCCGGACCGCCGCCCACCGGCGGGTCCGGGTGACGGTGTGGGTCATGGCACCCCCAGGTCTCTCGCGGTCTGCTCCACCGAGGCTGCCGGGGGCCGGGGTGAGCCGGGCTCATCCGGTTCGGGTGAGAGACGAAGATGGGCGGCGGGTGCCGCGACCAACCCCCTTGGCCACGCCACCCGCCGCCCGGTATGGAGGCAGGTCTTTGACTATGACGCTTCTGCGAGCGTCACGGTTGCCGTCGACTCGGCACCATTTCGCTGGAAGGTCACCTCGACCTGATCACCGACCTTGCCGGCCTGTACCGCACCGACCAGGTCGTTCGAGTCGTTGATCACCTTGTCACCGAACCGGATGATCACGTCGCCGCGTTCCAACCCGGCCCGCTCGGCCGCACTGCCGGGTGCGACAGCGTTGATGAGCGCTCCGCCTTCGGTGGTGCCGGTCACGCTCACTCCGAGCGACGGATGACTGATCTTCTCACGTCGCTGGAGCTTGTCCGCGATGTCCTTGGCCTTGTTGCTCGGGATGGCGAAACCGACACCGATGTTGCCGGTGTTGCCCTGCCCGGCGGTGGCGATCGCGGTGTTGATGCCGATCACCTCGCCACGGGTGTTGACCAGGGCCCCACCGGAGTTGCCGGGGTTGATCGGGGCATCGGTCTGGAGCAGCCCGGAGATCGAGCTGACCGCCTGACCGGGCAACCGCTCACCGCTGCCGGCCTGGATGGTGCGGTCCCGGGCGCTGAGGATGCCGGCGGTCACCGAGCCCTGGAGGCCCAGCGGACTACCCAGGGCCAGCACCTGGTCACCGACCTGCATGGCGTCGCTGTCGCCGAAGGTGGCCGCCTTGAGGTCGCTCACCCCGTTGGCCTTCACCACCGCCAGGTCGGTCCTGGGATCGGTGCCGATGATCTGCGCATCGGCGTTGGTGCCGTTGGCGAAGATCACCCGTACGGTGTCACCGCCCCCGGCGATCACGTGGTTGTTGGTCAGCACGTAGCCGTCGGCGGTGAGGATCACCCCGGAGCCTTCGCCGCTGCCGGTGCTGATCGACACCACGCTGTCCTGCACGGAGGCGGCGATGCGCGGCAGATCGGCCCCGTCGATCACGGGGGCGGCGGAGAAGGTACGGGTGATCGAACCGCCGTCACTGAGCGCCAGGGCCAGGGTTCCACCGGCCACACCGCTGCCGAGCATCAGCGCGAACACCGCGACACCGGCACCGACGAACTTGGCGATCCGGCCCGGACGCGGCCCGCTGGACTGCGGCGCCGCCCACGGCGGCTGTTGGCCGGGGTAGCCAGGGGTACCCGGTTGTCCCGGCTGGTAGCCAGGGGTACCCGGTTGTCCGGATTGGTAGCCGGGGTATCCGCCGGAGGGGCTCTGCTGGGTCTGGGCGGCCCAACCGGACTGGTTCGGATACCAGGGCCCGGCGGGATAACGCGTCCCGGGCTGGTACTGCTGCGGACCGGCCGGACCCCACTGCTGCTGGCCGGGACCCTGCGGCTGCTGGCCCGGGGTCTGCGGCTGGCCGGGAGTCTGCGAGGGCTGGCCCGGAACCTGCGGCTGCTGGCCGGGAGCCTGCGGGGCGGGCGGGCCGGAGTACGTGGGCGGGCCGGAGTGCGGGGGCGGAGGCGAACCGGCCACCGGCAGGCCCACCATGGTCGGCTCGGCGTCCTGGCCACCGGGGCCCGAGGTCTCGACGGCCCGGACCGGGATGGTCGGTGCCTCGCCGCCGGAGTCGGCGCCGGTGCCGGCCGGCGCAGCGGATGGGGAGTCGGACCGCGCGTATTCGGCGCGGGGCAGCTCGGGGTGCGACGGCTCGGCGTCGGTGTTGGCCGGCCGGCGCGGGTCGGACTCGTGCTCGGTCATGTCCCCACCTTCTCCCATCGCTCTGCATCCCGCCTTAGGCTGGCCTGAAGGTTCGCTGAAAGTCACTCGGACTCCCCGTCGATGTCCTGAGCCAGCGGCAGCCGGACCCGGAAGGTAGCACCCCCGCCGGGGGTGTCGGTCACCTCCACGGTGCCCTGGTGCACCGTCACCAGTGCGGCGACGATGGCCAGGCCCAGGCCGGTGCCGGTCTGTCCGCCCACCCGGCGGGTCCGCGAGGCGTCCGCCCGGTAGAAGCGTTCGAAGACCCGCTCCGCCTGATCGGGGGTGAGTCCCGGGCCGGTGTCGGCCACCTCGATCACCGCAAGATTGCCCGGTTCGGCCCGTAGTCGCAACGTCACTGCGGCCTCCGGCGGGGTGTGCCGTAGCGCGTTGGTCATCAGGTTGCCGATCACCTGCCGCAGCCGCGCGTCGTCGCCGCGTACCACCAGTGTCCCTGAGCCGGAGGCGATCTCCAGCTCGATCCGCCGGTCCGGGGCCATCGCCCGGGCGGCCGCCACCGAGTCGGCGGCCAGTACGGGCAGCTCCACCGGGGCCAGGGAGAGCGGGCGCTCACGGTCCAGCCGGGCCAGCAGCAGCAGGTCCTCCACCAGCAGCCCCATCCGGGCGGCCTCGTCCTCGATGCGGCGCAGCAGGTCGGCGGTCTGCTCGGGGGCGCGTGCGGCGCCCTGCCGGTACAGCTCGGCGAACCCCCGGATGGTGGTCAGCGGGGTACGCAACTCGTGGGAGGCGTCCGCGACGAACTGCCGCATCCGTTCCTCCGAGCGGCGGGACCGGGCCTCGGAGGCACGGGCCGCCTCGGCCGCGTCCCGGGCCGCGGCCTCGGCGGAGCGGGCGGCGCTCTCCGAGGCGGCACGGGCGGTGAAGGCCATCTCGATCTGGCTTAGCATCGCGTTCAGCGCCCGGGAGAGCCGGCCCAGTTCGGAGGTGGGGCAGGGCTGCCCGTGCTCCGGGTCGGGCACCCGACGGCTGAGGTCCCCCCCGGCGATGGCCGCGGCGGTGCGCTCGATCTCCACAAGGGGTTTCAGGCTGGTCCGGACGATCGCCGCGCCGATCGAGGCGAGCAGGATCAACACCGCCCCACCGACCATGACGTCTGTCCAGACCAACCGGGTGACCGCCCGGTCGACGTCGATGAGGTGCTGGCCGATGGCGGCCCGTTGCCCGTTGGGCAGTTGGGTGTAGACGACCCGCCAGCGCACCTCGCTGCCCTGAGCTCGGGCAGTGCGTGGCGCGCCGGCCAGCCGGTCGAATCCCGCCGCGTCCTCGGGGAAAAGGGGCATGTCGGCGCTGCTGAACCGCCAGTCGTCGAAGAAGATCCAGTCGGCTTTCCCGGTCCTGGCGTCGGTCGTCGCCAGCAGGTAGTCGGTGGGAAACGGCGCGCTGGGCCGTTCCAGGGCCACCACCTGCTCAATGCTGCGCGCCTGGATCGCCAGTTCCGCGTCCACCTCGCCGACCAGGTAGCTGCGCAGGAAGAAGGTGGTCAACGAGCTGATCACCAGCAGTGCGGCGGCGACCAGGGTGAGCACGGCCGCGACCAGCTTGACCCGCAGCGGTACCGCGCGCAGCCGGCTCTTGCCCTGCTGGAGCGGGTTCACGCCGCCGGCTTGCGCAGCACGTAGCCGACCCCCCGCAGGGTGTGGATCAGCCGGGGCTCGGTGGTGTCGACCTTGCGCCGCAGGTACGAGATGTACGACTCGACGATGTTGTCGTCACCCCGGAAGTCGTAGTTCCACACATGGTCGAGGATCTGGGCCTTCGACAGCACCCGGTTGGCGTTGAGCATCAGGTAACGCAGCAGCTTGAACTCGGTCGGCGAGAGCTGGACCCGCTGACCGGCCCGGTAGACCTCGTGGGTCTCCTCGTCCAGTTCCAGGTCGGCGAAGGTGAGCCGGGCCGGCGCCTGCTCACCGGTGCTGGTGCGGCGCAGCACCGCGCGGATCCGGGCGGTCAACTCCTCCAGGCTGAACGGCTTGGTGACGTAGTCGTCCCCGCCCAGGGTCAGGCCACGGATCTTGTCGTCGGTGGCGTCCCGGGCGGTGAGGAAGACCACCGGCGTACGGGTGCCGCCCTCGCGCATCATCCGGATCACCTCGAAGCCGTCCAGATCCGGCAGCATCACGTCCAGCACCACCAGGTCGGGCCGGTGCTCGCGGGCCGCGTTGAGGGCAGCACTGCCGCTGGTGGCGGTGGCCACGTCGAAACCCGCGAAGCGCAGGCTCGCGGAGAGCAGTTCGAGGATGTTGGGGTCGTCCTCGACGACGAGCAGTCGGGCCTCGGTCTGGGTAGCCGCCATGTCGCCATCATCCGCGCCATCGCTGCGCCTGCGCTGGGCGGTACCTGAAAAAAACCTGTGGACCCGTACGGCCCCTCGGTCGACCGGCGGGCACCCATCGGACGGGGCCGTGCGAGGCTGCCGGGACGGCCGGCGAACGGGCCGGTACGGCGGGAGGTAAACCATGATCATCGAGTCCCGGTTCAACGGACCGCCCGGCTCGGGCAACGGCGGTTGGAGTGCGGGGGTCTTCGCAAAGGCGTACGGCGGCGGAGGGCCGACCGAGGTGACCCTGCGTAGGCCGCCACCCCTGGACACCCCGCTGACCCTGGCCGGTGACCAGGTACGCGATCCGGACGGGGAGGTGATCGCCGAACTCCGTACCGCGGAGGATCTGGAGGACCCGGTGCCGCCGGTCGACCCGGCGACCGCCCGTGCCGCCGCGGCGGCGTACCCCGGCCTGACCGATCACCCCTTTCCCGGCTGCTATGTCTGCGGGCCGCAGCGGCCGGACGGGCTCCGGATCTTTCCCGGGCGGTTGCCGGACGGGCGGACGGCCGCCCCCTTCCAGGTGCCCGCGCAGGTGAGTGTCGCCACTGTCTGGGCCGCGCTGGACTGCCCGGGAGGCTGGGCGGTGATCGAGGCCGGTCGACCGTACCTGCTGGGCCGGATCGCGGCCCACATCGAGGCCCTGCCCCGGCCCGGGGACGAGTGTGTGATCACCGGGGCGGTGGTGGAAGCCGTGGGGCGTAAGGCGATGGTGCGTACCAGCCTGTACGGACCGGAGGGTGAACTGCTGGGCCGGGCCCGGGCCACCTGGATCGCCCGGTAGTCACGATCGTCGATCGCCTCGTACCTGGGGAGGAGACGCCTCCTGCCTGGGGAGGAGACGCCTCCTGCCTGGGGAGGAGACGCCTCCTGCCTGGGGCGGACAACGATCTCCGGAGCGCGCCCGATTGATTTGGTTGACAGTTACCGTCACGCTGTGCAACGGCGCTTCCCGGCGCCACGGGAGGAGAATGATGTCCGACGGGCAGTCACGCCCCAATGACGCGCAGATCGTGGTATCCGGCCTGACCAAGCAGTACCGCAACGTACTCGCAGTGAACAATTTGTCGTTCACGGTCCAGCCCGGCCGGGTCACCGGCTTCCTCGGCCCCAACGGCGCGGGCAAGACCACTACGCTGCGCATGCTGCTGAACCTGGTGACCCCGACCGCCGGCACGGCGACCATCGGCGGACGCCGGTACCCGGAGCTTTCCGAGCCGCTGCGGCACGTCGGCGCGGTGCTGGAGGCGTCCAGCGCGCACAAGGGCCGCACCGGGATCAACCACCTGCGGGTGATCTGCGCGGCGGCCGGGCTGCCGCCGCAGCGGGCCGACGAGGCACTGGCCCTGGTCGGCCTGACTCCGGCGGCGAAGCGCAAGTTCAAGGGCTACTCACTCGGCATGAAGCAGCGCCTCGGCATCGCCGCCGCGATGCTCGGCAACCCGCGGGTGCTGATCCTCGACGAGCCGGCCAACGGGTTGGACCCGGAGGGCATCCGGTGGATGCGCGGGTTCCTCAAGGGGCTGGCCGCCGAGGGCCGTACCGTGCTGGTCTCCAGCCACCTGCTGTCGGAGATGCAGCTGCTGGCCGACGACGTGGTGATCATCGCGGCGGGTCAACTGGTCCGGCAGGGTCCGGTCGAGCAGGTGATCGGTTCGATGGCGCAGAGCGTCCGGGTCCGGGTCCGCACCCCGCAGGCGGAGGCGCTGACCAGGGCCCTGGCCGAGGGGCCGGCCACGGTGCAGACCGACGAGCACGGCGCGCTGCTGATCGGCGGGGTGGACGCCCCGACGGTGGGCCGGGCGGCGCTGACCGCCGGTGTCGAACTGCACGAGCTGACCACCGAACGACCCGACCTGGAACGCGTGTTCCTGGAGCTGACGGCTGGAAAGGCGGGCATTCGATGAGCAACCTGGTCCGCTCCGAACTGCTGAAGATCCGTACGACCAGCACCTGGTGGTGGCTGGCCATCGGGGCGTTCCTGTCGATCGCGATGGCCTTCCCGCTCAACGCCTGGCTGTTCCACTCGACGGTCACCGGCGGCGGCGAGGAACTCGGGGTCACCGGTGACGCCGCCTCCGCCCCGGCCCAGGCGGCGAACCTCTACACCTCCGGGCAGTACCTGGGCCTGATGTTCGTGATGCTGATCGGCATCCTGATGGTCACCAACGAGTTCTTCCACCAGACCGCGACCACCACCTTCCTGGCCACCCCGCGGCGCACCGCGGTGATCGTCAGCAAGCTGATCGCGGCGAGCCTGCTCGGGTTCGCGTTCTGGCTGGTCACCACGGTGATCGACCTCGGTGCGGGAGCAGCCTTCCTGACCCTGAACGACCACGGCGCCCTGCTCGGCGAGTGGGAGGTCCAGCGGGCCTTGCTGCTCAACCTGATGGCGTACGCCATCTGGACCGTGCTCGGCGTCGGCATCGGCACCCTGATCACCAACCAGCTCGGTGCGGTGATCACCGCCTCGGTGCTCTACCTGATCGGCACCCAGGTCGTCGGGGTGCTCTTCCTGCTGCTGTCGAGCTGGCTGGACAGCATGGCCGTGCTCAAGTGGCAGGTGATCTGGCCGGCTGCCGCCTCCCAGATCATGATCACCCCAGGTGAGAACGAGATGCTGCCGCCCTGGTGGGTGGGTGCGCTGGTGCTCGTCGGGTACGCGGTGGTCAGCGGCCTGGTCGGGCTGCTGCTCACCCGTCGGCGCGACATCTCCTGAATCGCGGGGTGGCGTAGGTCATCCGCTGCACGATGGGCCCGGTGCCCGGCGAACAGCCGGGCACCGGGCCCATCGGGTGGCTACCGGTAGCAACTGGACACGCGGACGGTACTGAACTTCTAACATCATCTGTGAATCGGACCACGCTGCGGAGGCGGAAATGCCTTGGCGATCGGCACGGCGTAGCCTGGGATCCGTTCTCTGCGCCGGTCACGGCGCGGACGAACCCCGCGTGACACACAAACCCGCGTGAAAGAGGCGATTACCGGCCGTGTCGACCCAGCAGACTTCGCAGGAGAACCCACTGGCGGGTTTCGGCCCGAACGAGTGGGTCGTCGAGGAGATGTATCAGCGCTACCTCGCCGACCCCGGCAGCGTCGACCCGGCCTGGCACGACTTCTTCGCCGACTACCGCCCCGGGCCGGGCGCGACCGACGGCGAGAGCGCCGACCGGTCGAAGACCAGCACCCCCGAGCCGGCCAGCAAGGCATCAGCCCCGGCCAAGAGCGCGCCGGCCGCCAAGACCGAGGCCGCTGACAAGACCGCACCGCGCGCCGCGGCGGCTCCGGAGAAGGCCAAGACCGAGCCGGCCAAGGCTCCGGCCGCGAAGGCCCAGCCCGCCAGGACCGAGGCCGCGAAGGCCCCGGCCAAGGCCACGTCGGCGAAGACCGCCCCGACCGCCACCGGCCCGCAGAACACCCCGTTGCGCGGTGTCGCCGCCAAGATCGTCCAGAACATGGACGCCTCGCTGGCCGTGCCCACCGCGACCAGCGTGCGTGCCGTCCCGGCGAAGCTGCTGGTGGACAACCGGATCGTGATCAACAACCACCTGGCCCGGGGCCGGGGTGGCAAGGTCAGCTTCACCCACCTGGTCGGGTACGCCCTGGTCCGGGCGCTGGTGGCGCACCCGGAGATGAACAACTCGTACGCCCAGGTCGACGGTAAGCCGACCATGGTCCGCCCGGAGCACGTCAACCTGGGCATCGCGATCGACCTGGCCAAGCCGGACGGCAGCCGCAACCTGGTGGTCCCCTCCATCAAGGGCTGCGAGCAGATGGACTTCCGGCAGTTCTGGCAGGCGTACGAGGACGTCGTCCGGCGCGCCCGGCGCAACGAACTGACCATGGACGACTACTCCGGCACCACCATCTCGCTGACCAACCCGGGCGGCATCGGCACGGTGCACTCGATGCCCCGCCTGATGCAGGGGCAGAGCGCGATCATCGGGGTCGGCGCGATGGAGTACCCGGCGCCGTACCAGGGCATGAGCGAGGCCACCCTGGCCGAGCTGGCGGTCAGCAAGGTCATCACCTTGACCAGCACCTATGACCACCGGATCATCCAGGGCGCGCAGTCCGGCGAATTCCTCAAGGTCATGCACGAGCTGCTGCTCGGCGAGCACGGCTTCTACGACCAGATCTTCACCTCGCTGCGCATCCCGTACGAGCCGGTGCGCTGGGTGCGCGACGTCGCGGTCGACAGCGAAGGCCAGATCAACAAGACCGCCCGGGTGCACGAGCTGATCCACTCCTACCGGGTCCGCGGCCACCTGATGGCCGACACCGACCCGCTGGAGTTCAAGATCCGCAAGCACCCGGATCTGGACGTGCTCCAGCACGGGCTGACCCTGTGGGACCTGGACCGCACCTTCCCGGTCAACGGCTTCGCCGGCAAGCAGCGGATGCGGCTGCGGGAGATCCTCGGGGTGCTGCGCGACTCGTACTGTCGACGGGTCGGCATCGAGTACATGCACATCCAGGACCCGGCCGAGCGCCGCTGGATCCAGGAACGGGTCGAGCGCAAGTACGAGAAGCCGTCGACCGACGAGCAGAAGCACGTGCTCAACCGGCTCAACGCGGCGGAGGCCTTCGAGACCTTCCTCCAGACCAAGTACGTCGGCCAGAAGCGCTTCTCGCTGGAGGGCGGCGAGTCCCTGATCCCGCTGCTCGGCGAGATCCTGGAGTCCGCCGCCGAGAACGACCTGGACGAGGTCGTCATCGGCATGGCCCACCGGGGTCGACTCAACGTGCTGGCCAACATCGTCGGCAAGCCGTACGAGAAGATCTTCTCGGAGTTCGAGGGCCACCTGGACCCGCGTTCCACCCAGGGCTCCGGCGACGTGAAGTACCACCTCGGCCAGAACGGCAAGTTCACCACCCCGGACGGCGACCACTCCGTCAAGGTCTCGGTGGTGGCGAACCCGTCGCACCTGGAGGCGGTGGACCCGGTGCTGGAGGGCATCGTCCGGGCCAAGCAGGACCGGATAGACCTCAAGCTGGAGGGCTACACCGTGTTGCCGCTGGCGGTGCACGGTGACGCCGCCTTCGCCGGTCAGGGTGTGGTGGCCGAGACCCTCAACCTCTCCCAGCTGCGCGGCTACCGCACCGGTGGCACCGTGCACGTGGTGGTCAACAACCAGGTCGGCTTCACCACCGCCCCGGAGTACAGCCGCTCCAGCCTCTACAGCACCGACGTGGCCCGGATGATCCAGGCGCCGATCTTCCACGTCAACGGCGACGACCCCGAGGCCGTGGTCCGGGTGGCCCGGCTGGCCTTCGAGTACCGGCAGACCTTCAACAAGGATGTCGTGATCGACATGGTCTGCTACCGGCGGCGCGGGCACAACGAGGGCGACGACCCCTCGATGTCCAACCCCCAGATGTACAAGATCATCGACTCGAAGCGTTCCGTCCGCAAGCTCTACACCGAGGAGCTGATCGGCCGCGGTGACATCACCGTGGAGGACGCGGAGGAGTTGCTGCGCGACTACCAGGCCCAGCTGGAGCGGGTCTTCAAGGCCACCCGTGACGCGGCCACCGCCCCGCGCCAGCTCAGCCGGCCGCCCCGCCAGGACGAGCCGGAGCCGCAGGTGGACACGGCCACCGACACGTCTGTGGTCAAGGCCATCGGCGAGGCACACGTCAACCTGCCCGAAGGCTTCACCCCGCACAAGCGGATCCAGCAGCTGCTCGACCGGCGCGCCAAGATGGCCGTCGAGGGCAACATCGACTGGGGCTTCGGCGAGATCATCGCCTTCGGTTCGCTGCTGCACGACGGGATCACCGTCCGGCTCGCCGGGCAGGACTCGCGTCGCGGCACCTTCGTGCAGCGGCACGCCTCGATCGTCGACGGCCGGACCGGAGACGACTACCTGCCGTTGCAGTCGCTCACCGGTGGCGGCGAGCGGTCCCGGTTCTTCGTGCACGACTCGCTGCTGTCCGAGTACGCCGCGATGGGCTTCGAGTACGGCTACTCGGTGGAGAACCTCGACGCGCTGGTCTGCTGGGAGGCTCAGTTCGGCGACTTCGTCAACGGCGCGCAGTCGGTGATCGACGAGTTCATCTCCTCCGGTGAGGTGAAGTGGGGTCAGCGCTCAGCGGTGACCCTGCTGCTGCCGCACGGCCACGAGGGACAGGGCCCGGACCACACCTCCGGTCGCCCGGAGCGGTTCCTCCAGCTCTGCGCGGAGGACAACATGCGGGTGGCCATCCCGACCACCCCGGCGAACTACTTCCACCTGCTGCGGCGTCAGGCGTTGTCGCCCAAGCGCAAGCCGCTCGTGGTGTTCACGCCGAAGTCGCTGCTGCGGCACAAGCTCTGTGTCTCCTCGGTGGCGGACTTCACCACCGGCACCTTCGCCCCGGTGCTCGCCGACCAGGCTGCTCCGGCCCCGGAGCAGGTCAAGCGGGTGCTGCTCTGCTCGGGCAAGGTCTACTACGACCTGTTCCAGGCCCGGCAGGAGCGCGGGGTCACCGACACCGCGATCATCCGTCTGGAGCAGCTCTACCCCATGCCGGTGGAGGAGATCCGGGCCGCGCTGGCCAAGTACCCCAACGCCGAGGACTTCGCCTGGGTGCAGGAGGAGCCGGCCAACCAGGGCGCCTGGTCGTTCGTGGCGCTCAACCTGCTGGAGCACCTCGACGGGGTGCGACTGCGCCGCATCTCCCGTCCGGCCGCCGCCGCCCCGGCCGTCGGCTCGGCGAAGATGCACGAGGTCGAGCAGGTCGCGCTCATCGAGGCGGCACTGCCCCGACCCTGACGACAGACCCATCCCGGTCCCGTCCCACCCTCGGGTGGGACGGGACCGGCCGGTTTTCACCGGTACGACTCCGGTGAGGAAGCGAGTAGGCGGATGTACTTCACCGACCGGGGCATCGAGGAACTGGTCGAACGACGGGGCGAGGAGCAGGTGAGCCTGGAGTGGCTGGGTGAGCGGCTGCGGGACTTCGTCGACCTGAACCCGGAGTTCGAGACGCCGATCGAACGTTTCGCCACCTGGCTGGCCCGCCTCGACGACGAAGACGACGACTGATCGCGGTGCGTACCTCCCCGGCGGGCCGCTCGGCCAGCCCTCGGGCCACCGGCCCACGGCGCGGTGGCGTGGCGGCGGCCGGGGTGGCCCTGGCACTGCTGCTGGGCGGATGCAGCGACCAGCCCACCCCGCAGCCCGTACCGCCCGAGGTGGTCGGGTCCGCCCTGCCGCCCGCACCGTCGGTGTTCTTCGTCGATCCGAACAACCCGGCCGAGGCTGCGGCCCGGCGTCAGGCGTCGCGCGGCCGTACGGCCGAGGCCGAGGCGTTGCGGGCGATCGGCAGCCGACCGACCGCGAAGTGGTTGACCGGCGGCCCGGCCCGCGACGTGGTGGACGCCTTCCTGGGGCAGGCCGCGATCGCCGGTCAGACCCCGATCCTCGTGGTGCACAATGTGCCGCAGCGCGACTGTGGCCGCCAGGGCGAGGGCGGTGCCCGCACCGGAGCCGAGTACCAGTCCTGGATCCGCGAGGTCGCCGCCGGCATCGCCGGCCGCCCGGTCATCGTGATCGTCGAACCGGGTGCGTTGCCCGATGCGGTGGCCGGCTGCGTACGCGACGTCGAAGGCCGGCTCGCCCTGCTCCGTGACGCGGTCGCGGTGCTGGCCAGCACCGGCACGGCCCGGGTCTACCTCGACGCGGGCCACCCCGGCTGGATCGCCGACGTCGAGGCTTTGGCGGCAGGGCTGCGGCGTGCCGGAGTCGAGGAGGCCGACGGCTTCGCCCTCAACGTGGCCAACTTCGAGCGGACCGAGAGCAACGTGACCTACGGCCACCGGATCTCCGACGCCCTCGGCGGCGAGACCCGGTTCGTGATCGACACCAGCCGCAACGGCAACGGCCCACATCCGGCAGCCAAGGTCGAGGGGGCACCGAGTTGGTGCAACCCGCCCGGCCGGGCGGTCGGAGAGGATCCGACGGCGCAGCCCGGCCTGCCTCGGGTGGACGCCCTCCTCTGGATCAAGTACCCCGGCGAGTCCGACGGCGACTGCCGTCCCGGCGAGCCCGCCAGCGGCAAGTTCTGGCCCGAGTACGCCATCTCCCTCATCCCAGACTGAACCACCCCGCCGCCCCGCCAGCGAACCCGCGCGGACCCACCGCCCGCCGACGAGTCCCGGACGGGACTACCACCAGGCCCCTTTGCTCTGCTTCAACCCACGCACCGGTTTCGGTCGCCGACCTTTGCGTGGGGTGAAGCAGAGCAAAGGGGGCAGTGAGGTGGTCCCCGCCCCGGCTGAGCCGACCCGGCGGGCCTCAGGCTCCGCGCGCAGCGTCTCCGAGCGCACCGACTCCGGGCACAGGACCGCCGGGCGCATCGACTCCGGGTGAGGCTGCCGGGCGGCAGCGGTCAACGTGGCCGGGCCGGCAGCCGGGGCGGGGCCATGGGCGGGGCGGTGGGTGGGCTGGGACTCAGGCCGGTGCGGCGTAGCTTCTGCCAGCCCAGGCGCCCCCCGGTGAGGGCGGTGACCACCGACTGGATCATGACCAGGTACATCAACTGCCGGTAGGCGAACTGCTGCAACGGCAGCACCCACAGCACGCCCAGTTTCTCCCGGTCCAGCCGGAACGCCACCACCGCGGTCACCAGTTGCAAGCCGAGCATGCCCAGCCAGGCGATCACCGTCGTGGTCCGGTCCAGGAAGAACAGGCCGTAGAGGGCCAGCAGGTCGATCACTGGTGCCAGCAGCGGTAGGAGTACCCCGAACAGGCTGAGGAAGAGCAGGCAGCGGCGGGTGAACCGGCCCGAGGCGCCGCTGTCCAGCAGTGACCGGCGGTGCTTCCACATCGCCTGCATGGTCCCGTAGCTCCAGCGGTACCGCTGCTTCCACAGTTGGCCCAGGGTGGTGGGCGCTTCCGTCCACGCCCGCGCCGTCTCCTCGTACACCACCTTCCAGCCGGCCCGGCCGATCGCCATGGTGATGTCGGTGTCCTCGGCCAGGGTGTCGTCGGTCATCCCACCGGCGTAGGTCAACGCCTCGCGCCGGAACGCGCCGATCGCCCCCGGCACGGTGGACATGCAGCGCAGCGACTCGTAGAGCCGGCGGTCGAGGTTGAACCCGATGACGTACTCGATGTGCTGCCACTTGGCGATCAGGCTATCCCGGTTGCCCACCTTGACGTTGCCGGCGACCGCGCCGACCTGCGGGTCCGCGAAGGGCTGCACCAGCCGGCGGAGGGCGTCCCGCTCGAAGATGGTGTCCCCGTCGACCATCACGATCAGCTCGTTACGGGCCAGGGCCACGCCGGTGTTCAGGGCGCTCGGCTTGCCACCGTTGGGTTTGCGGACCACCCGCACGTTGGGCAGGCCGAGGGACTCGGCGATCTCCGCCGTCCCGTCGGTGGAGCCGTCGTCGACGACGATCACCTCGATCCCGCCCGGATGGTCCCCACCGGCGAGTGAGCGGACCGCGGCGGCGATCCCCTCCTTCTCGTTGTAGGCGGGCACGATCACCGACACCGGCTCGGTCACCGGCGGCCCCCACGCCCAGTCCTTGGCGCGTCGGCGCCGGGCGTGCCGGCCGGCGAGCACGAACAGCAGGACGGTGCGCCCCACGGTGAGTACGCCCACCCCGATGAAGAGCCAGCCGAGCAGGCCCAGGGTCCAGTCGGCCCCCTGCACCGCCCAGGTCAGCATCCGACCGCGCCAGCGCTCCCCCGACCCGGCCGGCGGGTTGACCTGGGCCCGGTGCGCGATGCCGGCCTCGGCGAGGGCCAGGTTCAGCCCTTCGGTCACCGTCACGAACCGGTAGCCGCGTTCCTTCATCATCGGAATGAACCGGTCCAGGGCGGCCACGGTCTGGGACCGCTCACCCCCCGCGTCGTGCCAGAGGGTGACCACGCCCGCGTACCCGGTCGGAGTGGCGTTGGCGATGATCTCGTCCACTCCGGGGCGGGCCCAGTCCCGACTGTCGGTGTCGTTGAGCACGCTGAGGTAGTCCAGGTCACCGGCGTGGGTGAAGACCGGCCAGTCGTCGTCGCCGATGGCCTCGGGAAAGGAGGAGTACGGGAATCGGATCAGTGAACTGCGTACCCCGGCGGCACTCGCCACCGCCAACTGGGTCTGGGTGTACTCCAGTTGTCGTCGCCAGTCGGGCAGGGCGGCCAGATCCGGGTGGGTGAAGGTGTGGACGCCCAGCTCATGGCCACCGGCGACCAGTTCCTGGACCTGTTTCGGATAGCGGGCCACCTGTGACCCGACCACGAAGAAGGTGCCGGGCACCTGGTGTTCGTTCAGCACCCGCGTCACGGCGGGGGTCCAGATCGGGTCCGGGCCGTCGTCGAAGGTGAGGGCGATGGTCCGGGGTGGCAGCCGGTAGGACCGGGTGTGGCCGCCGCTGATGCTGATGATCGGGCCGCCGGTGACCACCGAGGTGGGCACCTCTCGCTGCCGGACGGGCTGGCTCGCGATCTGCTCGTGCTCGTCCTCGCCACGGTCCGGGGCGAAGGAGGCGTTGGCGTACGCCGCGACGAAGAGCACGGCGGTCAGGACCGCGCCCAGTACGCCGAGCAGGGTCCAGCTTGGTGGCGGCACGACGCGGCGGCCCAGCCCGGGCCGACGGTGCCGCCGCGAACGCGGCTCAGCCATCGACTGGCGGGTTGGTGTCCGGGCTGGCCGGCGGGTTGGTCACCGGCGACGGGTCGGCGGACGGCGGTTCCGTGCTGGGTTCGGGAAGGACCGGGGTGCTCCGGGTCGGGCGGGGTCTGGTGGGTGTCGAGGTCGGGTCGCTGGGCACGTCGGCCGCGGTAGGCGAAGGGCTGGCCGAGACGCGGACCTCGACCGAGGTGGCCAGCGGCGCCGCCGAGCGGGTCGGTGCGGCCGACGAGGGCGCCACGGCGACCGGCAACGAGGGCGCCGGTGGTGGCTGCCAGGGCTGCTCCTGGCTGCTCGGCTCCACGAAGGGCAGCACCTTCTCGGACTTGACCGGCCCGCCGAGGAAGCTCGCCGCGACCAGTCCGGTGTACAGCGCCCCGGCCAGTCCCAGGCCGTACGCGATCCACCGCAACCGGGAGCGGCGACGGCCGCTGGGATCGACGAAGACCGGAGGGGTGGTCGGAACCGCCTCGATCACGCTGGTCGGGCTGTCCGCCCGCACGATGACCACGGTCGGCGGGTCCGCCGGTGGCCGGAGGATCCGGGCTCTTCCCCGGGGTTGCTGGACGACCGTGGGAGCGTCCACCGCGCGCTGGTCTCTGCCGCGCCCGGCACCGTTCTGCCGGTCCCCAGTCATGATTCGGCAGTTTAGGAGTGAGCCTTCCTCGGATCGCGTCCGGCACCGGCGCCACAGCATGTGGTGCACCGGGACGATGATCACCTTGTCGACTACTCACGAATCGTGACAGCAGGATCACTGACAGGCTCCGTCTGATGCCCGTACCGCCGCCTCCACCTGCCCTGACAGCCGTTCAGGCTGGTCGAACGGCCCAGTGATGATCAGGTAGATGACGCTGAGCGCCCTCCGGACCGATTTCCGCCGTCGACAGGGCGGCCAGAAATACCGATCCGGTCAGTGGCACACCGACCCGCCCGGCACCTGGGCGGTGCAACAGCGGCGTAGGGCCCGGATGCCCGGGTAGCAGGACCCGGGCGGGAGGCACCTCGATCTTGTAGCGTGAGTTCCGTGGCCCGGAGCGTTTACCTGACAAGTGTCGGCTCGGGCGGGGGAAAGTCGACCATCGCCCTCGGCCTGGCCGAGTTGTTGTCCCGACAGGTCGGCCAGATCGGCGTGTTCCGTCCGCTGGTCAGGCCGGACCGACCCGACCCGATCCTCGCCCTGCTCAGCGAGCGGTACCGGGTCGGACTGCCGGTGGCCGACCTGTGCGGCACCAGCTACGCCGAGGCGACCGCCCTCGTCGCGGACGGTCGGCGGGAAGAACTGATCACCCGGATCGTCGAACGCTACCGGGAGGTGGAACGACGGTTCCCCGCCATGGTCGTGGTGGGTAGCGACTTCGCCGACGCCGGTGACGGTGCCGGCCCCCGCGAGCTGGCCTTCAACACCCGGCTGGCCACGGAGTTCGGCAGTGTCGTGGTGCCGGTGGTCGACGGGCTGGGGCAGCAGCCGGCGGCGATCACCGCGGCCAGCCGGGGGGCGTACCACGACGTGGTCGACCTCGGCGGGACGGTGCTGGCCGTACTCGCCAACCGGGTCCCGGGCGACATGCAACTGCCCCGCCTGCCGGTCCCCGCGTACGCGATTCCCGAGGTGCCGAGCGTCTCCGCGCCGACGGTGGCCGAGGTGGCGGCGGCGCTCGGCGCCACCCTGCTGGCCGGCGACGAGACCGCCCTCGCCCGCGACGTGCTCGACTACGTGGTCGGGGCGGCACACGTGCCCACCGTGCTGGAGCACCTGACCGAGGGTGCCCTGCTGATCATGCCGGGTGACCGGGACGACCTGCTGGTGGCCGCGAGCGCGGCGCACGTGGCCGGTCAGGTGTCCCTGGCCGGGCTGGTGCTCACCCTCGGGGTGGCGCCCGATCCCCGGGCGATGCAGCTGGTCGAGGCGCTCAACGCCCGCTTGGCGGTGCTCTCCGTGCCCACCGACAGCTACCACACCGTGTCCGCCTCCAGCCGCATCGAGGGCCGACCCAGCGCCGCCAACCCGCGCAAGGTCGAGGCCGCCCTGGGCGCCTTCGAGGCGTACGTGGACACGACCGAGTTGGCCGGGCGGCTGCGGGTCAGTCGCTCCACCCGGGTCACCCCGCTGATGTTCGAGTACGACCTGATCGACCGGGCTCGCAGCCGCCGCCGGCAGGTGGTCCTGCCGGAGGGGACCGAGGAACGCATCCTGCGCGCCACGGAGATCCTGCTGCGCCGGGGGGTGGCCGACCTGACCCTGCTGGGCCGCCCCGAGGAGGTCGCCCGCCGGGCCCGCGAGCTGGGCGTGGACGTCGGCGCGGCCCGGGTGGTGGATCCGAGCACCAGCCAGTGGCGGGACGAGTTCGCCGAGGCGTACGCGAAGCTGCGGGCCCATCGGGGGGTGACCACCGAGCTGGCGTACGACATCGTGGCCCAGCCGAACTACTTCGGCACCATGATGGTGTGGGCCGGCTACGCCGACGGCATGGTCTCCGGAACCACCCACACCACGGCGGCGACCATCCGGCCGGCGTTCGAGATCGTGAAGACCATGCCGGAGGTCTCCGTCGCCTCCAGCGTCTTCTTCATGCTGCTCGCCGACCGGGTGCTGGTCTACGGCGACTGCGCGGTCAACCGCGATCCCGACGCCGCCCAGCTGGCCGACATCGCGATCTCCTCGGCCGACACGGCGGCCCGGTTCGGAATCGAACCCCGGGTGGCCATGCTGTCGTACTCGACCGGCAGTTCCGGGGCGGGAGCGGACGTGGAGAAGGTAGCGGCAGCCACCGCGCTGGTCCGCGGACGCCGACCCGACCTGGCCGTGGAGGGGCCGATCCAGTACGACGCCGCGATCGACCCGGCCGTGGCGGCGACGAAGCTGCCCGACAGCACGGTCGCCGGTCGGGCCACCGTGTTCATCTTTCCCGACCTCAACACCGGCAACAACACCTACAAGGCGGTGCAGCGCTCGGCCGGGGCGGTCGCCGTCGGGCCGGTCATGCAGGGTCTACGCCGACCGGTCAACGATCTCTCCCGAGGGGCTACCGTGCCGGACATCGTCAACACCGTGGCGATCACCGCCATCCAGGCCGCCGCGCTGACCGGCGACGGGGCGGCGTCGTGAGCAAGGTCCTGGTGCTCAACTGCGGGTCGTCGTCGGTCAAATACCGGCTGTACGAGGGGGAACGGGTCCTCAGCAAGGGCACGGTCGAGCGGGTCGGCGAACCAGACGGTGGCCCACCCGACCACGGCGCGGCGGTCCGGCAGATCCTGGCCGAGCTGGACCTGAGCGGGCTCACCGTCATCGGGCACCGGGTGGTGCACGGCGGTCGACGATTCAGCGCTCCGGTGCTGGTGGACGACGCGGTGCTGGCCGCCATCGCCGATCTGGTGCCGCTGGCCCCCCTGCACAACCCGGCGAACCTCGCCGGCATCACGATGGCGCGGGAGGCCCTGCCGCAGGTGCCGCAGGTCGCCGTCTTCGACACGGCCTTCCACCACACCCTGCCCGACTCCGCCGCCACGTACGCGATCGACCAGGACACCGCCCAGCGGTACGGCGTACGCCGGTACGGCTTCCACGGCGCCTCGCACGCGTACGTGTCCCGGCGCACCGCCGAACTGCTGGACCGCCCGTACTCCGAGATCAACACGATCAGCCTGCACCTGGGTAACGGGGCCAGCGCGTGCGCGGTCGCCGGTGGACGCAGCATCGCCACCTCGATGGGCATGTCCCCGCTGGAGGGCCTGGTGATGGGTACCCGCAGCGGCGACCTGGACCCGACCATCGTGTTCCACCTGCGCCGAGAGGGCGGGCTGGGCGTCGACGAGATCGACGACCTGCTCAACTATCGCAGCGGCCTGCTCGGCCTGGCCGGGGTCAACGACATGCGTGAGGTGCTGGCCCGGCGCTCGGCGGGAGACCCGGCGGCAGCCCTGGCCTTCGACGTCTACTGCCGCCGGATCACCGAATACGTCGGGGCGTACTACGCCCTGCTGGGACGGGTGGACGCGATCACCTTCACCGCCGGGGTCGGTGAACACGCCGCACCGGTACGGGCCGCCGCTCTGACCGGGCTGACCCGGCTCGGCATCACCGTCGACCCTGAACGTAACGCGGGCAGTGGCGACCGGCTGATCTCACCGGAGGGCGCGGAGGTGGCGGTCTGTGTGATCGGCACCGACGAGGAGTTGGAGATCGCCCGGGAGGCCAGAGAGGTGATCGGCGCCGCCTGACAGGTCGCGCCGCCGTTCGAGGGGTCGTGGCCTCTTGGTTCGGGGGTCGTGACCCCGGGACAGATCGTGACCGCCGGGGTCAGCCGAGGGCGATCCAGCCGACCACGGCGATCAGCAGCACCACCAGCAGGGCCACCCCGACGAACAGTCCGGTGCGGGAGGGCGACTCGGTCGGTGTCTCGGCGGTGTTGGCGGCGAAGGCCCGGAATGCCTGGGTGTTGCCGCTGGGGTCGGTGTAGTTCTCAGCCATGCCGGAACCTTAGCGAAACCGGCCCGGTCGAATGGGCCCGTGCCGATCGGCCGAACGGCTCGGGTACAGCACCGGGCAACCGGACCCGGGCGGGTGATCGCCGGATCTACCGTGATGCCGTGGGGATCAGGCGGCGGCTCGCCGCGTCGACGGTGGCTCTGCTGTTGGTGTGGCTGACGGGTTGCGCCGCACCCGGCGGCCCGGCCGCGCGGGGCACACCGCCCAGGGCCGCACCCCAGGTGCAGTACGCCGTCGGGGTCCGGACCTTCGTGCTCGACCCCGACTCGGCCCGCCCGCTGCCGGTGACCCTGTGGTACCCGACCCAGGGCTCCCGGGTCGCCGAGGGACGATTCCCGGTGGTGCTCTACAGCCATGGTCTGTCCAGCCTGCCGGAGTTGCATGCCGGGCTGACCACCAGGTGGGCGGCGGCCGGTTTCGTGGTGGCCGCCCCGGCGTACCCCCACACCCGACGGGGCGCTGCCGAGTTCTCCCGTGCCGACGTACGCCATCAGCCTGCCGACGGGTGGCGGGTGATCCGGCACCTGGTCCGGCTCGACCGCCGGGCCGCCGATCCCCTGGCCGGCCACCTCGACGTGCAGCGGATCGCGGCGGCGGGCCACTCGGCGGGCGGCTTCACCACCTCGGGCATGTTCACCAGTGGCCGCCCGGCCCGACTGCGGGCCGGCATCGTGATCGCCGGCGGTGGGATGGCGGGGAGTTTCGCCGAGCCACCCGCGCCGATGCTGTTCGTGCACGGTACCGCCGACCCGGTCGTGCCCCTGAGCGTCGGCCGGGCCGCCTACCGCCGCACGATCGGACCGGCCAGCTTCCTCAGCCTGCTCGGTCAGGGACACGGCGACTACCTGGTCCCCGGCCGACCCGGCTTCACCCAGTTCCTCGGCACCACCACCGACTTCCTCCGCTGGACCCTCTACGGCGACCAGCAGGCCGCCCGCCGGCTACCCACCCACGCCCATCCCCCCACCCACGCCACCCTCGAAACCCACCCCCCTCCCTAACCCCAACCCCTTCATCGCCCTGTTGATCATGAGGTTGGCGGCAGTTGTCGATCTTCAGGCTGCCGCCAACCTCATGATCAACAGGGGCGGCGGGGCCGGTGCGGGGATCCGGGTGGGGTGGGTGGGTGGGGGTGGGTGGGGTGGGTGGGGGAGGGAGAATCGGGGGCATGGTGCGTCGTGGGGTTTCTGTTTTGGTTGCCGGTGTGCTGGTCGCCAGCGTGGGGGTGGGGTGTTCCGCCGGTACCGAGTCCGCACCACAGGCGAACACGACGGTCACCCCGTCTGCCGCCCCGGCACCGTCAGCCAGCGCCTCGGCGCCGGCGATTCCCGCCGGAACCGCGCCGTCCGACACCTTCGCGGTCGGGGTACGACAGTTGAAGCGCAACCGCGACGGCGAGCGACCCCTGCCGATCACCATCTGGTACCCGGCGACCGGCCGGGCGGGTGGAAAGCCGACGAACTCGGCCCGCGCAGCCGAGGGGCCCTTCCCGGTAATCATGTTCAGCCATGGCCTCAGCGCCTCGCCCAAGGATTATCAGGCGTTGCTGACCCGGTGGGCGGCGACCGGTTTCGTGGTGGCCGCGCCGACCTTTCCGCACACCTCCGGTTCGGAGCGGCCCAACGTGCTCGACGTGCTCAACCAGCCGGCCGACGTGTCGTACGCGCTGACCGAGGTGCTCGCCCTGGGCAGCCGCGACGGCGATCCGTTGCGGGGCCGGCTGGCCACCGACCGGGTGGCCGCCGCCGGTCACTCCGCGGGCGGGGTGACCACGATCGGGCTGTTCACCACCGGCAGGGACGAGCGGCTGGCCGCCGGGATCGTCTTCGCGGGCACCGCGCTGGGTGTGGGTACCGCCTTCGCGGGTGCGACGGCACCGCAACTGTTCGTGCACGGTGAGGCCGACGAGGTGGTGGAGTACGCGGCCGGCAAGGCGGTGTACGACAAGGTGCCCTGGCCGAAGGCGATGCTGAGTCTGCCCGGCGGCGACCACGGCCGGTCCCTGCTGGGCGACAGCACCTCCCTGCGCGTGGTCGCCGACACCACCATCGAGTTCCTGCGCTGGACCCTCTACGGCGACACCGATGCCAAGGAGCGCATCGCCACCGCCGCCGCCCGCGACGACATCGCCACCCTCGACGACCACCTGTGACCGAAGGAAGGGCCCCTTTCTAACGCCTCCGGTAGAGCAGGGCCCTTCCAACACCCGGTCACCCGCCGTGCGTCACTGGGTGTGGTCGATCACGACCTTGCCGAAGACCTCGCTGGAGTGCAGGCGGGCGAAGGCGTCGGCGACCCGGCTGAACGGCACCACGCTGTCGACCACCGGGCGCACGTTCCGTTCGGCGCAGAAGGCGAGCAGGTCGGCCAGGTCGGCCGGCGTACCCATCGAGGTGCCCAGGATCTCCAGTTGCATGGCGAAGATCCGCCGCAGGTTGACCTTCGGCTCGTGCCCGGCGGTCGCGCCGCAGACCACGATCCGGGCCCCGACGGCGGCGGACTTCAGCGAGTGGTCGAAGGTCGCCGCCCCGACGGTCTCGATCACCACGTCGACCCGCTCGGGCAGTCGTGCGCCCGGCTCGACAGCGGTCGCACCCAGGGCGGCGACCCGCTCCCGCTTGGCGGCGTCGCGGCTGGTCGCGTACACCCGTTTGCCCATGGCGGTGGCGAGTGCGATGGCCGCGGTGGCCACGCCACCCCCGGCGCCCTGGACCAGCACGGCCTCGGCCTCGTCGATGCGGCCCTTGGTGGTCAGCATCCGCCACGCGGTCAGCCAGGCCGTCGGCAGGCAGGCCGCGTCGAGGGCCGTCAGCCCCGCCGGCAGCGGCAGCAGATTCGACCGGGGTACGGCCACCCGCTCGGCGAGGGTGCCCGGGAAGTGCTCGGAGAGGATGGAGACGCCACGCGGATCCCCCGGGGTGGCGATGACCGGGTAGACCACCATCTCGTTGCCGTCCGGGTCGATGCCCACCGCATCGCAGCCGAGGATCATCGGCAGTTGTTCGGCGCGTAGCCCCACCCCACGCAGCGACCACAGATCGTGGTGGTTGAGCGAGCTGGCGGTGACCCGCAGGGTCACCCAGCCCTCGTCGGGCAGGCTCGGCTCGGGCTGCTCACCGACGGTGAGCGCGGCCAGGGGGTCGGCGTCGTCGAAACGGGAGGCGAAGGCGGCACGCATGATCGGCACGGTAACAAGCCGCCGGCCTGTTCAGAAGGGGCCCTTCCGCCGCCCAGGGCGTCAGGAAGGGCCCCGTCCTCGCACTTCAGGCGCGGGCGACGCCGTCGCGGCGGGCGGCTTCGGCGACCGCCTCGGCCACCGCAGGGGCGACCCGCGGGTCCAGCGGGGAGGGCACGATCGCCTCCGGGGTCAGCGAATCGGCCACCACCGAGGCGATGGCGTCCGCCGCCGCGACCTTCATCGCGTCGGTGACCCGGGTGGCCCGGGCCGCGAGTGCACCCCGGAACACCCCCGGGAAGGCCAGCACGTTGTTGATCTGGTTCGGGAAGTCGCTACGGCCGGTGGCGACCACCGCCGCATGACGGGCGGCCACCTCCGGATGCACCTCCGGTGTGGGGTTGGCCAGCGCGAAGACGATCCCGCCGGGCGCCATGGCGGCCACCGCCTGCTCGGGGATCTGCCCACCGGAGACCCCGATCAGCACATCCGCGTCGCGCAGGGCCTCGGCGATGTCGCCCTGCCGCCCGTCGGCGTTGGTCAACTCGGCCAGCTCCGCCTTGGTGCCGCTCAGCCCGGTGCGGTACGCGGAGATGATGCCCTGGGAGTCGCAGACCACCACCTGGTCGGGGTCCACTCCCCCGGCCACCAGCATCTTGGTCACCGCAACCCCGGCCGCGCCCGCCCCACTGACCGCCACCCGCAGATCGCCGAGCTTGCGGTCGAGCAGGGTGGCCGCGTTGCGCAGGGCGGCCAGCACGACGATCGCCGTACCGTGCTGGTCGTCGTGGAAGACCGGGATGTCCAGCGCCTCGTCGAGGCGGCGTTCCACCTCGAAGCAGCGGGGTGCGCTGATGTCCTCCAGGTTGATTCCGCCGAACGAGGGCGCCAGGGCCTTGACCACGGCGACGATCTCGTCGACATCCTGGGTGTCCAGGCAGACCGGTATCGCGTCGACCCCGCCGAACTGCTTGAACAGCACGGCCTTGCCCTCCATCACCGGCAGCGCGGCGCGCGGGCCGATGTTGCCGAGGCCGAGTACGGCGGAGCCGTCGGTGACGACCGCCACGGTGTTCGACACCCAGGTGTAGTCGTGGGTGAGGGTGGGATCCGCGGCGATGGCCTCGCAGACCCGGGCCACACCCGGGGTGTACGCGAGGGAGAGGTCGTCCCGGGTGGTCAGCGGGACGGTCGAGGCGATGGACATCTTGCCGCCCCGGTGCAGTTGGAAGACGGGATCAGCAGGATCCACGGTGGGCGAAGGCATGGTGACTCCAGGGAATCTGGCGAGCAGAGGCCAGCCGGTCGAACACACGGTGAAGCGACGAGCGGCGGCGCGTGGTGCGGGGGGTCACCCGGGCGCTTCCGAGCATAGTGCGGTCAACCGGCCCAGTATGTGGGCAGGGTCATAACGGTCGGGGTGGTATCCGTCCGGGGCGGGGCCAGTAGCGGGCCACCACCCGACCGATCACGTCGGCCACCCCGTACGCCCGGGAGTCGTCCGTGACCAGGTCGTTGTCGCCGTACACCCACCACCCGCCGTCGGTCGGACGGACCGCGCGCTTGACCACCAGCAACTCGGGGCGGCTGCGGAAGACCGCGATCACCACGTCGCCGGAGCGGATCTCCCGGCCGCCGCGGCGGACCAGCACCGCGTCGCCGTGCCGCAGGGTCGGTGACATGGAGGGACCGGTCACGAGTACGGGCGACAGCGGCCACCGCAGTTGCGGCACGGACACCCTGTTTCACCTCCACCGGTCTGGGGGACCCCATCCAGGAGTAATGTCGTCTTGGATCATCGCAAACGTCCTATGGAGGATCCTGATGCGACTTGCACGCATCCTCGCGCCCCGCGTGACCGTCAGCGCGCACTGCGACCTGCCCTGTGGGGTCTATGACCCCGCCCAGGCTCGGATCGAGGCCGAGTCGGTGAAAATGATCTGTGAGAAGTACCAGGCCAACACCGACCCGGAGTTCCGGACCCGTGCCATCCTGATCAAGGAACAGCGGGCCGACCTGGTCAAGCACCACCTCTGGGTGCTGTGGACCGACTACTTCAAGCCCCCGCACTTCGAGAAGTACCCGCACCTGCACCAGTTGTTCAACGAGGCCACCAAGCTGGCTGGTGCGGCCGGGGCCAAGGGTGCCACCGACCCGGCCAAGGCCGACGAGCTGCTCCAGAAGATCGAGGAGATCTCGAAGATCTTCTGGGAGACCAAGCAGGCCTGAGTTCCCGGCCACGGCGGCCGACCCACCCCGGCAGGGGCGGGTCGGCCGCCGTCGTCTTGACCAGGCCTCACTGCGCCGCAGGGGCTGCGGCCCACCGCCTACCGGGTGTCGGACGGTGGCCGTCCGGCCGCCCCGCAGCCGGCGATGGTGACGTGTATCCACCGTCTCGCACGCTGAGCGGGTAGAGTCCCCGACCGGGGGGATGAGTGGTGACTCAACTGACCGGCCAATCAACGACCGACGACGACATCGTGCACCTCACCGTGCCTGCCGACGGCGGGTACCTCGGGGTGCTGCGTACTGCCACCGCCGGCCTTGCGGCCCGTCTGCAGTTCGCTCTCGACGAGATCGAGGATCTCCGGATCGCCGTCGACGAGGCCTGCGCCATGCTGCTGGCCATCGCGCCCGGTGACGCCGAACTCGACTGCCGCTTCGCGGTCACCGAGGATGCGCTGACCGTCGAGGTGACCGTGCCCACCGTACGCGGCGCCAAGCTGCCGGCCGAGTCCTCGTTCGCCTGGAAGGTGCTCACCGCGCTGACCACCTCGGCCTCGGCGACCGCAGCCGACGGGCGGGCGACCATCTCTCTGCTCACCCGCCGCGCCTCGGGTTGGTGAGGGGCGGCTACTCGAACCCCAGGGCGCGGGTCGTGGGCGGGCTGACCAGCAGCCAGGTGACCCCCAGCCCGAGCCCGATCAGCGGCACCCCGAGCCAGCCCAGCCCTCCCTGGATCATGAACCAGCCGATCGGCAGCAGCATGAGCTGGAGCACGATGGCGGGAGCGCGGGCACCGGACCGATGACGTGCCAGCGCGCTGCCCAGGGCCCAGAGGGCGAGGGCGGCGCCGATGGCGAAGGCCGTGACCAACAGCGCCGAGGTCAGGTCCGTGGTGCTGGCCGTGAGGTCGGCCACGATCAGCCAGACGGCGACCAGCCCGACGGCGACCGCCTCGACACGTAGCAGCCGGACCGCCCAACGGAGCGTGACGGGGGTCGGGTGGGAGTCGATGGTCACGCGGTCACGATACCCGGGCCGTCGCGCGGTACAGTGCCGCCCATGCGGGCCGTCCTGCTGGTCAATCCCAAGGCCACTACCACCAGCGAGCGCGCGCGGGACGTACTGGTCCGAGCGCTGCGCAGCGAAGTCGACCTCTCCGTGCGGTACACCCGCCAGCGTGGCCACGCCACCATGCTGGCCAGAGAGGCCGCCGTCGAGGGAGTCGACCTGGTGGTCACTCTCGGTGGTGACGGCACGGTCAACGAGGTGGTCAACGGGCTGATGTCGGCGACCAGTGTCGACGGGCAGCCGCCCACCGCCGAGCGGTTGCCCGCGCTGGCCACCGTGCCGGGTGGCTCCACCAACGTCTTCGCCCGGGCCCTGGGCCTGCCCCGGGAGTGGGCGGAGGCCGCCAGCATGATCATGGAAGGGCTGCGGCTGGGTCGGCGCCGGACGGTCGGCCTGGGCCTCGCCGACGACCGCTACTTCACCTTCTGCGCCGGTTTCGGACTCGACGCCTCGGTCATCCACCGGGTCGAGGAGGCCCGCCGCCGGGGCCGGGTCTCCTCCCCGGGGCTCTACTTCCGCGCTTTCACCGCACAGTTCCTCTTCGGCAGCGAGCGGCGCCACCCGGCGATCCGGCTGGAGCAGCCCGGTGAGATGACGGAGGGTGATCTGGCGAGCATCATCGTGCAGAACACCGCCCCCTGGACGTACGTCGGGGACCGGGAGGCCAACCCGAACCCGGAGGCTTCGTTCGATCTGGGGCTGGACGTGCTGGCACTTCGTCAGCTTGGCGTTGCCAGTACGACACGGACAGTGACGCAGCTGCTGTCCGCCACGCCCAATCCCCGGGGTCGCCAAGTTTTGCGTCGCCACGATGTAGCGGAGTTCACGCTGGTCGCGAGCCGTCCGCAGGCATTCCAGCTCGATGGCGACTATCTTGGTGAGCGGGAAAAAGTCAGATTCACCTCCGTTCCCGCCGCACTCAGAGTAATCTGTTAGGTCTCCGGTTCCAGCAGGCGACGTTGGCCGGCGCGGACCAGGGCGTGACGACCGCGACACCCCGAACCGATGCCGGAAATGCCTGCATTGTCCGGCGGACTGTACTATATTGATTCTTGACTGTGGTAAGCCGGGTAACTGGAGTGATCTAGAACTCGGACAAAAGGGCTGTGGGCTTGCTCACCGCGCGGAGTTTTTTCTGAGCGTCACCCTTGACATTGCGTAAGTTCGTGAAAGTATTCACAAGCGAACTTGAGTTACCGGGACATTGCCTGGACGCGCTCGGCGAGCCTGAGCGTTCCAGCAGGTCCTGGGGCTAGCAGCCTGCTCACGCAATGCTGAATTGATGGTTGCGAACCGTCACCATAGGCATTGCGGATGCATATAGGAAAAGCACCAACAGCAATATCTGCCACCCATCCAGAATGAGGAGTGTTGCCGCCATGGACTGGCGTCACCATGCTGTCTGCCGCGACGAGGACCCGGAGCTGTTCTTCCCGATCGGGACGTCCGGTCCGGCTCTCCTGCAGGTCGAGCAGGCCAAGGCCGTCTGCCGGCGCTGCTCCGTGACCGACCAGTGCCTGCAGTGGGCGCTGGAGTCCGGTCAGGACGCTGGCGTCTGGGGCGGGATGAGCGAGGAGGAACGGCGCGCCGTCAAGCGTCGCGGTGGTCTCCGGGTGCTGCGCGCTCACTCCGCCTGACCTACACACACAGAACGCCCCGGCCGGCCCCGCGCCCGCCGGGGCGTCCTGCACCCCACCCCGCCTCTCCCACCCTCTCCGCGTTGACCATGAGCTTGGCGGCAGCTCAGGGATCAACGACTGCCGCCAAGCTCATGGTCAACGCGGGCCTTGGGGTGGGTGGGTGAGGCGGTGGAGGATTAGGTTGACCAGGTCGGGGGTGTCGGTCAGGGGGGCGGAGACGGCTACGGCGCCGGCGGCTTGGGCGGCGGTCTTTACTGCGTCGTGGAACAGGCCGGGGGCCAGGAAGTACGAAGCTACGGCTACCCGTTGCGCGCCGCGCTGTTGGAATCGCCGTACCGCCGTGCTGACGGTCGGGGGCGCTGCGGAGGCGTACGAGACCCTGGTCGGGGTGCCGAGCGACGCACCGAGGGCCTGGGCCACCCGGCCCACGGAGGCGCGTGCGGCGGGATCCCGGGTGCCTGCCGCCGCCAGCACCAGCGCGTCGAACCGGGCCGGATCCGCCTCCTCCAGTCGCCGCCGCAGCGCGGCCAGCAGCGCCGGATCCACCTGGTCACCTACTGGGCCGAGCACATCGGTGATGTCTACCCGGATCGGCAGCCCGGACCGCTGCGCAGCCTCCACCGCCGTGGGGATGTCCACCCGCCGGTGGTAGGCGGCGGTGAGCAGCAGCGGCACCAGGATCGCCCGAGGGTGCCCGGCGGCGGTCAGCTCACGCAACGCCTCGGTGGGATCGGGCTGGGTGTGGTCCAGCCAGCTGGCCAGCACCGGCACGCCGGGCCGGGCGACCGAGACCGCCCGGGCCAGCGCCCGGGTCGCCTCGGCAGCCCGGGGATCACGACTACCGTGGGCGACCAGGAGCACCGGGTCCGCCCCGTGAACCTCGACCCGACCCGCCGGCTCGGCGGGTCGGGCCCGGTCGGCGGGCTCTGGCCTGTGGGTCAGAGGTGCAGCCCGCACTCGGTCTTCTCGAACATCGCCCAGCGGCCGGCCCGGGGATCCTCACCGACCTTCGTCCGCCGGGTGCACGGCCAGCAGCCGATGGAGCCGTAGCCGCGCCGGAACAGCTCGTTGACCGGTACGTTCCATCGGGCGATGTACGCGTCGACGTCCGCCTGGCTCCAGGCCGCGATCGGGTTGACCTTGACCTTGCCTCGGCGGGCGTCGAAGGTCACCACCGGGGTGTTGGCCCGGGTCGGTGACTCGTCCCGCCGCAGCCCGGCGGCCCAGGCGTCGTAGCCGGCCAGCGCCCGCTCCAGCGGCTCCACCTTGCGTAACCGGCAGCACTCGTCCGGTGACTTGTTGAACAGTCGTGGGCCGTACTCGCCGTCCTGCTGACCCACGGTGAGCCGGGGGCGGATGGAGCGGACGGTGACCGGCAGCCTGCGGGCCACCGCGTCCCGGACGGCCAGGGTCTCCGGGAAGTGCAGGCCGGTGTCCAGGAAGACCACGTCCACCCCGGGCGCCACCCGGGACACCAGGTGGGCGAGCACCGCGTCGGCCATCGAACTGGTCACGCAGAACCGGTCCCCGAAGGTTTCCGCAGCCCAGCGGGCGATCTCCAGGGCTGGCGCGCCCTCCAACTCCCGCCCGGCACGCTCGGCCAGGGTGCGCAGTTGATCGGGAGTATGTCGCCCGCCGCCGGTCGGGGTGGGTGCGGTGTTGACCAGCCCCAGGCCGGCGGCGGAGACCAGGGCGCTCATCGTTGCACCGCCTGGGAGAGCAGGCCGGTGAACCGGACGGTGAACACCCGGGCGCAGGCGTGGCACTCCCAGGCGCCGTGCCCGGTCTCGCTGGGCCGCAGGTCCTCCTCGCCGCAGTACGGGCAGTACAACGGTGCGGCACGGGTCTCGCTGCTCATCGCGTCACCTCGCTCATCGCAGTTGCTCCTCGTCGACCCTGATCACCCAGTTGGCGAAGGTCTCGCCCTCGGTGCGGCCGGCCAGATAGCGCCGGGCCAGCCGCTCGACGTACTCGGGAAGTTCGTCCGCGGTGGTCTTCAGGCCGCGCAGCTTGCGTCCGAAGCCGGCGGTCTGCCCCTCGGCCATGCCCAGCCCACCGCCCAGGTGCACCTGGAAGCCCTCCACCTGACGGCCGTCCGGCCCGGTGACCAGTTGCCCCTTGAGGCCGATGTCGGCGACCTGGGTGCGGGCGCAGGCGTTCGGGCAGCCGTTGATGTGGATGGAGATGTCCGCGTCGAAGTCGCGCAGCCGCTGTTCCAGCCGGGCCACCAGTTCCTCGCCCCGCGCCTTGGTCTCGACGATGGCCAGCTTGCAGTATTCGATGCCGGTGCAGGCCATGGTGCCGCGCCGCCAGGCCGAGGGTCGGGCCTCCAGGCCGATCTCCCGCAGGCCCGCGACCAGTGACTCCGTCCGCTCCGGCGGCACGTCGAGCACCAGCAGCTTCTGGTACGGCGTCAGCCGGACCCGGTCGCTGCCGTGGGCCTGCACCACGTCCGCCAGTTGGGCCAGCTGGGTGCCGGAGACCCGCCCGACCACCGGGGCGGCGCCGACGTAGTGCCGGCCGTCCCGCTGGGGGTGTACGCCGATGTGGTCGATCGGCTTGTCCGGCAGCACCGGGGCGGGTCCGTCGAGCAGGGTCCGGCCCAGGTACTCCTTCTCCAGCACCTCGCGGAACTTCGCCACCCCCCAGTCGGCGACGAGGAACTTCAACCGGGCCCGGTGGCGCAGTCGGCGGTAGCCGTAGTCGCGGAAGATGCCGACCACTGCGGCCCAGACGTCCGGCACCTCGCCGAGCGGCACCCACACGCCGAGCCGTTGGGCCAGCATCGGGTTGGTGGACAATCCCCCGCCGACCCACACGTCGAAGCCGGGGCCGTGCTCGGGGTGGTCCACCCCGAGGAAGGCGATGTCGTTGGCCTCGTACGGGGTGTCCACCAGCCAGGAGATCGAGGACTTGAACTTGCGCGGCAGGTTGGAGTACTGCTTGTCCCCCACGTACCGCCGCACGATCTCGTCGATCGCGGAGGTGGGGTCGACCAGTTCCGCCTCGGCCACCCCGGCGACCGGGCTGCCGAGCACGATGCGGGGGCAGTCGCCGCAGGCCTCCGTGGTCTGCAGGCCCACCGCCTCCAGCCGCCGCCAGATCTCCGGCATGTCCTCGACCCGGATCCAGTGGTACTGGATGTTCTGCCGGTCGGTGATGTCGGCGGTGTCCCGGGCGAATTCCCGCGAGATCTCGGCGATCGTCCGCAGCTGGGCCAGGTCGAGTTGACCACCGTCGACCCGCACCCTGAGCATGAAGTATTCGTCTTCCAGCTCATGCGGTTCCAAGACAGCGGTACGACCTCCGTCGATTCCTGCCTTACGCTGAGTGTAGAGACCCCACCAGCGGAACCGACCACGAAGGTCCTGCGGATCGATGGAGGCGAAACCACGATGGGCGTAGATGTTCTCGATCCGGTCCCGCACGTTCAGCGGGTCGTCGTCCTTCTTGGTCCGCTCGTTGGGGTTGAGCGGCTCGCGGTGTCCGAGTGCCCACTGACCCTCACCGCGGGCACGGCGCGGTGCCCGCGGCGGGCGCGCCGATAGGTTCCCCGTGCGGGCCGGAATGTCGCTGACCGCCATCGCGGCGTCCTCCGTTGTTTGCGGTGCCTCGATCGGATACGCAAACGTGACGCCCGGCTCTCATCAGGGCCGTGGACAACGGTGTCTAGGGCGGCCGGCTCGCTGCTGCGTACCCGAGGCAGAATGGTCGGGCGTCGTCAGTGGGCCGGACAGATGGCGCTGCGCACGCGGCCGTAATCGACGTGGCGGCGAGCCACGAAGCGGCGTACCACGGCGGCAGTCATGACTGTCATGCTGCCACACCTGCGACAGGCCGGCCAATGAGCCCGCGCGGGTTCCCACATCACGGGCGTTCGCTGCCGCCACCGACGGACACCAAGGTGTGGCAGGCTCGCATCATGGGGGATTTGTCCGATAGGTCGATCCCGGCCACCAGGGCGGGCGTAGGACTCACCGGGTGGTATCCGCGCTTCCTACCGGTCTGGCTGCTACCGGCGACCCTCACCATGATCGTCACCCTGGTCGGGCTGGACGCCGCCCAGCTTTGGCGGGACGAGTTGGCTACCTGGAGCGCCGCCACCCGGTCGGTGCCCGGTCTGCTCCGGCTGGCCGACAGCATCGACGCCGCCACCGTTCCGTACTACCTGCTGATGCACTTCTGGCTGCTGGTCGTCGGGGACACGGTGGCCGCCCTGCGGCTGCCGTCCGCGTTGGCGATGACGGCAGCCGCGGGGCTGACCGCCGTACTCGGTCAACGGCTGTGGAACACCCGGGTCGGCCTCCTCGCCGGCCTGCTGTTCGCGGTGCTGCCGGCCACCGCCCGGTACGGCCAGGAGGCCCGACCGTACGCCCTGGCCACCTTCCTGGCCGTCTGGAGCACCCTGCTGCTGGTCGACGCCCTGCGCCGGCCCAGCCGGGGTCGGTGGGTGGGGTACGCCCTGGTGACGGCCGCGCTCGGGCTGACCCACCTGATCGCCTTGACCCTCATCGCCGCGCACGTCGTCGTGGTGCTCACCTACCGGGCGCGAACCGCCACCCCGGGCCGGGCCGAACACGCCCCGGGCCGGGCCGAACACGCCCCGCCAGGTAGGGGTCGGGCAGGCTGGTTCGGGCAGGTCGGGTCCTTCCCGGTGGCGCTGGTGCCGACGGTCCTGCTGGTCACCCCGCTGGCTCTGCGCGCCCGGGAACAGCGGGAGCGTCAACTGGACTGGGTGGACACCGCCCGACTCGGGGACCTGGCCGCGCTGCCCGGCGGGCTGGCGCAGACCGCGGCGGTGGGCGGGCTGCTGGTGGCCCTGGCGGCTCTCGGCGCCGGACGACTCGGCCGACGGGCCTCGATCCCGATGACCTGCCTGCTGTTGCCGGTGCTGCTGCTGTTCACCGCCGGGTTGATGGTCCCGCTGTGGGTGCCCCGCTACCTGATCTTCGTGGTGCCCTTCGGTTGTCTGCTGGCCGGCGCCGCGTTGGCCTCGGCGCGCCTCAGGGTCGCCCTCGTCGTGGTGGCCCTGGCCGGGCTGCTGGGGCTGCCGGACCATGTGGCCCTGCGTCGTACCCACGAGTGGCCCCGCACCGCCACGGTCGACTACCAGGGGGCGGCCCAGATCATCGCCGCCGGTCGACAGGCCGGTGACGCGGTGGTCTACCACCCCCGCGACGGCTGGCTCTTCCTCGACCTGGGCATGCGCTACCACCTGCGCGGGCAGGCCCCCCGCGACGCGCTGCTGGCGCAGGGGCAGCAGGACCGGGGAGACCTGTGGGCCACCGAGTGCGACCACCCGGCCGCCTGCCTGGCCGAGGCGGACCGGGTCTGGCTGGTGGTCGCCGGGCACGGCGACCACCCGCTGGCCACCGTCACCGGCGCCAAGGGGGAGGCGCTGCGCACCGCCTACACGGTCCAGCGGCTCTGGTCCCGCTCCGGCCTAACGGTCGCCCTACTCAGTCGCTCCGACTGAGCAGGACCAGGCGTACGCCCTCGAACTGATCGTCCTGGATCACCTCGAATTTGCGCAGCAGTCCGGCGCGCTGCGGCGGCAGCCCTTCCAACGGATCCGACGAGTAGGTCGTGCTGATCAGCCAGATCCGGTCCGTGTCGCGCAGGCAAGCGGCCGAATCCTTGTCCTCGCACTCGGAAGCAGAGTACGAGCCGCGGTCGACGGAGGTGACGGCGAGAAAGACATCGCGAGGCTTCACATCGTTGCGCATCTCGTAGTCGACCGCCTCCCGGGCGAGGTCGGAGAGCTTGCCGAAGACATCGTTGTAGGCCAGTCCGTCACCCGGCTGCATGTCCCGCCGTATCGCATCGATGGCACCCTGGTAGTCCGGCTGGCCGGCGACCGGGCTTGCCCGCACCACCCGGTGGTCGGGTAGGACCAGGTAGGCCAGGCCCGGCAGCACCAGCATCGCGGGCAGCAGCCAACTCCAGGCGGTGGTGGACCGAGGCAACAACCGCGCCACGGAACAGACGCCGATCGCGGCCAGGATGGCCCATGCCGGCAGGGTGAACAGCACGTACCGCGGCAGGAAGAGGTGCAGTACGTCGAAGGTCACATAAGCGAAGATCGGCGGCAGCAACGCCCAGGTCAGCAGTGCGGGAAGCATCCGGTTACCGGTACGCCAGGCCACCAGCGCGCCGATCGCGCCGAGTCCGACCACCGCCGCCATCCCCCGGCTAGACAGGAACAGGTCGCTCGGAAAGCGCAACACGGCGTCGAGATCGGCCTTGATCCACGAGATCGAGGCGGACTGACCGGAGGCGACCGTCAGCAACGGCAGAACCAACAGGCCGGCACCACCGACATAACCGAACCACTGGTATCGGCGGTTGTCGTCTCGGTCGACAGTGCCGCGCAGCATCATCAGCAGGTGGGCGGCGAGCACCAGGAACGACACGAAGTGCAGCCAGCCCATCAGGGCGACGGCCAACAGGTAGAGCACCCAGCGACCGCGTACCGGCTTCTCCAGCGCCCGCAACAGCAGCAGGGTCGCGAGGGTGGCCGCCATGGTCACCAGCGCGTACGACCTGGCCTCCTGCGCGTACCTGCTCACCGAAGGGATGAGCACGAAGATCAGACCAGCCACCAGCCCCGGACCGGTACCCGCCAACCGGCGACCGATCAGTGTGGTGGCCGCCGCAGCGATCGTCATCGCCGCCAACGAGGGCAGCCGCATCGCCAGCGGCTCGTCGCCGACCAGTTGGATCCAGCCCCGCACGATCATGAGGTAGCCGAGGTGCACCAGGTCGGTGTTGGAGAGCAGGTGCCGCAGGTCCGCGGTACCCAGCACGGCGGCGTGCCAGGTGGCGTACTCGTTGTTCCACATCTGCCGATCGGCGGCACCTTGATAGCCGACGGTGAACGCCGCGAGCGCCGGCAGCAGCGCCAGCCACCCGGTGTGGCGGCCCGGGGAGGCCTTTTCCGCACGCCCCTGCGCCGGGCTGTCGGCGGCAGTGCCACTGGTCGGCCTGCCGGAGAGGAGAACCTGATTCGACATCATCCGCTCACCTCACCGGAAAGCCGTAGGTGGCGTTCTTCGCCTGCTGCCGAAACGCCCGGATCGCCGCCTCGTCACGGTCGATGTTCCACTTGGCCGAGCCGTCGTTGTTGAAGAAGACGAACCCGATGACTTCAGGGTCCTTGGCCACCCCGGTGAAGAGGTCGGCGATCCATCTGGATCGTAGGCTGCCCGGCTCGGCCGCAGTCTCCACGATCAGGAAGGGCTTGTCGGTGAAGCCTCGGATCTGCTTCATTGTCGGCCCGAACAGTGCGGCGTAGGTGTTCGCCCCGTGGTGGGTGTAATAGCCGTCGATGCCGATCCAGTCGACGTACCGGTCGCCCGGGTAGAGCGGCTTGAGCTTGACCTCCGGCATCGGATTGATGACGTTCGGCGTCCAGGCCCAGATGACGTTTGTCGCGTCGGCCTCGGCGAACAGCCCGTGGAGATGCTTCCACGCGGCCACGAAGTGGGCGGCCTTGTTCCCCTCGCGGCGCATGCCCCACGAGTACCAGTTGCCGTTCATCTCGTGGGCGAAGGTGAGCATGATCGGCAGGTTCACCTTCCGGACGCCTGCCGCGAACTCCTTGATGTAGTCGTCGTACCTGCCGGCGGCGATGTCCGACAGCTTCGCGTCGAACGGCTCCCAGCGCACCGCCGGCAGCGCGCCGTACTCGTAGATCTGCCTGACCTCGTCGGCCGCGAACCCATCGTCGAAGCTCAGGTAGAGCGTCACCACGTTGGGCTTCTTGCCGGTCTTCTTGGCGAACGTCTCGATCAGTTGCATCTTCGGGGGTGCCCCGTCGATGGCCACGCCCAGGTACTTGCCGTCCTCAGGGCGGAGCAGGTGCGTGGGGTCGTACACCGGCAGCACGGACGGTCCGGCACCGACCGCCGCGCTGTTCTGCTGTCGAATGGCGGCATCGCCGGCAAGCATGCGGGTGACGTTCAGATTCGCCACCACGGCGTACTCGATCGCGGCCAGCGCGATCAGCACAGCTCCGATGATCAGGTGACGGGTCTTCACCTGATCACCTCGACATCCTTCTCGGGCTCCACCATGAGCGCCTGCGCCGCAACCAGCAGGAAGAAGACGCCGCTGAGGAAGGCCGGCAGGAAGATCAGCGGGTCCGCTCCGGAGACGAGCCGCCACCCGGCGAGTCCGACCCAGACCAGGCCGCTGCCGGCGGTCCAGACCTTCATCCCGGTCCAGAGCCGCTTGGTCTTGCTCTTCTTGGCGGTTCCCCCGGTGGGCTGCCAGCCCATCCGTCGACCCCGAATGATGTCGATGATGGCGTAGGCGTGCGCCCAGCCGTAGATCATCTTCACGGTCCAGCTTTCCAGCCGGTACGAGGCGCGATGCCACAGCGGGAAGATGACGAAGTTGTAGATCACGCTGGGCAGGATCAACATGTAGTTCGCCAGGGCGATCTGGTCGGCGAAGACGGTCAGCATGAGGATCGGGATGATCGGCGCGACGAAGGTGAACAGCCCGGTGTGCAGGTAGTAGCAGAAGCCCGAGATGTAGCTGAGCCGAGCCCGCCAGCGCAGCTTGGTGCGCCAGAACTTGCGCGAGGCCATCAGGCTCATCGAGCCGGCGCACCAGCGGTACTGCTGGGTGAAGAAGGAGTCGACATCCGACGGGCAGAGCCCGGCCGCCAGCACCACCGGGATGTAGCGCAGGTTCCAGCCCTGCATCCGCAGATCGAAACCGGTGTGTACGTCCTCGGAGTGCTCGATCAGGGTGGAGCCACCGATCGAGTTGAGGGCCGTACGACGGTAGATGGCGCAGCTACCCACACAGATCGCCGAGTCGTGGGCCTGCCGGGAGACCTGGACCGAGCGGTAGAAGAGTTCCTGGACCGCCCCGGCCCCCCGTTCCACCCAACTCTGCCCCTTGTGCACCCGGAAGTACTGCGGGGACTGCACGATGCCGGCGCGCGGTTCGGCGTCGAACCAGGGCAGCATCTGGTTGAGCATGTCCTTGCGCGGGACGAAGTCGGCGTCCAGGACCAGGATGAAGTCGCCCAGGGTGCGCTCGAAGGCGTACCGCATGTTGCCGGCCTTCTTGAACCAGCCCCGGTTGGGCCGCCGCTGGTAGACGAAGCCGAAGGCCAGGGACATCCGCTCCATGGCCTCGGTGGGCGAGTCGTCCAGCACGTACACGACCACATTGCCCTGGTAGTGCCGCTGCATGGCGCGCACGTGCTCCCAGGTGTTGCGCAGCACGTGCGGCGGCTCACCGCAGACCGGCAGGAAGACGTCCACGGTCGGATAGCGCTGTGGCCGCCACTCGCGCACCAGCCGCTTGTGCCGCTCCATGTCGAAGCCGGGGGTGAAGGCGTTGACCCACAGCGAGATGACGTAGTAGACGACCGTGAAGAACAGCAGTGGGGCCAGCAGCCACAGCCACGGAGTGAGCCGGACGAACAGCATCTGGCTGGTGATCAGACAGGCGAAGCTGATCAGCGACGGCACCATCAGGCCGGGCAGCCGACGCCTGCGGTACGAGTAGAGCTCCTCGTCCGTCGGCGGCAACGGCACCGGCGCGTACGCGGGCCGCTGCTGGCGAAGTTCGTCGTTCGAGCGCGGTGTCCACCTGCTGGTCAGCTGCCGTGGTACCCGTAACTCGGCGGTCGGATCGACAACGGCCGGCGGCCGGTCCGCAACCGGCGGTGAACTCATCCCCGTATCCCCGTTCTCCAGACAGCCACGATCTTGCCGAAAGGTGGTGGCCGATCGGTGTGCCGGTGTCAAGGAAGTCGAGCACGGCGGACGACCGTGCCCGTCGATGGTCGTCCGAAACGTTTTCAAGAAAGCCCGGCGGGTGTCAACACGGCCGGGCATCAATGCCACCGATCGTGATAGAGCAGACACCGATCCACCCCATCCCGGTCAGAACCGGACGTTGTTCCGGCGGGTCAGCCTCCCGGACGCTCCGAGCCGCCGCGGGCCAGGGGCACGGTGAGGACGGCCTCGGTGCCTCCCGCGGCGCCGGGGCGCAACTCGATGCTGCCCCGCAGTTCGCCGGTGACCAGCGCGCGGACGATCTGCAACCCGAGCTTGGCGCCGCCTTCGGAGTCGAACCCGGTCGGCAGTCCTCGACCGTTGTCCGCGACCGTGACGTGCAGGGTCTTGCGCGACCGGTGCACGGTGACCACCACCTGCGGCACCGGCTCCTGCGGCTGCGGCTGCCGCTCGTCGGCCTCCTCGGCGGGAGGGAAGCCGTGTTCGACCGCGTTGAGCAGCAGCTCGTTGAGGACCATCACCAACGAGGTGGCGATCTCGGCGGGCAGTACCCCGAAGCTGCCCTCGCGGCGCATCCCGACGGTCACCTCGGTCGCGGCCACCTCGGTCGCCGCGCTGGCCACCCGGTCCACGATCCCGTCGAACTCGACCGCCTCGTCGCTGGACATGGAGAGGGTCTCGTGCACCAGCGCGATCGAGGCCACCCGGCGTACGGACTCTTCCAGCGCCACCCGCGCCTCCGGCATGGCCACCCTCCGGGCCTGTAGGCGCAGCAGGGCCGCGACGGTCTGGAGGTTGTTCTTCACCCGGTGATGGATCTCCCGGATGGTCGCGTCCTTGGTGATCAGGGCGCGGTCGCGACGGCGTACCTCGGTGATGTCGCGGACCAGGACCAACGCACCGATCGGCACTCCGGCGGGCATCAGCGGCAGGGCCCGGGTGAGCATGGTCGCGCCCCGGGCGTCGATCTCCCGCCGGGGTGGTGCCTCACCCCGCAGGGCGGCGAGGATGCCGTTGGCGGCCTCGGTGCCCTCCAAGGGGTCGTTGGCCAGTCGGCGGTGCAGCGCCGCCAGATCCTCGCCCACCAGGTGGGAGGCGTAGCCCAGCCGCCGGTACGCCGACTGGGCGTTCGGGCTGGCGTAGGTGACCTTGCCACCGGCGTCCAACCGGACCAGGCCGTCGCCGACCCGGGGCGCCGAGGTGGTCTCCCCCGGGTGCCGGGGCGGCGGGAAGGTGCCGTCGGCGATCATCTGAGCCAGGTCGTCGGCCGTGGTCAGGTAGTTCAACTCCAGCTGGCTGGGGGTACGCGCGGTGGACAGGTTGGTGTCCCGGCCCACCACGGCGATCACCTCGCCGGATTCACCGTCGGCGGCCCGTAGCCGGACCGGGATCGCCTCGTGCCGGGCAGGCACGTCGCCGTACCAGACCGGATCGCCCTCCCGCCAGATCCGCCCCTGCCCGTAGGCGACCTCCAGGTGCGCCACCTCCGGCCCGCCGACGATCCGCCCCACCTGGTCGTCCTGGTAGGCGGTGGGGGCCGTCGTCGGCCGGACCTGGGCGACGCAGAGGAAGCTGCCCTCCCCGTCCACCGGCACCCACAGCAGCAGGTCGGCGAAGGAGAGGTCGGACAGCAGTTGCCAGTCACCCGCTATCCGGTGCAGGTGGTCGATGTCGGCCGGGCGCAGACGGGTGTGCTCTTCGGCTAGGTCGCGCAGCGTGGACACGCCGACCAGCGTGCCATGCGAGCGGTCACATCGTCGCGGTGACCTTCTTCAACCCTCGTGGCGCGTCCGGATCCTCACCCCGGGCCAGGGCCAGGGCCAGGGCCAACCGTTGCAGGGGCAGGATGTCCAGCAGGGGGGCGTACCGCTCGTCGACCTCCGGTACCGCGATCCGGGTGGCCCCGGCGACCTCGGCCGAGCCGACCACGACCACGTCGGCCCGCCGCTCGCCCAGCCGGGGCAGCACCTCGCCCATCGCCCGACCGCCGGGGCCCGAGCCGACCACGGCCAGCACCGGCACGTCCGGGTCGGTCATGGCCAGCGGGCCGTGCAGCAGGTCGGCGCCGGAGAAGGCCAGGGCCGGCAGGTAGGAGGTCTCCATCAGCTTCAGGGCCGCCTCCCGGGCGGTCGGGTAGGCGTACCCCCGGCCGGTGGTGACCAACTGCCCGGCGAACCGGTAGCGCGGCGCCAACTGGGTGGCGGTGGGGTCGGCGAGCGTACGGGCGGCCAACTCGGGCAGGTCGGCCAGGGCGCGGCGTTCCTCCTCGGGCAGCACCCCGTCACCGGCCCGGATGCCCTCCACCAGCAGCAGCAGAGCGAGCAGTTCGGCCGTGTAGGTCTTGGTGGCCGCCACCGCCCGCTCGTGCCCGGCCGCGATGTCCACCCCCAGGTCGGCGACGCCGGCCAGCGGGGAGTCCGGGGCGTTGGTGACCGCCAGGGTCAGGGCACCCGCCTCGCGGGCCACCCGCAGCACCTCGGCCAGGTCGGGGGAACCCCCGCTCTGGCTGACCCCGACGACCAGGGCGTCGGACAGGTCCGGCCGGGCCCCGAAGAGGGTGATCGCGCTCGGGGAGGCCAGACCGGCCGGCAGGCCCAGCCGGATCTCGGCCAGGTAGGCGCCGTACAGGGCGGCGTGGTCGGAGGTGCCCCGGGCGGTGAAGACCACGTGCCGCGGGCGGCGTTCGGCGATGGCTGCCGCGACCCGGGCGATGGGGGTGGCGTACTCGGCGCTCAGCAGTCGTTCGTAACCCGCCGGCTGCTCGTCGATGTCGGCCGCCATGCCGCTTCCTGGACGTGTCACGAAAACTCCTCCCGTGCGCGATCCCCGCGCGATTCCTGTTCAGTCTTGCACCTTTGGACGCCCATAGGCAATTTAGTGAGCAGATTTGCGCAGTCGATCACCAAAAGTCGATGCCGTCGCCTACGCTGACCCGGCCGCACCGCCAACCGGTACCGACCAGTGAGAGGACGACGTGGCCGAGGGAACCGACGATCGGGCGTTGCCGGCGACGGAGGAACTGGCTCTGGCCCGGGAAGCCCTGGTCGCCGGCGACCTGACGCACGCCGCCGACCATGTCGCGAATGCCCTGGCCCGGGCACCCACCCTGCCCGAAGTGCACGAGACCCTGGCCCGGCTGGCAGCGGCCAGCGGTTCCGGCGGGCTGGACCTCTTCCCGCTGCACCATCACACCTTCGTCGGGGCGGTGGTCGCCCGGGCACACCTGTTAGCTGCGGCCGGCCGCCCGGCCGAGGGTCTGGACCTGCTGGTCGCCGCCGCCGCGCACGCCCCCCGCACAGACTGGGCGGGAGTGCCCTGGGTCACCTCAACCGAGTTGGTCGAACACCTGGGGCCGGACCGGGTGGCTCGGGTGCTGATGCAGGTCTGCGCCGCCGCCCCCGATCCGGTGCCCCGGTCCGACCGGGCCGCCCTGGCGCCGTACCTGACCCTGGCCCGCAACGCCATCACCGTCCACCCCGAGCACGCGCTGCTGCTGGGCACGGCGTCCGCGCTGGCCCGGCGGGCCGGTGAGGTGCCGCTGGCGGTCCGCTGGGCCAGTCGGGGGGTACGCGCCGCCCCCTCCAAGATGGGCGAGGTGTGGCTGGGGTACGCCCTGCGCAGCGCCGGCCGGACCCGAGAGGGCCTGGCCGCGCTCCGGCGCGCGGTCGACCACGACCCGGAGGATCTGGCGGTGTACGCCGACATCGCCGGCACCCTGGCCGACCACGGACGGCTGGACGAGGCGCTGAGCTGGATCGAGCAGGCACTGGCGCGCAACCCGTCCTTCGACTGCGCGGTGCACACCGCCCACCGGCTGCGGTTCCAGCGCGACGGCGACGTAGGCCACCTGGTGGCGCTGGCCGACTACATCCGCGACAACCCGGACGACTCGCACGAGCACTCCGATCTGGCGGAGTGCTGTCGCGGCCGTCCCTGGCTGGGGCAGTTGACCCCGCCCACGGCCGGCCTGGCGGTACGCCCCCAGCCGTTGCCCCTGACCGGGCCCGAGTCGGCCTCGACGACCCCGCCCCCCTCGACGGAGGCAGCCCGGCGGCTGCGCCAGGTGGCCCACCTGGCCTGGCCCCATCCGCCCGCGGCGTACGACACCGCGGTGGCCCTGGCCACCCTCGACCTGAACGATCTGCTCGGCCTGCTGGCCCATCCCCCCCAGACCCCGGACAACCCGCTGGGACGGGTGCTCTCGGGCCAGGATCCCGCGCTGTGGGTCCGGTGCGTGCAGGTATGGACCTGCCTGGGTCTGCTGCACCACCGCACCGACGAACCGTGGGCCACCTCGACCCGACGCCAGGTGCTGGTCGAGTTGGCGCAGGCGGCCGAGGTCACCGAGGCGGCCCTGTTCGCGCTGATGACGGCCGCCTGGGTAGACCCCTCGATCCGGCCGGACGTGGCACGACTGGTCACCCAGCAGTTGGCGGCGGTGGCCGGTGACCAGAGGGCTCCGTTACCGGTGACCGTCTCCCTGGCCCATCTGGCGCTGGCCACCCCGGACCTCGACCCGGAGTGTGCCGCCCTGGCCCGCATGTTGGCCGGCGTCCCCGCCCAGCCCGGTCAGGGCCCGCTGCGCGGGCTGCTGGCGCGGCTGCGGCGCCCGTTCCGCCCTCGCCTGCCCTCCCCGCCCCCCTAGACGGGTGGGGTCAGGGGCAGGCGCAGGGCCAACAGGTGCACCCCGGGCAGGGGGGACCAGTCCAGCTCGGGCGTACGGGTGAAGCCGCGGCGGCGGTAGAGCTGCTGGGCGGACTCGGCATAGCCCTCGCGTACACAGATGGCCAGGGCGGTGCAGCCCCGCCCGGTGGCCCGGTCGACGCACGCCTGGACCAGTGCGGCACCCACCCTGCGGCCCTGCGCCGCCGGGTCCACCGCCAGCATCCGGAACTCGGCCTCACCCGGGCCGCACACTTCGGCGTACGGGCTGCCGGGCAGGACGAAGGTGACCGAGCCGAGTAGCTGACCGGTGGCCGGGTCGACGGCGACCAGGATCTCACCGTGCGCGGCCCGGCCGGCCACGTCGGCCAGCACCTCGGCGTACCCGGTCTCGCTCTTGAGCTGACCGTCCGCCTCGTACGCGGCCACGGTGAGCCGGGCCACGGCCGGGAACTCCGCCGGCTCGGCCGTACGGACCAGGGGGCCGGTCAACCGATCACCGCGATCAGGTCACCGTCCTGCACCACGTCGCCCTCGTTCACCGCGAGCTGCTGCACCACACCGTCGGACTCGGCGACCACCGGAATCTCCATCTTCATCGACTCTAGGATCACCAGGGTGTCGCCCTCGGAGACGGTGTCCCCGGTCGACGCGACCACCTTCCAGACGTTCGCCACCATCTCGGCGCGGATCTCCTCGGCCATGTTCGGGCCCCTTCCTCGCGGCTGCCTGTGACGTATCCAATCATGTGCCCGTTTTCCACGGTCCGCAGCAGCCCCGCCCACCTCCGCCGGAGAGGGGCTCTAACATCAACGGGTCGGACCCGGACGCCGCACGGACCGGTGCGTGCATCGGCGCCGAAGGCGTACGCAGGTGATCCGACCATCACGAGGAGGTCAGCATGGCGAAGAAGGCCCGTAGGAAGAGAGCCCGTAAGAAGAGCGCCGCCAACCACGGCAAGCGCCCCAACTCCTGAGCTGGTCCGCTCTGCGGACCGGACACACGAACGCCGGTGGCCCAGGTCGGGCCACCGGCGTCGGCGTTTCGGGCGCGAACCTCAGTCGGCCAGTTCGCGCGATTCGGTGGTCTCGAAGATGACCAGCTCACTCAGCCGTATCCGCAGCCGCTCGCGCAGTTCGTCCGGCGCGGACTCGTTGCCGCAGCAACGGGCCACCAGCGCTTTGACCTCCTGCTCGATGCCGTACTCCCGCAGGCAGGGGCCGCACTCGTCCAGGTGGTGCCGGATCAGCGCCCGGCGTTCCTGCGCGCACTCCAGGTCGAGGTAGAGGTAGACCTCGGCGAGCACCTCACGGCAATCCGTCTCGTGCGGATCTCCACAGCTCACGTCACACCTCCCGGCCACTGGCAGCGGCCGAACTCCGGGCCGACGGCGCGGCGGAGAAGCCGCGCTCCGCGGCGTAGCCCTCAAGCAGCTTGCGCAGATTACGACGGCCGCGGTGCAACCGGGACATCACGGTACCGATCGGGGTGCCCATGATGTCGGCGACCTCCTTGTAGGAGAACCCCTCGACATCGGTGAGGTAGACCGCCAGCCGGAACTCCTCCGGCAACTGTTGGAGGGCCTCCTTGACGTCGCTGTCGGGCAACCGGTCCAGCGCCTCGGTCTCCGCGGACCGCAGACCACTGGAGGTGTGCGACTCCGCCTCGGCCAGCTGCCAGTCGGTGATCTCATCGGTCGGCGCCTGCACCGGCTGCCGCTGCCGCTTGCGGTAGGTGTTGATGTAGGTGTTGGTCAGGATCCGGTACAGCCAGGCCTTCAGGTTCGTGCCCTGCTCGAACTGGTGGAAAGCCGCGTACGCCTTCAGGTAGGTCTCCTGGACCAGATCCTCGGCATCCGCCGGGTTGCGCGTCATCCGCAGGCCCGCCGCGTACAACTGGTCGACGAATGGCATCGCGTCCCGTTCGAACCGGGCCCTGCGCTCGTCCGTCTTCTCGGTGGTCAACCGCACATCCCCTCGGGTCGGATGCTTCCCCGCCGAGAATACGCGCCCAGACCTACCGGGAGTTCGGGTTCCGACGGGTGTGCCCGTCGCCACCTCGGCCGGCGGCATCGCCGCGGGCCACTGCGGACCGGCCAACAGCTGCCTGAGCTGCTCGGCCTCCCGCTCATCGCGCTCCCGGTCCCGGCACTGGATCGGCACCACTCACCCCCTCCGCACGGTGTTCGTCCGTGGGGTGCAACATCCGTCGCAGGTCCGGGCATTCCGCCTCGTGCCCTCCCGATCCTGGTCCCGACCGTGGCTGCAGGCACCACGGCCGGAACCAGGAAGGGCCTGGGAGCCCGGCACCGCCCGTGATCCAGGCGACACCATCGGGTGCAACGACCCGGCGCGGCAGCCGGAAACGGCGGACGAACCAACCCGGCCGGTACGCCCCCGCCGACCCGAATCGGCTCAGGCCTCGGTCAGCCCCGGGCCCAGCCCTGTCCGCGCAGCCAGTCGAGCACCACGGCGGCCGTCCCGGCGGGATCGACGCGCAGGTCGTGCCGTTGCCCCGGCCGCACCACCACCTGCACCCCCGGACCGGGTTCGGGCACCCCGAAGGGGTCCCGGTCGCCGTTGACCACCAGGGTGGGCAGACCGGTCACCAACTCCCCCGCCCGGCTGCGCTCCGGCCGTCCGGGCGGATGCAGCGGGAAGGCGAGGGCCACCACCCCCACGGCCCCGACCTCGCCGGCCGTACGACAGGCCACCCGGGCGCCGCTGGATCGGCCACCCACCAGCAGGGGTACCCCCGGCCAGCGGTCCCGCAGCGCGGCCAGCACCACCCGCCACGCCTCGTCGAGTTGCCCGGCCGGCGCGGGCGCACGCCGACCGGCGACCCGGTACGGCTGGGTCACCCGAGCGACGATCACCCCGGCGGTCACCAGGGCGTCGCGCAGCCCCAGCAGGTCCGGGGCGTCCACCCCGCCGCCGGCACCATGGCCCAAGGCCAGCAGTGCCCGGGGCGGCCCCTCGGGGATGTCGATGTCCACCCGGGCCGGGCCTCGTGGTGTCTGGATGATGTCTTCCTGCGGCACGGCCTCATTCTGCGGGCCGCCGCCCCAGGCCGGAGCAGACTGTGGCAGGCGGGCGTCCGCCCCCGGCCACGATCCCCTCAGTGCGAGGTGACGAGAGTGAGTAGTTGATCGCGGACGGGAGGTCCCGCATCGCTGGCGACATCGGGATCCGGCTGCACCTCGTCGCGCCAGGCCACCAGCATCGCCCGCCGCTCCCGCGGGGTGGTGCCACCCCACACCCCGTGGCAGTCGCCGACCTCCAGGGCCCAGGCCAGGCAGGAGCCCTGCACATCGCAGGAGCGACACAGGGCCACCGCGGCGTCGGCCGGCTCGTTCGGCGCCGGAAAGAACGTCTCCGGATCAACACTCTGACAGGTGCCCCTGGTGCGCCAGGCTTCATCCTGTCGGCGCTCGCGCAGGGCCCGCAACAGTCGCGGATCACGCCGCGCAGCGGCTACCTCATGTGGACGGGGCATACGCGCCCTGGTCATCCACCCACCTCCCCCGTGGGACCAGCAACATCGATGAATACCACTCACCTAGACGGGAGCGATAGCCATCACCGGCGCTGTGTTGTATCGCATTTGTGGACATCGAGACAAGAGTTCGCCGGGAAGTTGCCAGAACGATCGGCTGACCTTTCACCCGTAATCGCGGCAAATCACTCCCGACAATTCGCGGAGGCTCCGCTCAGAACAACCCCACCTCGGCGGAGTCATCGACCGGTGCCGACGACACCCGGGCGATCAGCTCCGGACCGTCGTTTCGCACATTGCCCACGGCCGTCCCCACCGGTCGGATCTCGATGCCGGCGAGCCAGTCCAGCGGCGGTGGGGCCAGCAGGCTCGTCGGGTCCGCCGAGGAGCCCAGCCAGGTCGCCCACCGCTGCGGCGGCAGCAGCAGGGGCATCCGGTCGTGCACCTCGGCCAACTCGCCCAGGGCGGCCGTGGTGACCACGCTGAAGGTCAGCAGGGGGCCACTGGGGGCCTCCCAGGCCGACCAGATGCCGGCGAAGGCCAGCACTGACTCCTCCACCGAGGTCATGTAGTAGGGCTGCTTCGCTCCACCCGGCCGGCGGACCCACTCGTACCAGCCGTCGGCGGGGACCAGACACCGGCGGCGGGCGAAGGCCGCGGCGTACGCCCGGCTGGTGGCCACCGTCTCGGCCCTGGCGTTGATCATGCGGGCGGCGTTGGCGGGCGACCGGGACCAGGCGGGGAGGAACCCCCAGCGTCCCGCCGAGAGCGCCCGGTGCCCCTGCGCGTCGAGCCGGACCAGGGGCACCCGATTGGTCGGCGCGACGTTGTAGTCGGCGACCAGGTCACCTGCGGTCTCGTCGGTGGCCTCGAAGATCCCGCTCAGGTCACCGGAGCTCCGGGTCGTGGCGTACCTCCCGCACATGCCGCACACGCTAGCGCGTCGGCGACGGTTACGACGTCCCGTCCACCGGGAGCGAGAGCGACGGCCGACGGACCGTCCGCCCGCGACACGGCAGAATGTAACCGTGGGGAACCCGACCGCGACCCGGCCGCTACAGCCGTGGACCGCCCCGACCGCCACCGATCCGGTCACGGCCTCGCTACGGCTGCCCGGATCCAAATCCATGACCAACCGCGCCCTGGTGCTCAGCGCGCTGGCCGCCGGCCCCTCGACCCTGGCCAAGCCGCTGCGGGCCCGGGACACCGAGTTGATGGCCGGCGGGCTGCGGGCCCTGGGCGCCCATGTGTCGATCACCGACGACGAGCGCTGGCTGGTCCGGCCGCACCGGCTGGTCGGCCCGGCGCATGTCGACGTCGGGCTGGCCGGCACGATCATGCGTTTCGTGCCCCCAGTGGCCGGGTTGGCCGTGGGGCGGGTCACCTTCGACGGCGACCCGGCCGCCCGTACCCGCCCGCTCGGGCCCCTCATCGAGGCGCTGCGCTCGCTGGGGGTCCGGGTGGACACCCCGGCGACCGGCAGCCTGCCCCTGGCCGTGCAGGGCACCGGCCAGGTCACCGGCGGGGAGGTCGTGATCGACGCCTCCGCCTCCAGCCAACTGGTCTCCGGGCTGCTGCTGGCCGCCCCCCGGTTCGACCGTGGGCTGGTGGTCCGGCATGTCGGCCCGCCCGTGCCCTCGGCACCACACCTGCGGATGACCGTGCGGATGCTGCGAGCCGCCGGAGCGGCCGTGGACGACAGCACTCCGGACGTCTGGGTGGTCGAGCCCGGCCCGCTGACCGGCCGGGGCTGGGAGATCGAGCCCGACCTGTCCGGTGCGGTGCCCTTCTTCGCCGCCGCCCTGGTCACCGGTGGCGAGGTGACCCTCCAGGGCTGGCCGCGCAGCAGCGCCCAGCCGGTCGAGCGGCTGCGCTCGCTGTTGACGCAGATGGGTGCGCAGGTGGCGCTGACCACGGAGGGACTCACGGTGCGGGGCACCGGGACGGTGCGCGGCCTGCACGCCGACCTGTCGGACGTCAGCGAGTTGACTCCCGCCTTCACCGGGCTGGCCATGCTGGCGGACTCCCCCTCGGTGTTCACCGGGGTAGGCCACATCCGGGGCCACGAAACCGACCGGCTGGCCGCCCTCGCCCGGGAGTTCGCCGCCCTGGGCGCGGACATCACCGAGTCGGCCGAAGGGCTGGAGATCCGACCCCGGCCGCTGCGGGGTGGGGTGTTCCGCACCTACGATGACCATCGGATGGCACACGCCGCCGCGGTGGCCGGCCTGGCCGTGCCCGGCATCGTGCTGGACGATGTGGCGTGCACCTCCAAGACCATGCCGGAGTTCCCGGCCCTGTGGTCGGCGATGGTGACCGGCAAGAACTGAGCAGACGGACAGGAGCGGTCCTGGCGACCAAGCGACGCGAGTACGACGAGGACGACGTACGGGTCAGGCCCGGCAAGTCCTCCCGTCCGCGTACCCGCACCCGGCCCCTACACAGCGACGCGCAGGACGGCTTCGTGATCGCGGTGGACCGGGGGCGGTACACCTGTGTGCTGGCCGCAGCCGCCCCGGAGACCCCCTTGGTCACCGCGATGCGGGCCCGCGAGCTGGGTCGCAAGTCGGTCGTCGTCGGTGACCGGGTGGGCCTGGTCGGCGACACCTCGGGGGCCCCGGGGGCGCTGGCCCGCATCGTCCGGATCGAGCCACGCCGGTCGGTGCTGCGCCGTACCGCCGAGGACGACGCCAGCACCGCGGAGGGGCGGCTGGAACGGGTGGTGGTGGCCAACGCCGACCAACTCGTGATCGTCAGCGCGTTGGCCGATCCGCCACCGCGTACCGGCTTCATCGATCGGTGCCTGGTGGCCGCGTACGACGCCGACATCGAGCCGCTGCTCTGCCTGACCAAGGCCGATCTGGCCGGTCCGGAGACCGTGCTCGGCTACTACACCGAGCTGGAACTGCCGTACGTGCTGATCCGGCCGGACTCCGCACTGGACGCGCTGCGCAGCCTGCTGGCCGGTCGGGTCTCCGTCCTCGTCGGGCACTCCGGGGTCGGCAAGTCGACCCTGGTGAACCGCCTCGTTCCGGAGGCGGCCCGGGCGGTCGGCACGGTCAGCGCGATCGGGCGGGGCCGGCACACCTCGACCAGTGCGGTGGCCCTGCGGCTGCCCCGTGTCGCCGGGGCAGCGGAGGACCCGGGGTGGATCGTGGACACCCCGGGGGTACGCAGCTTCGGGTTGGCCCACGTGTCCGCCGAGAGCCTGCTGCACGGGTTCTCGGATCTGGTCGAGGCCACGGTCGACTGCCCGGTGAACTGCGCCCACACCCCCGAGGAGACCGACTGCGCCCTGGCCGCCTGGGTGGCCGAGGGCCGGGCCGACCCGCGCCGGCTGGCCTCGTACCACCGGTTGCTGGCCTCCCGGGCCGGTGAGACCGACCCGCGCGGCGCTACCAACCCCCGCGACGAGGTCGAGCAAGATCCACGAGGGCGCCCGGAATGAGCCCAGGTCGGCCCCGATCCGGTGGGCCACCGGAGGCCTCGCTACGGTGCAACCCATGACCGGGTACGCCGAGGACCTCACTCTGGCCCACCGTCTCGCCGACGCCGCCGACGCCATCTCCATGGCCCGGTTCCGCGCCCTGGACCTGCGGGTGGAGTCCAAGCCGGACCTGACCCCGGTCTCCGACGCGGACACCGCGGTGGAACGCGAGATCCGCGCCCTGCTGGCGCAGCAGCGGCCCGACGACGGCCTGCTCGGCGAGGAGTACGGCGCCACCCCCGCCGTCGGGGCCCGGCAGTGGGTGGTGGACCCGATCGACGGCACCAAGAACTTCGTTCGGGGGGTACCGATCTGGGCCACCCTGATCGCGCTGCTGGAGGACGGCCGCCCGGTCGTCGGGGTGGTCTCCGCACCGGCGCTGGATCGCCGCTGGTGGGCGGCGCGGGGCGCCGGGGCGTACGCCGGCCCGGACGCCGACAGTGGCGAGCGCATCCGGGTGTCCCAGGTACGCGAACTGGCCGACGCCAGTCTGTGCTACTCCTCGCTGGGCGGTTGGGAACAGTCCGGTCGGCTGGAGCCGGTGCTCCAGTTGATGCGGGACACCTGGCGCAGCCGGGCCTACGGCGACTTCTACGGATACACGCTGTTGGCCGAGGGGGCACTCGACGTCATGATCGAGCCCGAGTTGTCGCTGTGGGACGTGGCCGCATTGGTGCCCATCGTGACCGAGGCCGGGGGAATCATGACCGATCTGGAGGGTGCTCCGGCCCCCGCCGGGACCGAGACCAGCGCCGTGGCCAGCAACGGCATGTTGCACCCCGACGTCCTGCGGAGGCTGGGTCGGCCGACCGCGCGCTGACGGCCGGTTGCCTCTATCCTCGCCAGGTGGCTACCGCTAGTTGGTGTTTTCTGGCGGCGATGATCGTCGCGTACGGCATCGCCAACCTGTTGCAGTCGGTCGCCGCCGCTCGCACCACCGTGCAGCACACCTTCGACCCCGGGCTGCTGTGGCGCCTGGCCGGACACCGCACCTATCTGATCGGTCTGGTCTGTCAGGTCGCCGGGTTCGTGCTGGCCTTCCTGGCCCGCCGGGACCTGCCCCTGTTCCTGGTGCAGGCCAGTGTGGCCGCCGGGCTGGGGGTCACCGCCGTACTCGGGGTGATCGTCCTGAAGTGGCGACTGCCGGTGGCCGAGGTGGTCCTGCTGTTCCTGCTCGTCGGCGGGATCACCGCGCTGGTGCTCTCCGCGCAGCCGGCACCCTCCAAGCCCCTGGGCATGGCGGGGGTGATCGCCCTGCTGGGGGCGCTGGGGGCGATCGCGGTGCTGGGTGTCCCCGCGGTCCGGTTGCAGGGCGTACCCGGCTCGGTGGCCCTGGGTGCCCTGGCCGGCCTGGGCTTCTCCGCCGCCGCGGTGGCCGCCCGGCCGCTCGCCTCGGCCCCGACCTGGAACGCCTTCCTCGCCGACCCCCTGCTCTATCTGCTCATCGGCCACTCCATCGTCGGCCAACTGCTGCTGGGGCTGGCGATGCAGCGGGGTTCCACCACGGCCGCGGTGGCCGCCATGGACGCCGCCGGTGCGGTACCCGCCGCGATCATCGGGTTGGTGCTGCTCAACGACAAGATCTGGCCGGGCCGGGAATGGCTGGCCGGCCTGGGTTTCCTGGTCACCCTGGCGGCCGTCATCGGGCTGACCCGGTACGCCGAGCCGCAACATCATCACGCGGTGGCCCAGGAGACCGCACGTGCCGTGCAGGATCCCACCCCAGCCCCCCGGCAGAACCCCAGGATGTCGCCCAGGGTTGCGGAGGGTCCAGTGTCGGCTCAGGCCGCCTCGACCGGTTTACGCCGCCCGATCACCCGCTCGTAGAGCCGTTCCAGGGCGGTCGCGGTCCGTTCCCAGGTGTAGCTGCACCGAACCCGGTCCACGGCGGCGTGCCCGTACGCGAACCGGCCCGCGTTGTCGGTGAGCAGCCGGCGCAGGGTCATCCCCAGGGTGCGGACGTCGCCCGGCGGCACCAGCTTGCCGGTGACCTCGTCGACCACGGCGTCGGCGATGCCTCCCATGGCGTACCCGACCACCGGGACACCGCAGGCCATCGCCTCCAGGGACACCCGGCCGGCGGAGGAGTAGTGCGGGGTGCAGGCCACCACGTCGGCCGAGCGGTACCAGGTGGGCATCTGCTCGTGCGGCACCGCACCCACCAGGTGCACCTGGTCGCCCACCCCCACCCGCTCGGCCATCTCGCGCAGCCGACGGGCCTCGGCGTGCCCGGCCAACTGACTGGCCGGCGGGCCACCGGCGATCACCAGCTCCGCCTCCCCGACCAGGCGCATGGCCCGGATCAGGTCCTCCTGGCCGTGGCCGGGGGCCAGTCCGCCCACGGAGAGGATCCGGGGACGCTGGTCGCGGGGGGCGGCCTCCCCGTCGGGGTGGAACCGGCCGGTGTCCACTCCGGTCGGCACCATCGCCACGGACATGCGTTGCAGACCCATCCGGGTAAGTTCCTCCACCTCGTCGTTGCACTGGGCCACCGCGATGTCCACCGCCCGGGTCAGCGCCCGTTCCAGGGGGATACGGGTACCCGGGCCGTCGTACTGCGGGCCCAGGTGACGCAGTTGCTCCATGCCGAGCGAGTGGAAGGTCTGTACCACCGGGATGTCGGTCTCCCGTACGGCGTGCGCGGCGGCCAGCCCACCGACCCAGTAGTGACCGTGCACCACCTCCGGGGTCCAGTCGGCCGCCCACCGGTCGGCCAGCCACTTGCCGAACTCCGACACGTACGGCACCAGTTCGGCGGTGGGTATCGGGGTCACCGGTCCGATGGGGGCCCGCTCGATGCGGTAACCGTCCACGATGTCGCTGTCGGCCAGGTCCGGATCGTCCCGGCGGGTGTAGACCCGCACGTCGTGCCCTCGACCGGCCAGTTCAGCGGCCACCCGTGCGATGTGCTGGTAGGTGCCGACGACGGTTCCGTCGCCGGAGGTCGGCGCAGCGGCGTGGGCACAGACAAGGCCGACGCGCATGGGTCACCTCCATGCAAAATAGGCGGTGGTCCTCCGGTCAGAGCGTCCCATTAACCGGCCTCCGACGAGCCGAAACCTGGCAGATCGGGTTGTGAGCGGCGGCATGAGCTGCGGCCGGGTGGGGTATCGGTGTCAAATGCCTCTCGCCCGACCGCTCCGCGACAGCACGGTGGTGATCACCGGCGCCTCCAGCGGCATCGGCACGGCAACCGCGTACGCCCTGGCGCGCAGCGGGTGCCGGGTGGTGCTGGCCGCCCGCACTGAGCCGGCGTTGCAGACGGTGGCCCAGGGTTGCGCCGAACTGGGCGCGCAGGCCCTGGTCGTACCAACGGACATCACCGACCCGGCGGCGGTCGAGCGGCTGGCCGCGAGCGCGGTGGCCCGGTTCGGCCGCATCGACGCCTGGGTCAACAACGCGGCGGTCGGGGTTGTCGGGCTCTTCGACGAGATCCCGGTGACGGAGTTCCGCCGGGTGCTGGAGGTGGATCTGCTCGGCACCGCCTACGGTATGCGGGCCGCCCTGCCGCACCTGGCCGCGGCCGGCGGGGGTGTGGTGGTCAACAACGCCTCCGTGCTGGCCGAGGTGGCCATGCCGTACCAGTCCGCCTACAACGCCGCCAAACACGGCATCCGGGGCCTGGCCGACACGGTACGCCAGGAACTGCGGCTCACCGGTCGGGGCGCCGTCTCGATCTGTACGGTGCTACCGGCCGCCATCGACACCCCCTTCTTCCGGCACGCCGCCAACCACACCGGCCGGATACTGGCCCCACCACCCCCGGTCTACCCTCCGGAGCTGGTCGCGGAGACGATCGTGCGGCTGCTGCGCCGTCCGCGCCGTGAGGCGTACGCCGGGGGCGCAGCCCGGTTGATCGGCCTCCAGTGGCGGCTGGCCCCGGCGTTGGCCGAACGCGCCCTCGCCTGGTACGCCGGGCGCACCCAGTTCGGCCCCGCCGTCCGCCCGCCCAGCACGGGCAATGTCTTCCGTCCGGCCGGGGAGGGCATCCCGGTCGGTGGCTGGCACGGCCGCCGCCGTCAGCTGATCCGGATGACCGCCGCCCTGGGCCGGGCCGCCGCCCGTAGCGCGGTCGACACGGTCGCGGCGATGGCCCGCCAGCGTCGTACGGTGCGCTGAGGGCCGGGACACCGCGGATCGGCACCGGTCCGGCCGGTTACGGCACCGCCGGCAGCGGGTAGTGGAGCAGGTATGCGCGAAGACGAGTACCCCGCCCCGCTGTCCGACCCCGAGGCCGACGGTCTGCCCGACACCGCCGATGACGACTCGACGGCCGGGGACGACGTCTTGACCGGACGGGAAGCGGACGGCCCGGCGCCCGCCCAGTTGCCCGGTGACCGCGTACCGGTGGCCGTCGACGAGTTCGGCGTCACCGCCGACGAGCAGCTCGACGGTGAGTCGCTGGACTACAAGCTGAGCCGGGAGCAGTTCGAACTGCCGGTCGACGACCCTCTGGCCGCCCCGGTGGACCCGGACATCGCGGCCGAGGCGGACAGTCGGGAGCAGGCCGCCCAGGCACAGCTCGACGCCGACGTGATGGAGCCGGGACCGACCTCCGACCCGAACTCCCCGGTCTCCCTCTACGACCACGGGCAGCTGGGCACCACGGAGGACCACGTGGGCCGCCTGGTCCAGCCGGACGAGGGTACCCACACCGATCAGGAAGCCGATTCGATCGCGTACGACGCGGGAGCCGCCGGCGGCGGAGCCAGCGCCGAGGAACTGGCCGTCAACGAGACCCGGCCGCCTCGCTCGGTGTGACTCCGGGTGGCGGCTGTCTGGCACCGTCTCGCCGAAGTGACGGTATCCGGTCGAGCCAGACCCCGCCGTTTCGGCGAAACGGCGCTAGCCCACGCACAGCGACGGCCTAGTCGTCCAGACCCTGCTCGATCGCGTAGCGGGTCAGCTCCACCCGGTTGTGCAGTTGCAGCTTGCCCAGGGTGTTCTGCACGTGGTTCTGGACCGTGCGGTGGGAGAGGCCCAGCCGGCCGGCGATCTGCTTGTAGGACATCCCCTTGGCCACCAGCCGCAGCACCTCGGTCTCCCGTTCGGTGAGCCGGGGGGTGCCGTCGCCCTGCTCCGACTGGGGCCCACCGGCAGCCGCCAGCCGGCGGTACTCGCCGAGCACCAGCCCGGCCAGGCCGGGGGTGAAGACCGGCTCCCCCGCCGCCGTGCGCCGTACCGCGTCCAGGAACTCGGCGTGTCCGGCGGACTTCAGCAGATAGCCGGTGGCACCGGCCTTCACCGCGTCCAACACTCCCTGCTGCTCCCCGCTGGCGGAGAGCATCAGCACCCGGGCCGACGGCCAGGCCGCGCGGACCCCACGGATCACCTCCACCCCGGAGATGTCCGGCAGTTGCAGATCCAGCACCACCACGTCGGGGCGGGCGGCGGCCACCACCCGGACCGCCTGGCGGCCCTCGCCGCAACTGGCCACCACCTCGTGGCCGGCCTCGGCCAGATCCCGGGCCACCCCTTCGCGCCACATCGGGTGGTCGTCGACCACCATCACCCGTACTCCGCTCACGGTCTCCTCCTCGGCACGGTGAGTTCGACCTCGGTACCGCTGCCCGGCACGGAGTTGATCGTGGCTGTCCCGCCGAGGTCGGCCAGCCGACCTCGGATGGCCTGAGCCACCCCGAGCCGGCCCTGGGCGGCGGCCTCGGTGAGCCGCTGCGGAGGGAAGCCCGGCCCCTCGTCCCGGATCGACACGGTCACGGTCGCACCCTCATCCTCGACCAGCACCCAGGCCCGTCCCCCACCGTGCCGGGCCACATTGTCCAGAGCGGCCCCGGTGGCGGCGGCCAGTTCCCGCGCCACCGGCGGAGCAAGCAGCACCGGAGTGGCGGGGGTGGACAGGGAGACGCTGGCCGAGGCGTACCGGCCGAGCAGTTCCCGCAGGTCCATCGGCCCGTCGGTGGCCCGCGGACCCGCATCGGAGATCAACGCCCGCAGGGCCGCCTCCTGTTCACCGGCCAACCGGGCCAGTTCGCCGGCCTCCCCGTCGAGTCGCTCGCCTCGGCGAGACACCAGGGCCAGCACCTGGAGCACGGAGTCGTGGATGTCGCGGGCCAGTCGCTCCCGCTCCCGGGTGGCCGCCTCCAGTTCCACGGCCTGCTGCAACCGCTGCTCCGCCCGGACCGCCAGCCGCGCGACATACCCGACCACCACCCCGGCCAGCAGCATCAGGATGGCGCCGTTGATCGCGGTAGGGGTGACCATGCCCCGGGTCAGCAGGTCGGTGCCGCCGATGACCAGGGCGGCGACCACCCCACGACGCCGCCCACCGGAGACCGCCCAGGCCAACACCGGCCCGCTCAGCCAGGCGACCGCCAGGGTCGGCAGACCCGCCTCGATCGCCTCCCGGCCCATCACCCACGGGGTGACCAGCAGAATGGCCACGATGACACCCAGGTCGGCGATGAGCAACGGCCAGCCGCGCCGGCTCGGTGCCGCGTAGCCGATCGCGGTGACGATGGTCCAGGCCGCCATCGCCAGCACCAGCGCACCGGCGGCGAACGGGTGGGCGTACCGGTCCGCGTCGCGGGCCACGATCACACAGACGTACGCCAGCGATGCCACCCGGAAGACCGCGACGGCACGCCAGAGTGGAACCTCGAAACCACCGGGCGTCGGCACGTGGGTCACCATGCCACAGGTGATCGGTTCCCACTTCGGCCGCTGCGACCCAATGAACCCTGCCGTACGGTGGTAAATGCTGCGGAACGCTCCGCGATCTTCTGTCGGGACAGGGCCATGACGAACGCAGAACCGCCTACACCGCGTACGGTGGTGCCCATCGAACATGCCCTCCTGATCGCCGATGCCTTCGACCAGGCGCAGGTGACCGAGCTTCGACACTCGGTCGCCTCCTGTGCGCACGCCGCAGGCCTGCGCGAGGAGCGCCTGGACGACTTCGTGCTCGCCGTCAACGAGCTGATCACCAACGCTGTGCGGCACGGCGGGGGCCGGGGCTGGCTGCGGATGTGGGCGGAGCCCGGGCTCATCCTCTGCGAGGTCTCCGACCACGGCCGGGGCATCAGCATTCAGCGGCTGGACAACCGCAACCGACCGGCTCCCGACACCGCCGGGGGCTGGGGCCTGTGGCTGGCCCGCGAACTGACCGACGCCATGGAGGTGGCGACCGGTCCGGCCGGCACCACGGTACGCATCACCACCACCACCGCAGTCACCGAGCAGCACACCGGACGACACCGGCTGGAGTGAGCTACTCCCAGCGCTTGCCGGTGAGCGTCTCGTAGACGTCCACATAGCGGGCACGGGTGGCCTCGACCACCTCGGGCGGCACCTCCGGCGCCGGGGCCTGCTTGTTCCAACCGCTACCGGCGGCCCAGTCCCGGACGTACTGCTTGTCGTAGGAGAACTGGGTCCTGCCGGGCTGGTACGACTCGGCCGGCCAGAACCGGGAGGAATCCGGGGTGAGCACCTCGTCGCCGAGGACCAGGGTGCCGTCCGCCGCCCAGCCCAGCTCGATCTTGGTGTCGGCGACCAGGATGCCCCGCTCCGCAGCCAGCTCGGTGCCTCGGCAGTAGACGTCGATAGTCAACTGACGCAACCGTTCGGCGGTCTGGGCCCCGACCTTGTCGACGACCTCGGCGAAGGTCATCGGCTGGTCGTGCTCGCCCACCGGCGCCTTCGTCGAGGGGGTGAAGATCGGCTCAGGCAGGGCGGAGGCCTCCACCAGCCCGCGCGGCAACTCGACACCGGAGACCGCCCCGGTGCGTTCGTACTCCTTCAGACCCCCACCGGTCAGGAAGCCTCGGGCCACGCACTCGATGGGCACCATCTCCAGCCGACGACACCGGATCGCCCGGCCGGTGAACTCCGCCGGCACCTCGGTGGCCGAGATGACGTGGTTGGGCACCAGGTCGGCCAGTTGCTCGAACCACCACAGTGACAGCGCGGTGAGCAGCTTGCCCTTGTCCGGGATGGGGGTCGGCAGCACCACGTCATAGACGGAGATGCGGTCCGAGGCGACCAGAATCAGATCCTCGCCGTCGGCGTAGACATCCCTCACCTTGCCCGAATGCAGAAGTTCCACGGCGACAAGTAGACCATGTGCCGGGCACGCCGCCGACAGGCAAGGGCCCCGAGGAGGTCGGGCCGGGCCCGGTCAGCGCCGTCGGCGGGTCATCCGGAGCACCAGCAGCACGATCACGCCCACCACGGCCAGGCAGCAGAGCAGCCCCAGGAAGCCGATGAAGCCGCCACCCCGCCGCCGCCGGGCAGCCTCGACGACCAGTTCTCCGGTCCCGGTAGAGGCCCACGCGGCGACCGGGACGAACACCGACAGCACGACCACGCCCACGAGGGTGCCGAGCCGGCCGCACCATTTGCTCAACGAAGACATGTCGTCATCCTCGTTGACGGGCGCAACCACCGTCGACCAATACCTGCGTGTCGAAATCGACGGGACCGGCACAGCGGCCCGGAGGGTGTCCCGAGAAACGACTACGGCCCCGGACTTGTAAGTCCGGGGCCGTAGTCAGTGGT
>NZ_JBNCLD010000005.1:135269-146264 GCF_049844505.1 Micromonospora sp. DT229 | reverse complement strand
TAGCGGGGACAGGATTTGAACCTGCGACCTCTGGGTTATGAGCCCAGCGAGCTACCGAGCTGCTCCACCCCGCGTCGGTAGATTCAGCCTACCGCACCCGTGACCGCACCGATCACCCACCCCCGCCATTGGCACGAACACCGCCACATTCCCGACGAGCCACCGGAGCGGGCTCGGTGCCGAGCGGAAACGGACCACGGCCCCGGACTTGTAAGTCCGGGGCCGTGGTCGGGCAGTAGCGGGGACAGGATTTGAACCTGCGACCTCTGGGTTATGAGCCCAGCGAGCTACCGAGCTGCTCCACCCCGCGTCGCTAGATCCACCGTAGCGCACTACCCCCGGTCGCCGCAAAACGACCCCGGAACCGCCGGGCCGTCGGCGCGGCACCAGCAGAAAGGGGCCTGCCGCCGGATCACCGACGGCAGGCCCCTTTCGACTCAGATCAGCCGGTCGGTGACGGGCTGTTCGCGGGGACCCCGCCTCCGTTGGCCGCCTGCTGGGCCTGCTGGAAGGCGGTGAGGGCCTCGTCCAACTCCTTCAACGCGCGGCCGTACCGCTCGAAGTCGCCCGAGGTCTGCGCGGCCCGCACCTCCGTGATCGCGGCCTGCACCCGGTTGGCGGCCGCCGCCAGGTCGCCGGTCAGCGGCGGCGCGTCACCGGCCGGCGGGGTGGCCGAGGGAGTCGCCGACGGGGTGGCCCCGGGCTCCTCGTCCCCGGCCGGCGGCTCGGTGGCCGGCGGCGGGTTACCGGCGTTGGCCCGCTTGCCCTGCTCGACCAGCTGCTTGATGCCGTCTGTCGGGTTGTCGGCCAGGACCACGAAGGAACCGCCGTCACCGTAGGACATCAGCACCTTCTGCAGCAGCGGGTACGCGTCGGTCTGGTTGCTCTTGACGTACACCGGCTCGACGTACAGCATCCCGTTGCCGAAGGGCAGGGAGAGCAGGTTGCCGTACTGCACCTGGGCCTGGTTGGAGGAGAGCAGGTTCAACTGCTGCCGGATGTTGGCGTTGTTGGTCATCTGCTGGTGCACCTGCACCGGGCCGGAGACCCGGGTCTGGTCGGGCAACTCCAGCACCTGCAACCTGGGCTTGCCGTCCTGGTACGACCCGGAGATCAACGCCGCCAGGTTCTGCCGGCCGTTCGGGGTGACCGCGCTGGTCAGCTGGAAGGTCGGCGCGTCCTGCTCGGGGAACTGGGTGTAGAGGTAGTACGGCGGCTGCTTGACCTCGCTGTCCGGCGCGTCCGGCACGTTCGGCACCTGCCAGAAGTCCTGCCCGGAGTAGAAGTCGCCCGGGCTCGTGACATGGAACCGGGTGAGCAGGTTGCGCTGCACCTTGAACAGGTCCGCGGGGTAGCGGAAGTGGGCCGCCAGGGACTCCGGGATCTCGGCGCGCGGCTTGATCAGGTCACCGCCGAAGGCCTTGTTCCACGCCTTGAGCACGGGGTCGTTCTCGTCGAACTCGTAGAGGGTGACCGTGCCGTCGTACGCGTCGACGGTCGCCTTCACGGAGTTGCGGATGTAGTTGACGTTCTCCCGGGCCAACTGGATGGTGCCCCGGCCGGTCAACTCGTCCGTGGTCTCCTGCTGGAGGTTGACCCGCTCCGCGTACGGGTAGGTGGCCGCGGTGGTGTAGCCGTCCACGATCCACTGCACCCGGCCGTCGACGACCGCCGGGTAGGGGTCGCCGTCCAGGGTCAGGAACGGCGCGACCTTCTCCACCCGGTCCCGGGCGTTACGCACGTAGAGCAGCTTGGAGTTGTCGTTGACCGCCTCGGAGAGCAGGAAGTTCGCCTCCTGCTCCTTGATCGCGTAGAGCAGGCGCCGGGTGAACGAACCGATCTCGACGCCGCCTGAGCCGGTGTAGGTGTAGTACGACTCGCGGCCCTCACCGGTCTCGCCGGCCGGCCGGTCGAACTCGGCCGGGTTGGCGTCCGGGTTGGGCTTGCCGACGATGGCGTAGTCGCTGCCCTGCATCCGCTCGCCGTAGTAGATCCGGGGCTGGCTGGCCGGGATCAGGTCGGTGGGCGAGGAGCAGGACTCCTGCGCCCGGTCGCCGAGGAAGCCGGAGACGAAGTACGGCTGGCCACCGCAGACCACCCGGTTGGCGGGGGCGGCCACCACCCCGTACCCGTGGGTGTAGACCGTGTGCCGGTTGATCCAGTTGCTCTGCTGGGCGGTCAGCTCGCCGTAGTTGATCTCGCGTACCCCGACCACGTAGTCCTGGGTCTGGTTCTCGATGGTGTACCGGTCGATGTCCAGCTTCGGGCCGAAGTCGTAGAAGCCACGTACCTGCTGCAACTGGGTGTAGGTCTCGCTGACCAGCTGCGGGTCGAGCAACCGGACGTTCGACACCACCGAGGTGTCGGTGGCCAGGCTCTCCGGTGGGGTCAGGTTGCTGGCCGCGTACGGGGTGTGCTGCGCGATGTCCAGCCCGAAGGAGGCGCGGGTGGCCTGGATGCTGCGCTCGATGTACGGCGCCTCCTTGTCCCGGGCGCTGGGCTTGACCTCGAAGGTCTGCACCGCCCAGGGGTAGATGCCGCCGATCGCCACCGCGGAGACCCCGAGCAGGGCCAGGGAGATGCCCGGCCAGACCAGGTTGCGCATCCAGGCGTTGGAGAACACGATGATCGCGATCGCCACCACCACGGAGATGTAGGCGAGGATCTCCTTGGCCGGCAACAGGGCGTTGATGTCGGCGTACCCGGCACCGTAGACCCCCACCCCGTCGTTGTACTCCAGCAGCATGGAACGCCGGTCCAGCACGTAGGCGACCGCCTTGAGCAGGACGAAGACCGCCACCAGGGAACTCAGGTGGGCCCGCGCGGCGTTGGTCATCCGGTCGCCGACGCCCTGTAGCCGCACCCCGCCGAACAGGTAGTGCACCGCCAGCGAGCCGATCAGGGCCAACACCACGGCGGTGAAGCCCAGGCCGAGCAGGAAGCGCCAGAACGGCAACTGGAAGATGTAGAAGCCGATGTCCGTACCGAACTCGGGGTCGTTGACGCCGAAGTCGCCGCCGTTGCGGAAGAGCAGCCACTGGTTCCAGCGGCTCTGGGCGGACAGCCCGGCGAACAGCCCCACGATCGCCGCGGCCAGCGCGATCCACAGCCCCAGCCGGGGGCCGAGCAGCATCCGGTAACGCTCAAGGGTGGCCTGCTCCGGCGAATGCGGCCGGTTGCGGGGCCGCAGCCGTTGGGCCAGCCAGAGGTTACCCCCGACGATGGCCGCCATCGCTGCCGCGCCGGCCAGGAAGAGCACCAGTCGGGTGAGCAGGACCCCGGTGAAGACCTGGGTGTAGTCGACCTCGGAGAACCAGAGCCAGTCTGTCCAGGCCTGCACCCCCCAGCCCAGCAGGGTGAACAGGACGAACACCCCGATCAAGACGCCGACCGTGACGCGTCCACGTCGGCTCATCCTCGGCAGGGGGCTGCTGCTACGCATGACCACTGTTGGCTCCGCACGCTCGATATGATCGGCACCGACCAGGCACCCAGAGTACGGGGTGCGGCTGAGAGCATCCGAGCAAGGTCGCGGGGCAGCCGCCTGAGGCGACCCTCGCAGATCGCCACCTCCCGCGCGTTCGCCCTGCTCAGGGGCGGGACAACCGGCCGGAGGCGGGCGGTGGGGTCACCGCAGGATTCAGCAGTGGGTCGGCTCGCCGCCGGCCCGCAGGGTCTCCAGCGCCGCCAGGGCCTCGTCGAGCGAACCCACCTTCACCAGCGGCAGGTCGGGCTGCCGGTTGCGTACCGCCTCGGCACAGTTGGCCGCCGGCACCAGGAAGACCGTGGCACCGGCCTCCTTGGCCCCGACCAGCTTCTGCGGGATGCCGCCGATCGGACCGACCCGACCGGAGTCGTCGATGGTGCCGGTGCCGGCGATGATCCGGCCGCCGGTCAGGTCCTCCGGGGTCAACTTGTCGATGATGCCCAGGGCGAACATCAGGCCCGCGCTGGGACCCCCGATGTCCTTGAGGTCGAAGGAGAGGGTGAACGGATGCGGCTGCTGCTGCCCGATGTCCACCCCGATGCGGGGGCGACCGTCGATCTCCCGGGTGGTGATCGTGGCGGTGTCGGCCACCCCATCGCGGGTGAAGCCGATCCGCAGCGGGGTGCCGGCCGGCTTGGCCCTGATCAGTTCGGTCAGCCGGGAGGCCAGCGGCACCGCGGCACCGTCCACGGAGGTGATCACGTCACCCTCCTGGAGCACCCCGACCGCCGGGCCGTCGGCGGAGACCCCCCGGACGACGACCTGGACCTCGTAACCGAGCTTGCGCAGCGCGGCGGTCTCCGCACTGGTCTGGGAGACCTGGAAGTCCTCGGCGTTGCGCTGTTCGACCTGCTCCCGGCTCTCCCCCGGCGGGTAGACCAGCTCGCGCGGCACCACCGCCTGATCGTCGTCCAGCCACCCCTGGATGGCGGTCCGCAGCTTGGCGCTGGGCTGCACCCCTACCGTGGTCAGCCGGAGTTGACCGGTCGAGGTGGAGGTCTCCCGTCCGGAAACCTGGATGACCTCCTTGCCGTCCTCCTGCCCGAGGGTGTCCACGGTCGGACCAGGACCGAGCACCACATACGGGACGGGCGCACCGAGCACCCCGATGCTGAGTAGAGCGGTGAGCAGAGCACCGAGCAGGACGGTCACGCCTCGACGTCTCATGCGGCAGAGCGTACCGATCCGGGCCACGGCGTCCGGCGGCATGAGGGCGACTTCGCCCTCAGCGCAACAGCGGCGCGGGCCACCTGGGGCGCGGCACGCGTACCGTAGACGTCGTGCCTGATATTCCGTTCGGTTTCGCGCTACCAGGTGGGCAGTCGCCCGACCCCAACGACCCCGCGCAGATGCAGCAGTTCATGTCGCAGTTGCAGCACCTGCTCTCCGCGCCGGGAAGCGGGCCGGTCAACTGGGACCTGGCCCGCCAGGTCGCGGCCAGCCAGCTAGCCGCGTCGGGCGACCCGGCGGTCTCGCCGTACGAACGCAACGCCGTCGAGGAGGCGCTGCGCATCGCCGACCTCTGGCTGGAGCCGGCTTCCGCGCTGCCCTCGGGCATCCGGACCGTGATGGCCTGGAACCGCAACGAATGGATCTTCAAGACCCTCGATGTCTGGCGCAAGCTGTGCGACCCGGTGGCCAGCCGCATGGTCACCGCGATGGGTGACCTGGTGCCGCCGGAGGCCCGCGCCCAACTGGGCCCGATGCAGTCGATGGTCGCGACCCTGGGTGGCGCCCTCTTCGGCGGTCAGCTGGGCCAGGCCCTCGGCTCGCTCGCCGCGGAGGTGCTCTCCGTCGGTGACATCGGCCTGCCCCTCGGCCCGGCCGGCACGGCCGCCCTGATCCCGGCCAACATCCGCAGCTACGGCGAGGGCCTGGAGCTACCCGAGGACGAGGTACGCCTCTACGTCGCCCTGCGCGAGGCGGCACACCAGCGGCTGTTCGAGCATGTGCCGTGGTTGCGCGGGCATGTGCTCAACGCCGTCGAGACGTACGCCGCCGGCATCCGGGTCAACCGGGAGGCGATCGAGGAGGCGATGGGTCGGGTCGATCCGACCGATCCGGAGTCGATGCAGGCCATCGCGTTGGAAGGCATCTTCACCCCGGAGGACAGCCCTACCCAGAAGGCGTCCCTGGCCCGGTTGGAGACCGCCCTGGCCCTGGTCGAGGGGTGGGTCTGCCACGTGGTCGACGGCGCGGCGGCCGGCCGGTTGCCGAACGTGGTGGCGCTGGGCGAGGCCTTCCGTCGGCGCCGGGCCGCCGGCGGGCCGGCCGAGCAGACCTTCGCCGCCCTGGTCGGGCTGGAGCTGCGGCCCCGCCGACTGCGGGAGGCTGCGGCCCTCTGGGCGGCGCTCACCGAGCACCGGGGCATCGGCGGCCGGGACGCTCTGTGGGGGCACCCCGACCTGCTGCCCTCCGACGACGACTTCGCCGACCCGGTGGCCTTCGCCATGACCGATGTCGACCTGATGGCCGAGCTGGAAAGCTTCGACTTCACCGCCCCCGGCGGCCCGGAGGAGAAGGCCCCAGGCGAGCAGGGTCGCCGGGACGACGACCCCAAGGGCGGCGACACCCCCTCCTGAGAACGGGCACCGCGTCCGCACCGCTGACCCTGCGCGGGATCGCCAAGATCATGCTCAACCAGGCAAGATCACGCTCGATCTGGCATCGAGTGGCTTCGCGTGACTCTGAGGCCACTCGATCCCACATCGAGCGAATTCACACCGCGTCACGCGGGCAGCGTTCTTCACGCGGGGTTGCGCAGGTTCTGAGGGCTGAGGGCGCACCGCGCGGGGCCGTTCAGGCTCCGCCGGGCTGATGGGTCGCCGCGCGGGTTGTTCAGGACTCGCCGGGCTGGTCGGCGTCGGCCAGCAGGGCGCGGGTGTTCTCCCAGCCACCGAGGGCGGGGTCGAGCCGGGCCAGGTCCGCCGGGCCGCGCAGCCGGTGCCAGGAGGGGGTGACCGCCAGGTCACCCGGGCGGGGCGCCGCCGCGCGCACGGCCGCGGGCATGGTGGCGTCCAGGTCCAGCGGCGGCAGCCAGGGCGGTACGGGTAGCCGGGCTGCCACACCCAGCAGGCCGGCGCCGCCCTCGGCCGGGGCGACCGCTACCGGACGGCTGGTCAGCGGACGCAACAGCTTGCCGATGGTCAGCCCCGGCAGGTCGGGAGCGTCCCCGGCGATCACAGCCACCTGTTCGTACCGGCCCCCCTCCCCCGCTCCAGCACCACCGACCGGGTCGGCGGGGTCGGTCGGCGCGGTTGTGCTGGCCAGGGCGGCGAAGACCGCGTTCGGGGTGGGTTCGGGCACCTCGTAGACCCGGGTGCCCGGCCAGATCACCGCGTCGGCGAGCCAACGGTCTGCCGGGGTGACCGCCACCGCGGTGTCCACCTCGTTGAGGGTGGCCAGCAGGTCCACCACGTCCTCGGCGAGGGCCGTACGCCATTGGGCCGGGTCGAGGCCGGGCGGCGCCCAGGTGACCGGCGCCAGCAGGGCCACCACCACACGTCGGGGCATTCCCCGACCCTACGCCGTGGGTCGACCGGGGTGCCCGCCGGTGTCAGGGGACGCCGGAGACGGCCGCCACGCCCTCCAGATAGCCTCGGGCGCGTTCGGTCTTGGCGTACCTGCCGACCAGGGCCCAGAAGTGTGCGTTGTGGCTGGGCACGATGAGGTGCACGAGTTCGTGCAGCAGCACGTAGTCGAGGACCCAGTCCGGCATGTCCTGGAGTCGGTGGGACAACCGGATGGACCGGTCCGCCGGGGTGCAGGAGCCCCAACGGCCGTTCTGATTGCTCACCCAGCGGACGCTGGCCGGCAGGGCCTGGCTGCCGTATTCGGCCAGATAGAGATTGATCAGCCGGTCGGCTCGGGCCAGCAGTTCCCCGTCGGAGCGGGCCAGGCGGCCCTCCCGGGCGGCGAGCCGGGCGAGCATCCGGTCGACCCACTCGCTCTCCTCGGCCCGGGAGAACTGGTCCGGGATGAGGACGACGACGCGCTCACCGTCGCGGTAGGCGGACACCGTGCGTCGCCGGCGCTGGCTGCGCCGTACCTCGACGACCGGCTTCCGCGGCCCAGCCATCAGTGGGCCGCGCAGCCTCGGTTTGCTGTCACGATGGCAAGCTAATGCGTTGTCACCAGGGGTCCGCAAGGGTCAACCCGCGACACGCGTCCGAAAAATGGTGATTGGTCGCCAGAAGTCCCGAAAAAAATCTTCCCGGCCTCGGGGCGATGTGTCGCGATCACGCTTCGTGGTGGGCTGAGCGGTAATGTCGCTGCCCGCCCATGCTGAGTGATCATCGCATGGGCCCTGCCCAGCGGGGGTACCTGACCCCGCCACAACTGGCACCACCAGCGCAATTGCGGGCGCCCGGTCGGCGTGTCCCCGCGAAACTGGCTGATCTGGCCCGATTTGGCGTGCACACTCTCGACGTCGCCTTGCTCACAGTGGCAAAGCGCAGCTGACATGGAACCACCCACACCTGGGTAGGGTCCGCCAACCAGCGGTCACGAGGGTGACCGCGACAAAGACCAGCGCCGGACGCCGTACGCGACCGCCGCCGGAAACCCGCCGGACCGGTATCGACCGGCGGACGAGACGAGGAGGGCACCGTGGCCGACCAGGCCCAGAGCTACAACGGTTACTGCGTCAAGTGCAAGGAGAAGCGGGATTTCGAAGGCCGCGTGGAGGTCTCGAAGACCGGCATGAACATGGCCAAGGGCAAGTGTCCGGTGTGCGGCACAACAGTGAACCGCATCCTGGGCAAGGCCAAGGTCTGACGTACGCACCTGACGAACGGGGGGAGGCCGAGGCGGCCTCCCCCCGTTCGTCTGTGTGAGTGACTGTCGGAGGACCGACTGTAGCTACCCGCCGGTTGTGGATATCTCGTCAAATCCTGTGGACAGCCCTGGATCTGACCCTGACCACCTGTGGACAACGATCGACGCAACGCAGGGATTCGGTCACTGTTCGTACCCATGCCGCCTTCTTCGCCTTCCCCCCGTCCCACCCTGCTTCCCGGGCTAAGTCGCCTCTGGCGCGACCGGCACACCCTGCAACTCGGGCTCGACCAGGACCGAGCCGTCCTGGTGGAGATCGCGGACCCCCGGGCCGCCGAGCTGCTGGACCTGCTCGACGGCCGGCACAGCGAACGACAGGTGGTCACCGGCACCAAGAGCCGGACGGAGCACGCACATACCCTGCTCGACGCCCTGCGGGCCGCCGGGCTGGTGGTACCGATGCACACCCTCCTGCCCCGCGAGCTGACCGGACCCCGCCGGGCCAGGCTGGCCACGGAGGCCGCCGCCCTGGCCCTGACCGCCGCCCGGCTTCCGGGGACTCCCGCCCAGGTCCTCCGCCGCCGACTGGCCAGCCGAGTCATGGTCACCGGCAGCGGCCCACTCGGCGCCGCCATCGCCGTCGCCCTGGCCCAGGCCGGCGTCGGTCACGTTCATCCCGACCTGCCCGGTGTGGTCCGACCGATCGACCTGGTCGGTACCGGCATCGCGGCCGCTGAGATCGGTCGACCGTTGGGCCGGGCGGTGCGGGCCGCCGTCACCCGATCGGCGCCCGGCACCGGCACCGGTCCACAACGGCGGCCCCGGCCCGACCTGGTGATCCAACTGGGCACCGACCGGCCGGCCGCGCTGCTGGCCGCCGGACACACCCAACGTCGCCGACCACATCTGCTGGTGGACCTGCGGGAGGCCGTACCGGTGATCGGGCCGTTGGTCCGGCCGCCGGACGGGCCCTGCCTGGGCTGCCTGGACCTGCACCGCACCGACCGAGATCCCGACTGGCCCGCGCTGGCCGCCCAGCTGGCCAGTCGCCCCGCCACCCCCAGCGGCACCGTGGGCAGCCTGTTGGCGGCCACCGCCTTCGCGGTCAGTGAGGCCCTGCTACACCTGGACGGGGGTACCCCGGAGACCCTCGGCGCCGCGGTCGAACTCACCTCCCCGGGCAACCTCCGGCGCCGCCAGTGGCCGCCGCATCCCCGCTGCGGATGCTGGCGTGCCCGAACGCCGGGCAGTCAGCCCGGCCGCACGGCAGCAGCCGGGGTGCCGAGTCAGTAACAATGGCCAGGTGACCGACATCCCGCGCCGCGCCGTCTCCCGGACCGCCAAGCTCGCCGCTCTGCCGCTCGGCTTCGCCGGTCGGACCGTCCTCGGCATGGGAAAGCGTGTCACCGGGCTCGCCTCCGACGTGATCTCGGCGGAGATCCAGCAGCGTACGGCCGAGCAGCTGTTCAGCGTGCTCGGCCAGCTCAAGGGTGGGGCGATGAAGTTCGGCCAGGCCCTGTCGGTCTTCGAAGCCGCCCTGCCGGAGGAGGTCGCCGCGCCGTACCGGCAGGCCCTGACCAAACTCCAGGAGGCCGCGCCACCGCTGCCGGCCGCCAGCGTGCACCGGGTGCTGGCCGAGCAGCTAGGCCCGGCCTGGCGGGACCGGTTCGAAAGCTTCGACGATTCGCCGGCCGCCGCGGCGAGCATCGGTCAGGTGCACCGCGCGGTGTGGCGGATGCCGGACGACACCACTCGACAGGTCGCCGTCAAGATCCAGTATCCGGGGGCCGGTGACGCCCTGCTCGCCGACCTCAAGCAGCTCTCCCGACTCGGGGGGATGTTCCGGGCGATCCAGCCGGGGCTGGACATCAAACCGCTGCTGACCGAGCTGCGGGAGCGGATCACCGAGGAACTCGACTACGAGTTGGAAGCGGAGTCGCAACGGGCCTTCGCCACCGCGTACGCGGACGACCCCGAGATCTACGTGCCGAGGGTGTTCTCCGCCTCGCCCCGGGTCCTGGTCACCGAGTGGGTGGAGGGCACCCCGCTGGCCGACATCATTCGGGAGGGCAGTGAGCAGCAGCGCGACGAGGCGGGTCGGCTGATGGCCACCCTGCACCTGTCGGCCCCGATGCGGGCCGGGCTGCTGCACGCCGATCCCCATCCCGGCAACTTCCGGCTGTTGCCGGACGGCCGGCTCGCGGTGATCGACTTCGGCGCGGTGGCGCGGATGCCGGAGGGGACTCCGGAACCGATCGGCCGCATCGCGGGGCTGGCCCTGCGCGGCGACGCCGACGAGGTGGTGGCCGGTCTGCGGGCCGAGGGTTTCGTCAGCTCCGAGGCTCCGGTCGACGGCCAGGCCCTGCTGGACTTCCTGCGTCCGATGCTCGAACCGATCGCGGTCGAGGAATTCCGATTCACCCGGGCCTGGTTGCGGGCCGAGGCCGCCCGGCTGGCGAATCCCCGATCCCCGGCGTACCAGTTCAGTCGGCAGCTCAACCTGCCGCCGTCGTACCTGCTGATCCACCGGGTGACCCTCGGGTCGATCGGGGTGCTGTGCCAACTGGAGGCCCAGGCGCCCTACCGGGGCATCCTGGAACGCTGGCTGCCCGGCTTCGCCGAGGTCGACTGACCGCCCCGCACAGACTTCGGCGGGGGGGGGCCCAAAAAGTGCGCCCCCCCCCGGGGGGGGGGGGTTGACAAACAGAAACACGAGGGGGGGCCCCCCGGGA